>NZ_CAJHBC010000002.1:0-537864 GCF_904846535.1 Psychrobacter muriicola 2pS
CAAAGGTCTTCGCTTTGCAATTCGTGAAGGCGGCCGTACTGTAGGCGCTGGTGTTGTTGCTAACGTATTGAACTAATCACTAAGTCTCAGTAATGAGCTTATGAGTTAGTCATAAAGAAGCCATCCTTGTAAAAGGGTGGCTTTTTTTATTAACAGTTTAATAAGTCAGAGCAATGCTTATCAAGTCAGTGGTTATTCAAATACTAGCTGTATGTTTTAAACTATTAAAGTAGTAACTTCTGTTAGATTTTGGCTTTCATATGTGATTCTAAATAGAGTTTTCTGATTTTTTATCACTGAAAAAGCGATTTATTAAATTATCCAGATAAAATATCATCTTAAAACTTGCATTCTCATTAAAATCTTGTATAATTATCAGCCTTAACACCCATAGGCGATTGGCTCAATTGGTAGAGCATCGGTCTCCAAAACCGAGGGTTGTAGGTTCGAGTCCTACATCGCCTGCCATCTTCTTATCACATCTTTGTTATACCTCACCATCTCCGAAGCGAGTTCTTTATGAGCAATGATCAAGATAACCTCGAGACTAAGTTATCTGATGCCAAGGCCGGTGCTGGTGGAATGCTGTCTAAAGGTAAGCACATCTCAGCGGGCAATCAAACAACTGCTGTTGAAGTGGCTAAAACAGGTTCAATAAAAGATGTGGTATTGTGGCTACTTGCCGCAGCAGTATTGATCGGGGCGACGTTAGTTAATCAATATTTACCTGGCTATTGGCAACCTGCCAATGATGTTTGGGTACGTATTGGTATTATCGTTGCCCTTATTGTATTCGCCTTAGTATGCTTGGCATTAACGCATCAGGGTCGCGCTTTTAAAATATTATTAAAAGACGCTGCTGTTGAATTGCGCCGAGTGACATGGCCAGGTAAAGATGAAACGTTTCAATATACCTGGCAGGTCATTGTCATGATTGCCATTGTTGGTTTTCTAGTTTGGCTATTAGATAACTTTTTCAATTGGTTCGTTGGCATCTTTATTGGTTAGTCGCACGTATTAGTGAGACTTAATCTAAAACTTACTTATAATGATCAGGAGCGTGATATGCGTTGGTATATTGTCCAAGCGTTTTCAGGATATGAAAAGCAAGTACAGCGTTCATTAACTGATCGTATTAATCGTAGTGAATTTGCGGATTCTTTCGGTGACGTATTGGTTCCTACTGAAGAAGTCGTCGAAATGAAAGACGGCAAAAAGCGTAAGAGTGAGCGTAAGTTCTTTCCAGGTTATGTATTGATCCAGATGGAAATGAACGACAATACTTGGCATATCGTTAAAGATTGTCCACGTATTATGGGTTTCATCGGTGGTACACCTGAAACACCAGCACCAATTACCCAAGTAGAAGCAGATCGTATTTTAAACCGTTTGAATCAGACTGAAACTGATCCACGTCCTAAGACTCTATTTGAGCCGGGCGAAGAGTTATTGGTTATCGACGGTCCATTTACTGACTTTAAAGGGTTGGTTGAAAAAGTGGATTATGAAAAGTCTAAGCTACATTTAACGGTAAACGTATTTAATCGTCCGACTCAGGTCGAGCTTGAGTTTAGTAAGGTTGAAAAGCTAGACTAAATCAGCAAAAAATTCATCAACCGGGGAGCTGTTAGTCAACGAAGATTATATTACGTTGATTTGGCGCTATTACCCATTTAGGAGAGTATCATGGCTAAGAAGATTGATGGTTACATCAAACTGCAAGTGCCTGCAGGCAAAGCAAATCCTTCACCACCGATTGGTCCAGCATTGGGTCAAAAAGGCGTGAACATCATGGCGTTCTGTAAAGAATTTAACGCTGCGACCTCAAACCAAGAGCCGGGTCTACCGATTCCTACTGAGATCACTGTATACAGCGATAAGTCTTTTACCTTCATCATGAAGTCACCACCAGCTGCATACTTACTACGTAAGGCTGCTGGTATTGCTAAAGGTTCTGGTACACCTAACACCGCTAAAGTCGGTAAAGTTGACCGTGCACAACTAGAAGACATCGTTAAGACCAAAGATGCAGATTTAACTGCTGCTGATCTTGATGCTGCTGTTCGTACCATCGCTGGTACTGCACGTTCAATGGGTATTACCGTGGAGGGTGTATAATGTCTAAGCTAACCAAACGTCAAAAAGAAATCAATAGCCGTATTGAGCACGAAAAACAATACACTATCGAAGAAGCGGTTCAAATCCTAAACGATTTGCCACCTCTTAAGTTTAAAGAATCAATTGATATCGCAGTAAACTTGGGCGTTGACCCACGTAAATCTGATCAAGTGGTTCGTGGCGCTACCAACCTACCTGCTGGTACTGGTAAAACCAAACGCGTTGCTGTATTTGCTCAAGGTGCTGCTGCTGAAGCCGCCAAAGAAGCTGGTGCAGATATCGTTGGTTTTGAAGACCTAGCAGAATCAATCAAAGCCGGTAACATGGACTTTGATATCGTTATTGCTGCTCCTGATGCAATGCGTGTTGTTGGTCAATTAGGTACTATCCTAGGTCCACGTGGTCTAATGCCTAACCCTAAAGTCGGTACGGTTACGCCTAACGTTGCTGAAGCGGTTACTAACGCTAAAGCCGGTCAAGCACAGTATCGTGTAGACAAAGCAGGTATTATCCACACGACTATCGGTCAAATTGGTTTTACTGCTGAGCAAGTAATCCAAAATGCTGAAGCACTAATTACAGATCTAAAACGTGCTAAACCTGCTACTTCTAAAGGTACTTTCATCAAGAAAATCACCTTGTCTAGCACTATGGGTCCTGGTCTAAGTATTGATCCAGTTCCATATCGCACAGCAAAATAGTTAAATATGTGCCTTTATTTGACGATTTTAAATAAAGGACGCAAAAATATTTTAAAGAATTAGGTCAGCGTAGCAAACGCTATGCTGTCTAAGACCGTAGGTAGAGGGTAGTTTTGCGTTATAGTTAATAATTTTTAGATTATTAGTAATGACAATGAGCTGCTTTTGTTAATCGACGACAGATGAAAATCTTAGTTGTCCTACGCAGACGGTGACCCACCCAGTTGTTGATAAGAGCCGATAGGGCAACCTATCACTTGATGTCATTCTGATAACGGTGCCGTAATCAGTCGTTATAAGTAAAGTTTATTTTTATAAGGTTTACGAATAACGTGTCGTATCAAGTCGATCTAAGCCAGTCATTTAATAATTAAGAACTTCGGTTTTTAAGCATTGAAATACTGAGCAGATTGATAAGATTAAAGGAGTCAACTTATGGCATTAACGCTAGAGCAAAAACAACAAGTTGTGGCTGAAGTGTCTGAAGTTGCTGCTAATGCTTACTCAGCAGTAGCTGCCGAATATCACGGTATTGGTGTTGCAAAGCTTACTAAGCTGCGCGAACAAGCCCGTGAAAAAGGCGTCGTTTTGAAAGTGGTAAAAAATACCCTAGCAAAACGCGCTTTTGAAGGCACTAAGTTTGAGAGCATGTCAGACCGTATGACTGGTCCACTACTTTTGGCTTTCTCTATGGAAGATTTGGGATCTGCTGCTCGAGTCGTTTTCGACTTCAGCAAAGATAACAAAGCTTTAGAGACCAAATTGGTATCAGTTGGTGGTGTGGTTTATGGTCCAGAAGAGCTAGAGCGCGTATCGAAGCTACCAACTCGCGACGAAGCAATCTCTATCTTGATGGCTACTATGAATGCACCAGTGACCAAGCTTGTCCAGACTATGAACGCAGTTCCTGGCAAGTTCGTTCGCACTGTTGCAGCAATCAAAGACGCAAAAGAAGCTGCTTAATTGCTTGTTTTAACGTAACTTTGACATCGCCGATTGCACTTTATTGTCAACACTATTTGAAAATTTGGCAAGCAATCCAAGCGATATTAAAATCAATTAATTTTTATCAGATAACGGAGAGTTCTCATGGCACTATCTAAAGATGACGTGTTAAACGCAATCGCTGAAATGTCAGTAATGGATATCGTTGAATTAATCAGCGCTATGGAAGAAAAATTCGGCGTAACAGCTGCTGTTGCTGCTGCACCTGCTGCTGCTGGCCCTGCTGCTGCTGCTGCTGAAGAAAAAGACGAGTTTGACGTAGTTCTTGCCAGCTTTGGCGAGAAGAAAGTTGGCGTAATTAAAGCCGTACGTGAAGCTACTGGTCTTGGCTTGAAAGAAGCGAAAGATTTGGTTGAAAGCGCTCCAGCTCCAATCAAAGAAGGCGTTAACAAAGCTGAAGCTGAAGAGTTGAAAAAGAAACTTGAAGAAGCTGGTGCAACTGTTGAACTAAAATAGTTTAACTGCTGTACAAAAAAAGCTGGTAATGCCTTGCATTGCCAGCTTTTTTTTACTATAATTCGTAGCTTGACCTTTTGTGTCTGCCAACATACGTATGCAACATCACGGTGGATACCCATCAAAAGGACAGACGATATACATGCAAGCACACATGCCAGTTTTTGAAATCAGTTGATATGAGCTAAACGTCCATAGATGTTTGGCATTTTTTTGTGTCTGCATGCTTTCCCATTAACACTATAGTTTATACTGATTCTAAAAGTTATAGTTACCCCGATTATTATTAATTCTGAAAAGCTATTCAGTTTAGGTTGTCCGTTTCGTATGGTTTCACTGTCAGTAGTTAGGCTTATAGACGGTACATATCAGCGACGATATTAGTTTTTATAGAGTTGTTGGTTTTGATAGAGCCATTGTTTTGAAAGAAAATTGCCTAGATATAACCAGTTTTGATTGCAGATAACTTAGAAATACCCTTAAATAAGTCATTTTTCCTTACCTTTACGAGTAAGTTTTGCCTCAAAAGCAATATGTTTTTGATGATATGATATTGAATTTAATAGTCTGAGTGGTCATATAGACTGACTTAGATACTGATTATAAAATTAAAGTAAGGGTGCTAAGCAAGCACTGATAGCAGAAGTAGTAATTGACAAAAGATATAAACCGAACACGATCACCTGTTTTATATTATCGTTTACGTCGCCAAGTTTGCATCGTATTTATGTACGCTGGCCACGCTTTTAATTTGTTTCCACGTTTACTGTAAGGACTCTCGATGGCATATTCTTATACTGAAAAAAAGCGTATTCGCAAAAGTTTTGCTGAATTGCCCACTGTGATGGACATTCCCTATTTACTGTCTATTCAAGTAGATTCTTACGAGCAATTTTTGCAAGAGCACAAAAAGCCAAAAGCTCGTGAGAATACTGGTTTGCAAGCTGCGTATTCCTCTATTTTCCCAATTGAGAGTCACTCTGGTAACGCAGAGCTACAATTCGTTGAATATTATTTAGGTACGCCTGAGTTTGATGAGCGTGAGTGTATCTTACGTGGCTCAACGTTTGCTGCACCGATGCGTGTCAAAATTCGCTTGATTATCAAAGATAAAGACAGCAAAGACAAAGACAGCAAAGCGGCAATCAAAGATATCCGTGAGCAAAGCGTTTATATGGGCGAGATGCCTTTGATGACGGCTAACGGTACTTTCATTATCAATGGTACTGAGCGTGTTATCGTATCTCAGCTACATCGTTCACCTGGTGTGTTCTTTGATCATGATAAAGGTAAGTCGCATTCAAGTGGTAAAGTGCTTTATAACGCACGTATCATCCCTTACCGTGGCTCATGGTTAGACTTTGAATTTGATGCAAAAGATTTAGTTTTTGCTCGTATTGACCGTCGTCGTAAGTTACTTGCGTCAATCATTCTACGTGCGCTTGGGTTAACAACTTCTGAAATCTTAGATTTGTTCTTTGATAAAGTGGCTGTTTATAAAGGCGAAGAGCAGTTTGAAATTGACTTAGTAGCTGATCGCCTACGTGGTGAGATGGCTCAGTTTGATATCGTATCACCAGAAGGTGATGTCATTGTAGAGCAGGGCAAGCGTATTAATGCGCGCCGTATCCGTCAGCTTGAAGAAGCAGGTATGACGAAAATTGCGGTGCCTGATGAATATCTCTATGAGCGTATCTTAGCTGAAGATATCGTCGTAAATGATGAAGTTATCGCTAAAGCTAATACTTTGATTGACCATGAATTATTGGTTAAATTAAGCGCATTTGAAGCCAGCGAGTCTATCAAAGAATTCAGCATTCTATTCACCAACGATATCGATCAGGGTAGTTATATTGCTGACACGCTACGTGCAGATAGTACCTCAAGCCGTGAAGAAGCATTGATTGAAATCTATAAAGTCATGCGTCCAGGTGAGCCACCAACCGTTGAGACTGCTGAAAAACTGTTTGACAGCATGTTCTTTAACGCTGATCGTTATGACTTGTCAAATGTCGGTCGTATGAAATTCAACCGTCGTCTCGGTTTAGAATTTGATAACACTGATGATCCAGATATTCAACGCGCTCGTAGCGTATTGACCAATGAAGATATCGTTAACGTTCTAAAAGAGCTGATCGAAATCCGTAACGGTCGTGGCGAAGTCGATGATATTGACCATTTAGGTAACCGTCGTATTCGTTCAGTAGGCGAGATGGCAGAAAATCAATTCCGTGTTGGTCTAGTACGTGTTGAGCGTGCCGTGAAAGAGCGTCTAAGCTCAGCGGAATCTGATAACTTGTCACCACAGGATTTGATTAACTCAAAGCCTGTTGCCGCTGCGGTTAAAGAGTTCTTTGGTTCAAGCCAGTTGTCACAGTTTATGGATCAGAACAACCCATTGTCGGAAGTTACCCATAAACGCCGTGTATCAGCATTAGGACCTGGTGGTTTGACCCGTGAACGTGCAGGCTTTGAAGTACGTGACGTACATGATACCCATTATGGCCGTGTATGTCCGATTGAGACTCCTGAAGGTCCAAACATTGGTCTGATCAACTCACTAGCTACGTTTGCAAAAACTAACAGCTTTGGCTTCCTAGAAACGCCGTATCGCCGTGTGGTTGATGGTAAAGTAACAGACGTTATTGAGTATCTATCAGCAATCGAAGAAGTAGGTACGGTCATTGCACAGGCTGATTCACCAGTAACCGCAGAAGGCGCGTTATCTGATGAAATGGTCAGTGTGCGTAGCTATGGTGAATTCGTCCGTATGCCGCCAGAAAAAGTGACGCATATGGATGTGTCGCCAAGTCAGGTAGTATCGGTCGCAGCAGGCTTAATTCCATTCCTAGAGCATGATGATGCTAACCGTGCCTTGATGGGCTCGAACATGCAGCGTCAGGCGGTTCCTACGTTACGTGCTGATAAGCCGTTAGTAGGCACTGGTATGGAGCGTCACGTTGCTCGTGACTCTGGTGTTTGTGTGATTGCAAAACGTGGCGGTGTGATTGAAGACGTTGATGCATCACGTATCGTTGTTCGTGTAAACGAAGACGAAATGGTCGCTGGTGAAGCGGGTATTGATATCTATAACTTGATCAAATACACACGCTCTAACCAAAACACTTGTATCAATCAACGTATCATTGTTAACCAAGGTGATGAGATCGCTTTGGGTGATATCTTGGCTGATGGTCCATCAACGGATCTTGGTGAGCTAGCGCTAGGTCAGAACATTCGCATCGCATTTATGCCGTGGAATGGTTACAACTTCGAAGATTCAATCTTGCTATCTGAAAAAGTAGTTAAAGAAGATCGTTTCACCACGATTCATATCCAAGAATTGACTTGTGTGGCACGTGATACCAAGCTAGGTACAGAAGAGATTACTGCTGATATTCCAAACGTTGGTGAAGCTGCATTATCAAGTCTTGATGAAGCAGGTATCGTTTATATCGGTGCTGAAGTTGATGCTGGTGATATTCTAGTTGGTAAAGTTACGCCAAAAGGTGAGACGCAACTAACGCCAGAAGAGAAACTACTACGGGCTATCTTTGGTGAGAAAGCGGCTGATGTGAAAGACACGTCTTTGCGTGTTCCAACATCAAGCAAAGGTACGGTTATTGACGTTCAAGTCTTTACCCGTGATGGCGTCGAAAAAGATGCGCGTGCAAGAGCTATTGAAAAATCACAGCTTGATAGCTACCGTAAAGATTTAAAAGAAGAGCTACGTATCTTTGAAGAAGCAGCCCGTGGTCGTATTGGTAATCTATTAGATGGCCAAAAAGTCAGTGGTGGTTCTGGTCTAAAAGCCGGTACAGTGATGGCATTGGCTGATATGAAAGATATGAGCCTTGAGACTTTGCTTGATATTCAGCCAGTTGAAGAAGAAATCTCTGAGCGTTTAACGCAAATCGCTGAGTATTTGGTTGATAAGCAAAAAGACATCGATGTGAAGTTTGCTGAGAAAAAACGCAAATTAACCGCTGGTGATGACTTACAACATGGCGTACAAAAAATCGTTAAGGTATATCTAGCGGTTAAGCGTCGTATTCAGCCTGGTGATAAAATGGCTGGTCGTCATGGTAACAAAGGTGTTGTATCGCGCATTATGCCAGTCGAAGATATGCCTTATGATGAGAATGGTAATACCGTTGACATCGTATTGAACCCACTTGGTGTACCATCTCGTATGAACATCGGTCAGGTACTAGAGACGCATTTGGGCATGGCAGCTAAAGGTTTGGGCGAGAAGATTGATGGTATGCTCAAATCTCAAGCAGCGATCAAAGAGCTGCGTGATTTCTTGGACAAAATCTATAACCAAGTCGGCGGTGAACAAGTTGATCTTGATAGCTTGAGTGATGATGATATCATGGCGCTAGCAGATAACTTGCGTGCTGGTGTACCAATGGGCACAGCAGTGTTTGACGGCGCAAGAGAAAGCCAAGTTAAAGATTTGCTTGAGCTTGCTGGTATGGATCGTGATGGTCAGCAGACATTGTATGATGGTCGTACCGGTCAGAAGTTTGACCGCAAAGTGACCGTTGGCTACATGTATATGCTCAAACTTAACCATTTGGTTGATGACAAAATGCATGCGCGTTCAACAGGTTCTTATTCTCTAGTAACACAGCAGCCATTGGGCGGTAAAGCTCAATTTGGTGGTCAGCGCTTCGGTGAGATGGAAGTGTGGGCACTAGAAGCATATGGTGCGACTTACACGTTGCAAGAAATGCTAACTGTGAAGTCGGATGATGTTGAAGGCCGTACTCGTATGTACAAAAACATCGTTGATGGTGAGCAGTATATGGATCCAGGTATGCCTGAGTCATTCAACGTACTGACCAAAGAAATCAAATCACTGGGTATTAATATTGAGTTAAAGCAAACCCATTAAGCACGGCTGACTGAGGCTACCTTTAACATGGTCTTAGTCAATTATTATTCTTAGTGGTCAATCTAAAAGCAGTATGCGCATCGCTGCTGCTTTTAGTGATTTGTCTCAACCCTGTTCATTGCCTTCATTCATCTTAGCTGCGTCAATGGTACGCTGTGAGATGATTATAAAGATAACGGAGAAGCAACTTGAAAGATTTACTCGATATCATGCAAAGCCCTACCGGCAACGGTAACCAAGAGTTTGATAGCATTCAAATTACTTTAGCCTCACCTGACGTGATCAAATCATGGTCACACGGTGAAGTAAAAAAACCTGAAACTATTAACTATCGTACGTTCAAACCTGAGCGTGATGGTCTTTTTTGTGCCAAAATCTTTGGTCCAGTAAAAGATTTTGAATGTCTATGTGGTAAATATAAGCGCCGTAAATTCCAAGGCGTTATCTGCGAAAAATGTGGTGTTGAAGTTACCACTGCTAAAGTACGTCGTGACCGTATGGGTCATATTGACCTAGCCAGTCCAGTAGCGCATATTTGGTTCTTAAAATCATTACCAAGCCGCATCGGTCTGTTGCTAGACATGACATTGCGTGACATTGAGCGCGTTCTATATTTTGAAAGCTATATCGTTACTGAGCCTGGTCTAACCAGCTTAGAAAAATATCAGTTGCTTGATGATGAAGATTACTACAAAGCGCTTGAAGAGTTTGGTGATGAATTTACTGCCAAGATGGGTGCAGAAGCTGTCCAAGACTTATTGAAAGATATCGATATGGATCTTGAGATTGATGAGCTGCGTGAAGCGATTCCGCAAACAGGTTCTGAGACTAAGCTTAAGAAGATGTCTAAGCGTCTTAAATTATTAGAAGCATTCCGTGATTCTAATAACAAGCCTGAGTGGATGGTAATGAACATCTTACCAGTACTACCACCAGATTTGCGCCCTCTAGTACCGCTAGAAGGTGGTCGTTTTGCGACTTCAGATCTAAACGATCTATATCGCCGTGTGATCAACCGTAACAATCGTTTAAAGCGTCTGCTTGAGCTGAGCGCCCCTGATATTATCGTACGTAACGAAAAACGTATGCTGCAAGAGTCAGTGGATGCGTTGCTTGATAACGGTCGTCGCGGTCGTGCCATTACTGGTAGTAATAAGCGTCCATTGAAATCTTTGGCTGATATGATCAAAGGTAAGCAAGGCCGTTTCCGTCAGAACTTGCTAGGTAAACGTGTTGATTACTCTGGTCGTTCGGTCATCGTTGTAGGCCCAACACTACGTCTACATCAGTGTGGTCTACCAAAGAAAATGGCACTAGAACTATTTAAGCCATTTACTTATAACAAACTATTGTCTCATGGTTTAGCAACGACGATTAAAGCTGCTAAAAAGATGGTAGAACGAGAAGAGCCGCAAGTGTGGGATATGCTGGCCATGGTTATCCGTGAGCATCCAGTACTTCTTAACCGTGCGCCAACACTTCACCGTTTGGGCCTACAGGCATTTGAACCAGTATTAATTGAAGGTAAAGCAATCCAATTGCATCCGCTCGTTTGTACTGCGTTCAACGCCGATTTTGATGGTGACCAAATGGCCGTTCACGTGCCATTGACGCTAGAAGCGCAGCTTGAATCACGTGCCTTGATGATGTCTACCAACAACATCTTGTCACCAGCCAACGGTGATCCGATCATCGTACCATCACAGGATGTTGTACTGGGTCTATATTACATCAGTCGTTCATCTATTAATGCCAAAGGCGAAGGCATGATTTTTGCCACCGTTAATGAAGCATTGCGTGCGATTGGTTCAAACGATTTACATGTAAACGCTAAAATCAAAGTGCGTGTCACCGAGACGCATATTGATGAAGACGGTAACGAAACTAAAGAAATTAGCATTAAAGATACGGTTGCTGGTCGCTTACTTATCTGGAACATCATGCCTAAAGGTATGTCGTTTGATGAGTGTAACCAAGAGATGACGAAGAAAAACATCTCTCGTTTGATCAACTCTTGCTACCGTAAAGTAGGTGTTAAAGAAAGCGTCATGTTTGCTGACCAATTGATGTATCTTGGTTTTGCTCAAGCAACGTTATCAGGCGTGTCTATCGGTATCGACGACATGGTCATTCCACCACTGAAAAAGCAAATCATCGAAGTGGCAGAAGGCGAAGTTCGTGAGATCGAAGATCAATTCGAGCAAGGTTTTGTGACAGCTGGTGAGCGCTATAACAAAGTGGTTGATATCTGGTCACGTACCAATGACAAAGTCGCTAAAGCGATGATGGACAACTTGGCTACTGATAAAATCATGAATGCCAAAGGCATTGAGGAAGAGCAGAAGTCATTTAACTCTATCTTTATCATGTCAGATTCTGGTGCTCGTGGTAGTGCTGCTCAGATTCGTCAGTTGGCTGGTATGCGTGGTTTGATGGCTAAGCCAGATGGCTCAATCATTGAGACGCCAATTAAAGCGAACTTCCGTGAAGGTTTGACGGTACTACAGTACTTCATCTCAACTCACGGTGCACGTAAAGGTCTAGCGGATACAGCACTGAAAACGGCTAACTCGGGTTACCTAACTCGTCGTTTGGTTGATGTGGCGCAAGATTTAGTTATCACTAGTGATGATTGTGGTACTGAAGAAGGCCTACTCATGAAGCCACATATCCAAGGTGGTGAAATCATTGAGAAGCTAGGTGAGCTAGTACTTGGTCGTGTGACTGCTCGTGATGTTACTTATAACGATGATGCTGATAAAGTATTGGTTCCAGCTGGTACTTTGATTGATGAGTATTGGGTTAACGTCCTTGATAGCAACGCGATTGATGATATCTGGGTACGTTCAGTTATTACTTGTAATGTTGAGCACGGTGTTTGTTCACAGTGTTATGGTCGTGACCTTGCACGTGGTCATAAAGTGAATATCGGCGAGTCAGTCGGTGTTATGGCCGCTCAGTCTATCGGTGAGCCAGGTACTCAGTTAACCATGCGTACGTTCCACGTGGGCGGGGCAGCAAGCTCAGCATCTGTGGACAATAGCATTTCTGTACGTAATGCTGGTCAAGCGCATTTCGAAAACATGAAAACCGTTCAACATACCGATGGTCACTTGGTTATCGTTTCGCGTTCAGCTGAAATTGCGTTGACCGATGAGCTTGGTCGTGAGCGTGAACGCTATAAAGTACCTTACGGTTCTAGCGTCCTTGTGAAACACGAAGATCAGGTTGAAGGTGGTCAAACCATCGCTAAATGGGATCCGCACACGCATCCAATTATCACAGAATTTGCTGGTACCGCACGCTTCAGTGATATCACTGATGGTATGACGGCTACTGTGAAAGTTGATGATGCGACAGGTATGAGCTCATTTGAGATTCTAGCCACTCGTGACCGTTCAAGCTCAGCAAAAGACTTACGTCCTGCGATTATCTTGAACACTGACGAAGGTAAAGAAGTAGTTTACTTCTTACCTGCGGAAACTATCATTCGTGTGAGCGATGGCGAAAAAGTAGCAGCTGGTTCGATCTTAGGTCGTGTACCACAAGCATCTTCAGGAACCAAAGATATTACTGGTGGTCTACCACGTGTTGCTGACTTGTTTGAAGCACGTCGTCCAAAAGATCATGCCATCATGGCAGAAATGTCGGGTGTGGTTAGCTTTGGTAAAGAGACTAAAGGCAAAAACCGCTTTATTATCACCAATGAAGATGGTGAAGTACATGAAGAGCTGATCCCTAAATGGCGTCAAATCAACGTCTTTGAAAACGAAACGGTAGCACGTGGTGAAGTGATCGCTGATGGTCCACAGAATCCACATGATATCTTACGTTTGAAAGGTCAGACTGCGCTTGCTGATTATATCGTCAACGAAGTACAGGACGTTTATCGCTTGCAGGGTGTAAAAATTAACGATAAGCATATCGAAGTGATTATTCGTCAGATGTTGCGTAAAGTTGAAATTACCGATGGTGGCGATTCAAACCACTTCAAAGGTGATCAAGCAGAGTACGCTGATATCAAAGCATTGAATGCGAAGCTGGAAGCGGAAGATAAATTCCCAGTACAGTTTGAGCGTCAATTGTTAGGTATCACCAAAGCAAGTCTGGCAACAGAAAGCTTTATCTCAGCAGCATCGTTCCAGGAAACGACCCGTGTACTAACTGCGGCTGCCGTTACTGGTAAAGTGGATGAGCTACGTGGTCTGAAAGAAAACGTGGTCGTTGGTCGCTTGATTCCTGCTGGTACGGGTCTTGCTTATCATAAAGCACGCAAAGAGAAAGCGGAGCAAAAACTGCAAGATAAAGATCTCAATGCAGCATTTGATATGACGGCAAGCACTGATAGTAAAGACTTTGCTAGCTTTGATGAAGCTTTTGCCCAAGAGCTTAATCAGAACAATTAATAGCATTAAGCGTCTTTGATTCATTCCTAATCTGATAAAAAGCCAGCCTAAGTTGCTGGCTTTTTTGTGTGTATAAAAAAGTGAGAAATGCATGGTGCTATTATCTAAAAAAATAGTACACTGGGAAATATGCTCTAATTTACTCTTTATATAAGGATAAGTAGCAAATGGCAGGTAAAACCCGTGTTGCCAAATATCAAGCAGATCGAACCAATCAAAAACTGTATTTCTGTCGTCTATCCTGCCAAGCAGCGGGAAATACCGATGATAAGCAGCTATATCAATCACATTGTGAAACCGCTATTTTTCATCTATACGGTGCTTTTCTTGCATTTACCCAAGAGCTAGGTCATTTTTATAGTTTGAACATGACGGCACCAACGTTATCAGAGATTGAGAAAGCATTAAGCGAGCGTACCCAAGTATCGCCTGAAATTCAGCGTTTACAGCAATTACAACAGCAGGGCTTTTTGGCCAATATAGAGCGTGCCTATCAGCGTTGTCTATACGCCGTACCGCCGGATACCATCGTGGATCAAACACCAAGCGATGCTGCCTCACCTGATCTTATTGTTAACGTTGTGACCTTGTCGAATCAATGGCTTCCAGATGAGACAACAATACGAGAGTGGCGTCAGCAGTTTTTAGAGCTGATTGAGCAACTACGTGCTGGTATGGTTGAGTTCTAGAAATAGTTATTAAAAAGTTTGTACTTCGAATAATATTAGATGGATGTATTAATTGACTAACTAACTAACTAACTAACTAACTAACTAACTAACGACTATTCTTTAATAGAGTGGTATAGATCAAAGCATTAAGTATAAAAAAGGCTTATGTAGCGAGTGCTAAATAAGCCTTTTTTTGCGTTATAAGTTTACATTCTTGAGTTTCTATTTACTCCGGCATCGGTGGCATGCGCTCAACGGGTGTTACTGATAATGGATTTTGCGGCACGCTATCATTATCACGACTGTTACTGGGTTTGGCGGCTTGAGAGCTACTTTGTTCTTCAGCAGGCTCAGCCGGTGGTGATTTTCGCTGTTGTGTTTGAGTCTTGACCGGTTTTTCTGATTCGCTGCTATCCGTATCTTCATCGGTAGTGAGGATGCCGTCGTCAGTCATTTCTATAATTCTTTGCTTTTGTTTTTTCGATTTGGCACGGTTATTGATAGATACCCATTGATGAGGCGTGTCTTTAAGTTGAGCCTTCATAAAATCCATCCAAACGGGTAGGGCTGCCACACCACCATATTCACGACGGCCCATGGTTGATGGTTGATCAAACCCCATCCATACTACAGTTGCATTAGTAGGATGAAAACCCGCAAACCAAGCATCTTTTGCTTCGTTGGTGGTACCCGTCTTGCCACCGATATCGTCACGTCCTAGGGCCTTTGCTCTACGTGCAGTACCAAGTTGTACGACATCACGCAATATATCTGCCATCTCGAAAGCAACTCGAGGTTTTAGGATTCGCGGTGCTTGCTTTGCTATTGCATATTGAACCGCAGGCGCTTTCAAGCGATCGGCCTGTGGACTAGCATCATACAGATTTAAATTAAGCGCTTTATCGTTTTGTTCACTATTATCACTGTTCTCTAAGGTTTGTGCCTTAACCGTCACCTCATCGTTGATAGGACTGTCTTCATTCTCAATTGATTTCTTATAATTCTCAATGAGATTCTTATTAAGGTCTTCAAGTTTTTCGTTGAAGCAGGTAGCACACGCTTGGCGTGGGTTTGCTTGAAAGAGTAAGTTGTTATCATAATTATAAATTTGTTCGATAAAGTACGGCTGCACACGATGACCACCATTGGCAAACGTGGCATAAGCTGTTGCCATTTGTAACGGTGTTGCTTGCCCTGCACCTAGTGCTAAGGACAAAGTCGTCGGTAGCTTTTCTTTATCAAGACCGAATTCATCTAATAGGTCGCGTGTATCAGAGATACCAATTGCTTGTAAGAGACGAATAGAGACTAAGTTACGAGATAAATACAGTCCACGGCGTAAAGTGATGTCACCTAAAAAACGTTGATCAGAATTTTTAGGTTTCCAGTCACCTACTTGAATCGGTCGATCCGAAACAATACTATCTGGCCGATAGCCTTTTTCTAGGGCAGCGGTATAGACAAGTGGTTTAATAGTTGAGCCGGGCTGACGCCAGCCTTGTAGGGCACGATTAAATTTACTGTGATTAAAGTCAAAGCCACCGACCAATGCATTAACGGCACCAGTTTCTGGATTCAAGGAGACCAAACTCCCTTGTAGCTTGGGAATTTGTCCCAATTGCCAATTGCCGTTCGCCGTAGGTATTAAACGAACGATATCGTTTTTAGTGACAATTTGGCGGGCGTTATTAGGGAAGTAACCGATACGATCGGCAGAAATATACTTGCGTGCCCAGCTCATACCAGACCAACCAACGGTCACATTTTCACCAGAGGCCATTGTCGCCTCAAAACTGCGAGCATTAACTTTGGTAACTTTGGCAGGAGACATATTGCTATAGCGACGGAAATTTTCTAACGGCTCATCATTCGCTTCTGCACCGCGCCAGCCATGACGATGTTCGTAAGCCACCAAACCGGTCAGTACCGCCGCTTCCGCATCTGTCTGTGCTTTACTATCAACCGTAAGGCGTACTCGCCAACCACTATGCATTACTTGCTCGCCATAGCGATCAACCAAAGTAGAGCGTGTCATTTCTGCCAAATAAGGCATATTGACGTCAAGCTTCTCTTTATAGAGGTTAATGCCTACTGGCGAGCTGATTGCTTCGTCGCGTTGAGCTTTGCTGATATAGCCCAACTCATGCATGCGGCCAATAATCCAGTTGCGGCGAGTCAGCGCGCGACTAGGGTTGGCAACAGGGTTGTATTTAGAGGGGGCTTTTGGCAGGCCTGCCAACATTGCTGTTTCAGCAATAGTGAGGTTTTCTAGTGATTTACTGTAATATTTTTTGGCAGCGGCGCGGATACCATAAGCGCCTTCGCCGAGATAGATTTTGTTGACATAAAGCGTCAAGATATCATTTTTGCTAAGCTCATCTTCTATTTTACGTGCTAAAAACAGCTCGACCAATTTTCGATTTAAGGTGCGCTCTGGACTTAAGAAGTAGTTTTTGGCAACCTGCATGGTAATGGTAGAGCCACCGGTTTGGCTGTCGTCGTCAGTCACTACTTCTGTGACTGCACGACCAAGACCTTTAATACTAATACCGCTGTGCTGAAAAAAGGACGCATCTTCTGCTGCTAAAAAGGCATGAGTCAAATTTTCAGGAATGTCTTCAAAAGTAACTGGTAAAGACAAACGGTTGCCATATTGGCCAATGAGTTTGTCATCACTACTATATATCTGTAATGGCATCTCTAGATTTGCTGTTTTAATCTCTTGAATGCTAGGCAGGGTAGGCGATAAATACATCGCCATCCCATAAAAACCAATGGGCACAGCAAGTGCTAGGATCACAGCCAATGCTAAGCAGGCGATAACAAGCCCCACCAAAAAGTGAATGAGACGGGCGGTAGCATTTTTTTTGGTCATAAGAAAACTTATCAATTAAAATTTGCAACAGATAATGTATTATACCTTGAACAAAATCAGCAGGTCATAATAAATGTGTAAGTTGACCTTAATAACTTATTTAAATGCTTGAATCTATCTGTTAAGTAAAGTATTGTACTAAATTATTACAAATAACTATCAGATTGTACACTTAATATAAGGTATAGAGTTTGTGAGGCTATTTACTTCAAAAAGTCGACATTTGATTGGTGTTGATATCTGTGCCACTTCAGTAAAGTTGGTTGACATAGAGCGCCAACAAGGTATGTTTCATCTAAAATCTTACGGCATCGAAAGACTGCCAGAAGGTATAGTCGTCGATAAACTTCTTGTAGATACTGAAGCGGTTGGTCATATTATTGCTAACCTAGCTAAACGCTGTCATGTCGCTGGTAGTAGTGCTGCAACAGCCGTTTCAGGGTCAGCAGTAATCACTAAAATTATTGATATGGATGCCGCGTTAAGTGATGTTGAGCGTGAAGCACAAATACGTCTAGATGCCGATCAATATATCCCCTATCCATTAGAAGACGTTAACTTAGACTTTGAAGTTCTAGGTCCTTCTTTAGTAAGCGATGATATGGTGCAAGTATTACTTGCCGCATCACGCTCGGAAAATGTCGACCAACGAGTTGATGCGCTAACTTTCGGTGGTCTACAGACCAAGGTTATGGATATCGAATCCCATGCCATAGAGCGCGCTTTTGGACTCATGGTAGATAACTTGCCAAACGCCCCAGAATTGGTAGCTTTGATAGATATCGGTCACAATCAAACGACTTTATATATCGCTAAGAATGGTGAGTTTATATATAGCCGCGAACAGCTATTTGGTGGTGTTCAATTAACAGAAGCGATACAAAACCGTTATGGACTATCTGTTGAAGAGGCATCTATCAGTAAGCGTGAGCGTACCTTACCAGATGACTACTATCTTGATGTGTTGACACCTTTTATTGAGAATACCATTCAACAAATTACTCGATCATTGCAATTTTATTTTTCTTCAAGCCAATACAGTAGTATCGATCATGTGGTCCTTGCTGGTGGTAGTAGCTCTATTGCTGGTCTTGCTGGTATGGCACAACAAAAACTTGGGGTGACTGTCAGTATTGCCAACCCTTTTACCAATATGACCATTGCACCAAATATCGATAATGAGCAACTGGCCATTGATGCACCAAGCTTAATGGCTGCATGCGGTCTTGCGTTAAGGAGCTTCGACTAATGGCTCGTATTAACCTATTACCTTGGCGCCAAGAAGAGCGCGAACGTCGCAATAAAGAATTTCTTACCTTAGTAGTAGCCGTGACTTTACTCACTTTATTGGCTGCATTTGCTTCATGGAGCTACTTCAATAACGAGCTTGACGAGCAACTTGATGCAAACGCATTGATTGAAAAAGAGAATGCTCGTTTAGATACAGCTTTGACTGAAATTGACAGTCTAGAGCAGCGCCGTGACGATATCATTTCACGTATGCAAGTCATTCAAGATTTGCAGGGTCGACGTCCTGTGCCTGTGCGTTTATGGGACGATCTTGCTAAAGCCATCCCGCCGGCACTCTATTTGAATAATCTCAAACGCGAGGGCGATATTTTAACGTTGACAGGTCTGGCTGATAATCCAAATATTGTATCAAGTTTGATTCGTAATCTTGATGATAGTAAATGGATGGGTGATTCAGCAGTTAGTAATATCCAACAAAATATCAGTGCTTATGAATCTGCACCAGCGCTTAATAATACGGTCGCCGCTGGTGAACAGCCGCGTCCCGTTTATCCTGAAGACAGTTATGTTCAGTTCGTGGTAACGACTAAAGTTAAATCAGAGACAGTCACACCTGATGACGTTAGTACTGGGCTTGGAGGTGAGTTATGAAGCTTAACCGTAAAAAGAGCCTGATCAAAACCAAAAAAACAACCTTAAAACCAAAGCAACAGTTTGATTTGCAGGAGTTTCGCCGCAGTTTTGAATCGTTAGATTCTGAAAACTATGGCAGCTGGCCATTACCAGTAAAGGTAACTGTCATTGGGCTTATTATTACGCTCATCGCAGCGTTGGCGTGGGCTTTACCGATTAGTAGTAAAATTGACGAGATCAATGCTGCTGAAAGTCAGCAACAAACTCTGCTTGATAGCTATCGTGAAAAAGAATCACGGGCGCGTCATTTAAAAGCTTATCAAGAGCAAGTTGTCCAAATGGAAGCCGAGTTCAATACCTTACTCGATCAGCTACCAAAAGATACTCGTGTATCAGAGCTGGTAGAGGGCATTAACATGACGGGCGTTGGCAGCAATATACGTTTTCAAGATATTTCAGTAGAGCCTGAGATTGAAAATGAGTTTTTTATTGAGCAACCTATCCGCATTGCTGCTTTGGGCGAATATCATCAGTTTGGTAGCTTTATTAGTGGTCTTGCCGCCTTACCACGAATCATTACTATGCATGATTTTGAGGTCAGCAATCCGCAACCGACATTGGATGTTTTGCCGGAGCTTAATCTAGTATTACAAACCAAAACGTACCGTTCAAAAGAAGCTGATCCTGAAGGTGATGAAGCCGTCGCGACTGCCGCTACAACTGATGCTGCAGGAGGCAACTAATGAGTATCCAAAAACTGCCTACGCTCTTGGTTTTAAGCATTGCTGTATTGTCAATGACAGGGTGTACCGATCGCATTGGTATGGCAGAGCAATCAATGGCTGATATACGCAATCAACCCGCTCAGCCTATTGAACCACCGCCTAAAGCTGAACTTGTAGAAGACTTTGTTTATAGTGCCAGCGCACAGCGCAGCCCATTCTTACCACCGAGTTTAGTCAATGTACAAGGCCCTACCACCTCTATCGATGGTGTGCGTCCTGACATTACCAGAGTGAAAGAACCTCTTGAGCAATATGAGCTATCGCAACTGATTTTTCGTGGTGTCGTAATTTCACCTGAAGGTCAGCGATATGCATTGGTACAACGCCCTGATGGTTCAGTCGCGAGTGTCAAAGTAGGTGATTATCTTGGACTAAATGACGGCCGTATTGTTGAAATCACGCCGACCCAGATTAATTTGATTGAAATTGTGCCAGACAGCCGCGCTGGGTTTGTTGAAAAACCCCAGTCGTTGGTTTCACCCATAAGCTAAGTCGGCAGATTTTTTGAGGAATAAATAATGACAGTACGCAATAACAAGGTAATGATGATGAGCAACCGCGTATCTTCTGCTTTTGCTATTTCAGCATTGGCAATCAGCATGGTAGCAGTAAGTAATAGTGCCTATGCCGCACAGCGCATTAGCAAGGTTTCTGTGGTACAAACTGCACCAGCAGTGACGCAAATGCGTTTGGGATTTGAAGGTTTACCAGTGTTACCTGCTGCTTATCAACTTGATAATCCTAGTCGTTTGGTACTAGATTTTGAACAAGTACAGAATGGACTTGCTAGTCGCTTTAATGAATACAATATTGGTATGATTGATAAGGTCACGACGTTAAATAGTGACAGTACCACCCGCCTGATTGTTGAGCTAAAACAGGCAGGTAACTATACGACGTCGATTGAGGGTAACGATTTACTATTAACCATTACGGATCCTAATCGCCCAGTAATGACCAATGACCCGATCCAAGACGTGCTTAATGATAATAATGCGATCACGACGACAGCAGTTGTTACACCGATTGTAGAAACCAGCAGTGCACCGGCAGTCAATATAACCAGTGAAAATGTGGTTAAAAGTCAAGTGCCTGCTGATACGATGGTCGTCAGAGTTAACCCATTACTAAGCCCACAACTTGCTGCGTCGCAAGTGAGTAAGCAATATAGCTATGATGGTCTGAGTGCGGTCAATTTTGCCGCAGGAAATGATGGTGGTGGCAATGTTAGCATCGCACTTACCAATGAAGCCATTCCGGTTGATGTACAACGTCAAGGCAACAAGTTAGTCGTACGCTTAACGGGTAGCACCGTGCCAAGAAATTTATTACGCCGTTTGAATATTAATAGTGGTCTGGTTGATAGCATTGATACTAAAAACCAAGGTCAAAATGGTGTGATTACTATTAATGTCAAAGAGGACTATGAGTATCAGGCTTATCAATCAGGTAATCAGCTGAATATTAATATCAGAAAGCCTGAGCTACTACGTGAGCCAACACTTGAAGAAAAAGTCTATAGCGGTGAAGCATTATCTATGGAGTTTCAAGATGTTGAGATTCGCAGTGTCTTAGATATCCTAGCGCAGTTTACGGAAATGAATATTGTGGCCAGTGATTCAGTCGCGGGCAATATCACCTTACGCCTTATTAATGTCCCATGGGATCAGGCGCTGGATATTATTCTAAAGAGTAAGAATCTTGGCAAGCGTGAAAATGGCAATGTTATTTTGGTTGCACCTTCCACTGAACTTGCTGAGCAGGAAGCACGTGAGCTTGAAGCACAGCAAGCGGTTGAGTCTTTTGCGCCATTACGTACCGAATACATTCGCTTGAGCTATGCAAAAGCGCCAGATGTTTTGACGCTTATTTCTCAAGGTAGTGGTTCATCGGGTGGCAGCAATTCAAATTCTGCTGATAACAACACCCTATTGTCCAACCGTGGAACGGTAACAGTGGATGAGCGTACCAATACTTTAATTATTAAAGATGTGGCTGAAAGTATTGAAAATATCCATAAGTTGATTGGTAAAATTGATATTCCAGTCCGTCAGGTCATGATTGAAGCGCGTATTGTGAGTGCCACCGATAGCTTTAGTAAAGAGATTGGGGTTCGTTGGGGTATCTTGTCAAATGGTGCAGCCAATAATCGTAATTTATTGGTCGGTGGTAGTAATCAAACGCTATGGGATTTAAAAGACTTTGATGTAGAAACGACGACGGTAAATGGTCAAACGGTTTCTTATCCTTCATACGATATTACGCGTCCTGATAACTTAAACGTTGATTTGGGTGTGGCAAACCCCGCTGGCAGTATTGCTTTTGGCCTACTCAGTATGTCAGATGTGATGCTGGATCTTGAATTGTCAGCACTGCAAGCTGATAATCGTGGTGAAGTTATTTCTACGCCGAAGATTTTGACAGCAGACAAGCAAACGGCAAAAGTTTCTTCAGGAACACAGATTCCTTATCAAGAAGCATCTGCCAGTGGTGCCACGACGACCAGCTTTAAAGAGGCGGCGTTGAGTTTAGAGGCCACGCCAAATATCACCCCAGATGGTAAAATTGGTTTGCAATTGTTGATTACTAACGGCACACCGACCATTATTAATAATCAGGTTGCTATTGCTGAAGATTCTATTTCAACCAATGTTATTGTTGAAGATGGTCAAACAGTTGTGTTGGGCGGTGTTTTTAAGAATCGTACCAACAATGGTGTCGATAAGGTACCTTTCTTAGGAGACCTCCCTTATATTGGTCGAGCTTTCCGTAAAGACGTGCGTAGTAATTCGAAAGAAGAGTTATTGATATTTGTGACGCCAAAATTAATCAATGACGGTATCAGCCGCTTGGATTAATCCTTTATTGATTGGTTTTCGCTTAAAAAAAGCAAGCATCAACGCTTGCTTTTTTTGTGGGAAAATTTTGAGATTTACTAACAATAATCAACGCTCATTACTAGCCAGAATATCAATGACGTTGTATCATAGGTAATTTAGCTGAGTAAGTGTTATGGTGGAGGAATTGCCGTCGGTATTTTTAGTAGGGCCGATGGGAGCAGGGAAGACGACAATCGGTAAACTGCTGGCTAAGCAGTTGGGTCGCACCTTTGTAGACAGCGACTGGTACATTGAATCGCAGACAGGGGCTGACATTGCTTGGATATTCGCTAAAGAAGGTGAAGCGGGCTTCCGTGAGCGTGAAACGCGCGCCATCGATGAGTTGACTCAAAAAGACCAAATCGTCTTAGCGACCGGTGGTGGCGCTGTGATGTGTGCTGAAAACAGAGCGTTTTTGCAGCAGCGCGGTATCGTTGTTTATTTGAATGCTCCAGTCGATGTACAAATGGCTCGCACAGCTAAAGACAAATCTCGACCACTATTACAGCAGCCAAATCCTAGAAAAATCTTGCAAGATTTATATAGCACCCGTGATCCCTTATATCGCCAAGTCGCCCATATCATCATGCCCACCGGTCATACTTACCCCCGTCATATGGTTAATCAGCTTTTACAGCAATTAGAGACGTTGACTGACAGCACTGCCACGGCAGCAGAACATAAAGAAAATTAACCTTAAATAATGAAAAATTCTATTAGCGCATGTCTTCATTGTAAACATGGCGATAAAAATCAGGACATGCCCTAGTTGCGCTCAGCTACTTTTATCTCATTCAAAATACTTAGGGAGAGTTTAATGGCAACGCCACTGTTTCATGACGGTTTAACGGTTCATACGCAAAGTCATGACTATCCAATCGTCATTACTGAGAAAACAGCGATAGAGCACAACAGTATGGCAAAGCAGGTCGCACCCTATATTCGTGGTCGTCAAGTATTGATTGTCACTAACGATACTATTGCGCCTTTATACCTAAGCGCTTTAGAGAAAGAGTTAACAGAGCAGTTCACTGTGAGCGTTTGCGTATTGCCAGATGGTGAACAATATAAAAACCAGAGCAGTATCAATAAAATTTATGATGTATTGATGGCCGAACATTTCAATCGTGATGTCACGCTTATAGCCTTGGGTGGCGGCGTTGTGGGCGATATGACGGGCTTTGCTGCAGCAAGCTTTATGCGTGGTGTGAATTTTATTCAGATTCCAACCACGCTACTGTCACAAGTGGATTCGAGCGTTGGTGGTAAGACGGGTATCAACCATCCTCAAGGCAAAAATATGATTGGCGCTTTTTGGCAGCCACAAATGGTCCTTGCAGACATGAGTACCCTCAATACTTTGCCAGCGCGTGAATTGTCAGCAGGGTTAGCTGAGGTCATTAAATACGCGCTCATTATGGATATCACGTTTTTAGATTGGCTAGAAGTCAATCTGCCGGCGATGATGGATTTGGATTTGGCAGTGCTTGGCGATGCCGTAAAACGCTGCTGTCAGTATAAAGCCGATATCGTTGCGCAAGATGAAAGAGAGTCAGGCGTGCGAGCATTGTTAAACTTTGGTCATACTTTTGGCCATGTCATTGAGACACATGAAGGCTATGGTAATTGGTTACACGGTGAGGCAGTCGCTGCTGGCATGGTACAAGCGGCAGAGTTATCACAGAGAATGGGTTGGCTAACGGTCGAGGACGTTGCTCGTATTAAACGTATTTTAACCTTGGCAAATTTGCCTATCACACCGCCACGCATTGATACAAAAACGGCGCTGAGCTTGATGGGACATGATAAAAAAGTCAAACACGGACAAATCCGCCTTATTTTGTTAAAATCGCTAGGTCAGGCCGTATTGACCAATGATTTTGATGACGAGCTTTTGCATGCGGTATTGTCAGAGTACAGCGTATAATGTCTCAAAGCTTTAGCGCTCAAGAATGCTCACTGAACTCAATGGTTTAAAGCAGACTGGCTCGTCGCAATTTTACTTGACTGTGCATCTCTTGAATGCGGTCAACTTTATTTTTACCAAGGATACTTCCATGGCAGCTTCAAGATCAACGCCGCGTACCGCTAGCCAATCATATCGCCGTCAAGCATTGATTTGGCTGATAATGACCTTGCTGTTGGGTGTGGTTACGGCTCTGATTTGGATGTTTAGTCAAACACCAGCGATGGGTGCAAAAATTGAAAATGCCCCAATATCGCCACCGCAAACCATAAGTACTGTGCTTGAACAGCCCTTGAAAATTGAGTCGTTACACGAGCTTGATACCGACGTGCAGCCTATTAGTTTTGATACGACGGTGCGTGATTTGCGAAATTATCCGGCTGAGTTTAAAGACAAACGTTATTTGTTAGCGAACAAAGGCAAATGGACAGTGCAGGTTATGAATGTCGCTGAAAATGATGTAATTGCCAGTTATCTAGAAGGCCGCGCCGACCGCGATAAATTTGCTTATTTCCGTTATCTTGACGATGAAAACCAAGTACGTTATATGCTGACTTATGGCATCATGAGCAGCCCACAAGAAGCTGTCGGCGCAGCAAAACTGATAGACTTTAAGTTGCCTAATAATGTGCGTGTGTTACCAGAAGAGATCAATCGCTATGTCGCTATCATCGATAACTATGAACGCCCTGATCCGGTTAAAGATTTGAGCACCAGACGCACACGTTCTGTTGATTTAAAACCGACTAAGCGCGAAGTGCCAGTACGCCAAACACTGCCAGAAGCTGACAGTACTGACCGCGGTAGCCAAGAAACTGCCAGTAACCGCGACAGTGAAAGTATTCGTCAGTTAGCGGATACCTCTGCGACGTTATCGGTGACTGAAGAACGGATCGTTGGCAATGAAGAGCAAGCCTCATCTGCTACAGCTTCTAAAAATGATGGTAGCGCAAGTAAACCTGAGCAAGATAATAAAAAATCAGCGACATCAGGTACTGAGAATGGCATTAAAAGCCCTCCCGTAGTCCCAACACCCAAGCCGCCAAGTAGTAGTACCAGTAGCACAAATTCTGGCGCAAACGCTACTACCAAGAATGCCAATAGCAATCCTCCTAAGAGCAACAACGACAGCATAAAAACGCTGATAGAAGACAAAAGTAATTAGAGCGTGTTTGTTCTTCGACCATATCATTGATGGTTGTGATGAGCTCGTTACCACTATGATTGACAGAAACCCACTAACAAGCTGGTTGGTGGGTTTTTTTGTGGGGCATCATAAAGTAGGTTGTTAGCGCCAAAAATATATATTCAGACGAAGCGAACCTTGATCAATCCTCTTAACTAAGCCTTGTCATCAATACTATGTATCAAAATTTGCATAAAATATTTAGTCATCCTATAACCAATAGTAATAAGTTCTCTTACAAAATATGGTTGATGAATCGATAGAAAAGACTAGATTTTTTGCCCATCATTAACTAATATAACTGTGGGCGACGTTCTGTATAGTTATCGTAAAAACTGTTTTTCAACGAAAAATTGGTAAGCTTTTATCATTTAAAAGATACATTACTAAAACTTATTGTCTCAAGCGCGGCCAGTTGTCATGTATAGTTAAGCTATCGCAAGTGGCGCAACCTCTCTTATTATTGCTCTCTTTAGAGTGAATGAAGCGCTTGAGTACAGAGCGTCAGATATTCAAAGTTAATCAAATGCAAGATTATTAAATGCTTAATCAATCAGCCCTAATTGCTAGGTATGGTTTGATAACAAGCGACACTCAAGATAGCGACATTGCGTTATTGATAGTGGGCATACAGGGCCGTATGTCATTGCCAAGGGCAACCGCTTACTGTCTGTTAATATATTAATGATCTGTTAAGACATCATCCAATGACTGGGAGGGTCAGGATTTCACCTTACTCTCAAAGTATGATGTCTATGAGCCTCACGCCATTTATTAATTCGGATATACGAATATTAATTATCAGCCCGTTCTGCTTACGGTCTTCAGTTTATGATCTGCATTGGATGCATAAATTGCCCGTTCACTTAAAAGGACTAGCCATGTCAATGATTTCCTCGCAAACCCACCTGGCCACGCCAGATGACTTTTCTGATAATTGTGGTTTTGGTTTGATCGCTCATATTGAGGGACAAGCCAGCCATGATTTGGTAAAAACTGCTATTCATAGTCTAAGCTGTATGACCCATCGCGGCGGTGTTGCTGCTGACGGTAGAACGGGTGATGGTTGTGGTCTACTACTGGCGACGCCTATTGAGTTTTTCAGAAATACTGCTGCTGAGCAAGGGTTCGCTATTACTGACAACTTTGCGGTTGGTATGGTCTTTGTCAATGTAAATGAAACAAAAGCCCGTGATAGCCAGCAAGTGCTAAGCGATGAGATTGTCGCCCAAGGATTAGAAGTTGCTGGTTGGCGTGATGTACCGCTTGATTTGAGCATCGTTGGTGACATTGGCCGTGAGACCTTACCTGACTTTAAGCAAGTGTTTGTCAACGCACCTGATGATTTGGCAGCGGACGACTTTAACCGTAAACTGTTTGTCGCACGCAAAAAAGCAGAGCAGCGCTTGGCTGATGATGAGCTGTTTTATGTGTGCTCATTGAGCTGTCAGACGATTATTTATAAAGGTTTGGTGATGCCATCAGACTTACCAGCATTTTTCTTAGATTTACAAGATGAGCGTTTGGCATCGCATATCGTGGTATTTCATCAGCGTTTCTCCACCAATACCTTGCCGCGCTGGCCATTGGCACAGCCGTTTCGTTATCTTGCCCACAATGGCGAGCTGAATACCATCACAGGCAATCGCAACTGGTCTGAAGCACGGACGCCAAAACTAAAATCAGACAAACTGCCCAATCTGAATGAATTAACGCCATTGGTTAACAGTGCTGGCTCTGACTCATCAAGCCTAGATAATATGCTAGAAGTCCTCATGTCCGGCGGTATGAACCTATTCCATGCGATGTCAATTCTCGTGCCACCCGCTTGGCAGAATGTCGATAGCATGGATATGGATTTACGCGCCTTTTATGAGTTTTATTCGCAGCACATGGAAGCGTGGGACGGACCAGCAGGTTTGGTGATTCAAGATGGACGCTATGCAGTCTGTATGCTTGATCGCAATGGTCTGCGCCCATCGCGTTGGGTAACCACTAAAAACGGCTATATAACCGTTGCCTCTGAAGTTGGGGTGTGGGATTACGAGCCACAAGATGTATTGGCGAAAGGTCGCGTTGGTCCTGGTCAGATGCTGGTAATTGATACGTTGACTGGCCAAATTCTAGATACTACTGCCATTGCAACCTTACTGAAAACAGCTCATCCATATCGCAAATGGTTACGTGAAGAAGCCACTCGTATCCGTGACAATGAGCGCTTAGAAGAGACTCTAGCAACGCAAGCTTGCCGCGGCGATAAGCTCAAAGCATTGCAAAAAATGTATCATATTACCAATGAAGAACGTACTGAGATTATCCGCCCCAATGCCGAAAATGGTCAAGAGCCCGTTGGTTCAATGGGTGATGATACGCCCATGGCAGTGCTATCGCAGCAAATCCGCCATGTCGGCGACTTTTTCCGTCAGCAGTTTGCACAGGTGACCAATCCACCGATTGATCCATTGCGTGAATCTATCGTGATGTCATTGCAGACCTGCCTCGGCGCTGAAACTAACGTGTTTGCGCCATCAGCGCGCGATGCACACCGTATTATTTTGTCATCGCCCGTACTGTCAGCCAGCAAGATGCAGCAGCTTGAGACCTTGGGTGATCCAGCCTTTAAGATGGCACGTATTGACTTAAACTATGAGCGCAGCCTTGAGTTGTCAGAAGCCATCAGTGCTATCTGCGAGCAAGTGGCTAACAGCATCCGAGCTGGTCATACTTTGATTGTGTTGTCTGATAAAGACATCGATGCCGATAAAGTACCAGCCAATGCCATCATGGTAACAGGTGCGGTGCATCATTATTTAATTGGTCAAGGTATTCGTACCGATGCTAATTTGATCATTGAGACTGGTTTGGCACGCGATTCGCATCAAGTGGCAGTATTGATTGGCTTTGGTGCGACCTGTGTTTATCCCTACTTGGCTTATGATGTTATTGATGATTTGGTCGCGACTGGTGAGCTGCTTGGTGATCCGATCCAAGCACGGGTTAATTTCCGTAAAGGCTTAGACAAAGGGTTGCTAAAAATCTTATCAAAAATGGGCATATCGACTATTGTCTCTTATCGCGGCGCCCAGTTATTTGAAGCAGTGGGTCTCTCTGAAGAAGTGGTGAGCCTGTGTTTCAAAGGCGTGCAGAGTCGTATTAAAGGTGCTACCTTTGCAGACTTAGCTGCCGATCAAGCACAATTAGCGGCGAATGCCTTCAAGCGCCGCGCACCACTAGATCAAGGTGGCTTGCTGAAATTTGTCTTTAATAAAGAATATCATGCCTTTAATCCAGACGTGATCAACAGCTTGCATACCGCCGTACGCACGGGCGATTATGATAATTATCGTAATTATGCCAACTTAGTGAATAGCCGTCCGGTTGCCACCTTGCGTGACTTATTGCAATTAAAAACAGATAATCCGATTGATGTTAATGACGTAGAGGATATCTCAGCAATTTTGAAGCGCTTTGACTCGGCGGGCATGTCGTTAGGGGCATTGTCACCCGAAGCCCATGAAGCGATTGCCATGGCGATGAATACCATCGGCGGGCGTTCAAACTCTGGTGAAGGCGGGGAAGATCCAGTACGTTATGGCACGCTGCGCAACTCGAAAATTAAGCAAATTGCCTCGGGTCGTTTTGGCGTAACACCTGCGTATCTTCGCTCGGCCGAAGTGATGCAGATTAAAGTCGCACAGGGTGCCAAGCCAGGTGAGGGTGGTCAGCTGCCGGGTGGTAAGGTCAATGCTTTGATTGCGCGCTTACGTTATTCGGTACCGGGTGTGACGTTGATTTCACCGCCACCGCATCATGATATTTATTCTATCGAAGATTTAGCACAGCTGATTTTTGATTTAAAGCAGGTCAATCCTGATGCCTTGGTATCGGTAAAACTGGTATCACGTCCGGGCGTTGGTACTATCGCGACCGGCGTGGCAAAAGCTTATGCCGACTTAATCACTATCTCAGGCTATGATGGTGGTACAGCAGCCTCTCCGCTGTCCTCTATCCATCATGCAGGCTCACCATGGGAGCTAGGACTTGCTGAAACCCATCAATCGCTACGAGTGAATGGACTGCGTGATAAAGTACGAGTGCAAACTGATGGCGGTTTAAAGACTGGTCTTGATGTGGTTAAAGCCGCTATCCTTGGGGCAGAAAGCTTTGGCTTTGGTACCACGCCGATGATTGCGGTTGGTTGTAAATACCTACGTATTTGCCATCTTAATAATTGCCCGACTGGGGTTGCGACGCAAAAAGCCAAGCTACGTGATGAGCATTTCATTGGTGAAGCGGAGATGTTGATTAACTTCTTCAAATTTGTAGCAACTGAAACACGCGAATGGCTCGCCGCCCTTGGTGTGCGTAGTATGGAAGAGTTGGTCGGACGTACTGACTTGCTTGAAGTGTTAGAAGGCAACACGGATAAACAGCGTCATTTGGATTTAACGCCATTATTATTTAGCCATCCTGCCAGTAGTGGTAAAGCCCAAACCTGTCAGGTAGAGCGTAATGAGCCGTTTGATAAAGGCTTGCTCGCTGAACAGATGATTAGTGATATGCTGCTTAATATTCGTCAAGGTAATGGCGGCGATTATAGCTATTATGTCGGTAACTGTGATCGCTCTATCGGTGCGCGTATCTCTGGTGAGATTGCACAAGTATGGGGCAACCTTGGCATGAATGATATGCCAATTAAGCTGCATCTGACTGGTACTGCTGGGCAGAGTTTAGGCGTCTGGAATGCAGGTGGTCTAAATATTGAACTAGAAGGCGATGCCAATGATTATGTCGGTAAAGGCATGGCTGGCGGTGAGATTGTCATTTATCCACCAAAAGACTCAAGCTTTACGGCGCAAGAGACAGCCATCATTGGTAATACCTGCTTATATGGCGCAACGGGTGGTAAATTGTATGCAGCTGGTACCGCTGGCGAGCGCTTTGGGGTGCGTAACTCTGGCGCGCACGCAGTCATCGAAGGCACAGGCGATCATTGCTGTGAATATATGACAGGCGGTATTGTCACTATTCTTGGACGTACGGGTCTCAACTTTGGCGCAGGTATGACGGGTGGCTTCGCTTATGTGCTCGATATGGAAGGTGATTTCTTTGACCGTTGTAATCATGAGCTGATCGATCTGAACCGTATCTCAAGTGAGCAAACTGAGGAACACCGTATTCATTTGCAGCAAGTGATTGAAGCGCATGTTAATAAAACAGGCAGCGCGTGGGGGCAGATGATATTGGCTGACTTTGAACACTATGTTCGTAAGTTTTACTTGGTGAAGCCTAAAGCGGCAAACATTGCGAGCCTTCTCAAAACCACCATGGCTGACCCACAATAGCTTTGCTTGGATTATCCAATGTTCCGCTTTTAAAAACCTTTTAACTCAGAGGTTTTCAGCAGGTAAGTGACAGTAAGGAATGAATCTCTTAATTTTGTGATAAATGAGACATCGTTGACTGTCACCGCCCACTTTAAAAAAGCTTGATATAAAAAGCCTCATATTAAAGAGACAATACCATGGCAAAACGCTTAGAAAATAGTTTTCAGTTTTTAGATGTACCACGGCTTGAGCCGACCAAAAAAGACATCGCCACGCGCTCAACGGAATTTGTTGAAATTTATAAACCGTTTGAGAGTGAAGCAGTCGCGCAGCAGTCACACCGCTGTCTGGAGTGTGGTAACCCTTATTGTGAATGGAAGTGCCCTGTACATAATTACATTCCTAACTGGCTCAAATTGGCCACCGAAGGGCAGATCTTTCAAGCGGCTGAATTGTGTCACCGCACCAATACGTTGCCTGAGGTCTGCGGCCGCGTCTGTCCACAAGATCGCTTATGTGAAGGCGCTTGTACGCTGAACGATGGCTTTGGCGCTGTGACCATTGGTAATGTCGAGAAGTACATCAACGATACCGCCTTTGCACTTGGCTGGCGTCCAGATATGTCTGATGTGGTTTGGACAGACAAAAAAGTCGCGATCATCGGTGCAGGACCAGCAGGTTTAGGCTGTGCGGATATACTCGTTAGAAACGGTGTAAAACCAGTTGTATTTGATAAGCGTCCTGAAATTGGTGGTTTACTGACCTTTGGTATTCCAGAGTTTAAAATGGAAAAAGACGTTATGCGCAACCGCCGTGTCATCTTTGAAGGCATGGGCATGGAGTTTCGTCTTGAGACAGAAATCGGTACCGACATTAGTATTGATGAACTGCTAAGCGAATACGATGCAGTATTTATGGGCATGGGTACCTACACTTATATGCGTGGCGGCTTTGCTGGTGAAGAACTAGAAGGCGTCCATGATGCGCTAGATTATCTGATTGCCAATGTCAATCGCTGCAACGACTGGGAAAAAAATCCTGAAGAGTATATCGACTTTAAGGGCAAAAGAGTCGTGGTGCTAGGTGGTGGCGATACCGCGATGGACTGTAACCGTACCAGTATTCGTCAAGGGGCGAATCAAGTAGTCTGTGCCTATCGCCGTGACGAAGAAAATATGCCAGGTTCACGTCGCGAAGTGGTCAATGCTCGAGAGGAAGGCGTTGAATTTCTATTCAATCGTCAACCGACAGAAATCATTGGCTTGAATGGTAAAGTAAATGGCGTAAAAGTCGTCACGACTCAATTGGGCGCACCAGACAACCGTGGTCGTCAGCGTCCTGAACCCATTCCTAATTCAGAAGAAATTATCCCATGTGACGCAGTGATTATGGCCTTTGGCTTCCGTCCTAGCCCTGCTGATTGGTTTGAGACTCAGCAAGTGGCAATGGACAGCTCTGGTCGCGTGCTGGCAGCGGAAAAGCAAACCTTTAAATTCCAAACCAAAAATCCTAAAATATTTGCTGGTGGTGATATGGTGCGTGGTTCTGATTTGGTCGTGACCGCCATTTGGGAAGGTCGTGAAGCCGCTGAAGGTATTTTGGACTTCTTAGAAGTATAATTGGTTTGGTTGACATCCAATTATTGATAGCCCTATTTCGATCTCAAACGTCTTTTGCCTTGTAACAGGCAAGAGACGTTTTTTTAAATAGCTAGCTATTTTTAGCCCATTTAGTTGCTTTCGTTCAGATTTAGGACGTGCCCTAAGTAACCGTTAGTATTTTACGTCCACCATATTATCTATATGTTTTAATGCTATTATTCAATTAAAAAGAGTATCTATGCGTGAAACCAAAAATTTGGCAACGATTTACCGCACCATTCATTGAACCTTATGCGCGCTATCAGCATGCTGATATCTTGCATGCCGTACGTATAGGTGCAGCTATCATGCTTGCCCTATTAGCAAATCAAATTAGCCATTTTCCACATGGGGAATGGACGACTATTACCGTCTTTATTATTCTAGGATTGCTACAGTATCAAGGCGCTATTTATACCAAGGCCAAAGAGCGAGTATTGGGCACGGTTTTGGGTATTGTAGTGGCATTTGCGATCTTATGGTTTAATAAAGAGACTGGTGCTTGGTTAGGGACAGAGTATCTGCTTATTGGTATCATCAGTGGGATTATTGGTTATTTTTCGGTCAGGCGGCTAGGGTATACTGGGTTACTCACTGGTATTACTATGCTGATGATAGTTTCTAATTTAAATCAAGTTAATATGGCGCAAGATGGTGTCTATCGCGCACTCAATATCTTAATCGGTACGGGTATTGCGGTTATGGTGACAGTGGTCTTACCTCTTAAGTCTACCTTGATGTGGCGCTTTTTATTAGCAAATAATTTAGAAGCCTGTAGTACGATTTATGCTGGTGTCGGGCATCATATCGATGCTGACGTATTGGCGCCTAGGTCACTCGTTTATGATAAGGTGACAAGCTCAGCCAGCCTGACTTATTCTAAAAATAATAGCACCACATCAGATATGCCTGTCAACAAAGCATTGATAAAATCGCTACAGCAAATAAATAAACGACTGCTCGCAGTACGTCCACATATCGCTGCCACAGCCAGTGAATCTGGTATTGATAAAGAAACCATAGAAACCATTCAGCGCACCCATCGTAATATCATCGGCACCATCGATTTATTGTTGAGCGCAGCACCGCGTTTGGCCAATATTGAGATTGATGACGATAACCATACGCTACTCATTCACTATCAACACGAGCTCAATCAAGCAATGCAGCATATCGCGGCCGTACTACGCAGTCCAAGCGATCAGACTTTTCGACCTATTACGCGCATTGCGCTATCAGACTATCCTAGCGTACAGTATGCAACGTTTGAGTGGCAAGGCTATTTTTGGTTGACACAAACGCTGCAAGCACAACTGCAACAGTTAAGTGATCTGCTACAAACGACCAAACCGCAGTGGTATGCTGCTTCTGGTCTTCGATATCAACGGCGTGAGCAGCGTAGAATGAAAGAGCAGGGGGGCGAGTCCGACTTACACTTGTAAATACACGGAATGTTGGCAAGTATTTGTCAGCGTCTTTTAGCTATTACCAATAGCCAAATGCTATGTTCTTAGGGTGTTTTTTTGTTGTTATGTGCTAGCATGTTTTGACCTTCAGCGTCTTTTATCTTTTAATAGGTAAAAGGCGTTATTTTTTATCATTACTTTATGTATGGTTAAGCCAGTAGCTAGGATTTAATCGCTTTTTTATTCATTCATTATAAGAGATACCCTGCGTGAAATCGACTTTTTGGCAGCGACTTACCGCCCCGTTTGTAGAGCCTTATGCCCGCTACCAGCATGCGGATGTTTTGCATGCCATACGTTTGGGAGTAGCGGTTGTCACTGCGCTATTACTTAATAAAGTCACTCATCTGCCGCATGGCGAGTGGACGACCATTACCGTGTTTGTCATATTGGGTTTGTTGCAATATCAGGGAGCGATTTATACCAAGGCTAAAGAGCGGATCTTGGGTACCTTGCTTGGGGTGGTGGTGGGGCTTAGCTTTTTATGGCTGATTAAAGATATCGGTGGCTGGTTGTGGCTATATTATGCACTGATTGGCATTATCAGTGGCATCATCGGTTATGTGGCAGTCAAGCAATTGGGCTATATCGGTCTATTGACAGGCATCACCATGCTCATGATTGTGTCGAGTCCTGACCACAGCAATATCGCCCAAGATGGCTTATATCGCGCGTTCAATATTTTGCTTGGCGCAGGAGTTGCGGTGGCAGCAACGTTAATTTTACCGCTTAAATCGACATTGATGTGGCGGTTTTTGTTGGCCAGTAATCTTGAGGCGTGCAGTAATTTGTATGCAGGGGTTGGCAATCATATTGATGCAGAAGTTCTAGTGCCCAAGCCGTTTAAATATAGTAAGGCGACCAGTTCAGCCAGCATTATTTATCCGTCGAGCAGTTCTATACCAGATACACCAGTCAATAAATCCTTGGTGAAAGCGCTACAAAAAATTAATAAGCGTTTGCTTGCCGTGCGTCCGCATATCGCAGCGACAGCAAGTGAATCAGGGATTAAAAAAGAAACGCTAGAGACCATCCAGCGTACTCACCGTAATATTATTGGTACGATTGATTTATTGTTAAGCGCGGCACCGCGTTTGGCAAATATTGAGATTGACGATGAAAATCATATTTTGCTCATCCACTATCAGCACGAATTGACGCAGGCGATGCAGCATATGGCAGCAGTATTACGTAGCCCAAACGATGAAGTGTTTCGCCCTATTACGCGCATCGCCGTATCAGAATATCCAAGCGTAGAAAATTTAGGCTTTGAGTGGCAAGGCTATTTTTGGCTGACCCAAACTCTTCAAGTGCAATTGCAACGGCTCAGTGATTTATTACAAACCACCAAGCCGCAATGGTTTTCCGCCTCAGGTCTTCGCTATCAACGCCGCGAGCAGCGCCGTATCGAGCACAAAGGCAGTGAAACCGATTTGCATTTATAAATAAAACACAAATAAAAAACGCTGACTTTATAGAGTCAGCGTTTTTTTTGCGGTAATATTTACTAAAAACAGTTGTTAAAAATGGTTGTTAAAAACGGCTATGAACAATCAGCGATGACCAAACAATGATTAACGACCAGTTTTTAGCTTATCCCAATACTGCTGATACACTTGCAATGCTTCATCGCCCACATCTTCTTGGAACTCAGCTTTTGCCAGTACGTCTTTGCTAGGGTAGATGGTCGGATTGTTTCTCACCTCTTCTGGCATCATCTCACGTGCAGCGATATTAGGCGAGGCATAACCAATCTCTTCGCTGACGATTTTAGAATTTTCTGGACGCAGCAAGTAGTCAATAAACTTGTGCGCTGCATCGACTTGTTTGGCGTTTTTCGGAATGACAAAGTTATCCATCCACAAGATAGCACCTTCAGTTGGATATTTATAAACCAAGCTGGTCAAGCCTTCGTTATTGGCGATAATTGCCTCGCCATTCCAACTCATACCAACCGTAGTTTCACCTTCCATATAAGGCATGCGCGAAGCATCCGAGTTAAAGGTTTTTACATTTGGCATTAAGGTGGTCAGCTTCTCATAAGCGGCTTTGATTTCATCAGGATTTTTACTATTACCTGAATGCCCAAGGGTCAATAGCGCCATGCCAAACACTTCACGCATATCGTTCATCAGCATCACTTGACCTTTATACTCAGGACGCCATAAGTCATTCCAGCTATTTACTGTCGTAGGATCGACCGCATCACCGTTGATGGCAAGACCAGTGCTACCCCACATGTAAGGAATCGAATATTTGTTTTCTGGATCAACCTTGGTGTTGGTAAAAGACGTATCCAGGTTTTTAAAGTTGCTCAATTTGGATTTATCGAGCTCTTGCAGCAACCCTTCTTTGGCCATTTTTTCGACATAATACGTCGATGGAATGGCTAAGTCATATTGGCTAGAATCGTCGAGCAGCTTGAGCTTGGCATACATGGCTTCATTAGAATCAAAGGTGGTGTAATTGACCTGAATGCCCGTTTCTTCGGTAAAGCCGTCGAGGATTTCTTGCGGCATATACTCTGACCAGTTATACAAATTTAGCGTTTCAGCACTGGCAGTGGTTCCATCAGCAGCCGTATTATCTGACTTGCTACAGCTAGCAAGTGCTAGACCAACAGCCACTGCTAATAGGGCTTTTGGAAGTATGTGAGCGCTACGAGCAACAGGGTGAGACGATGATAAATGGGTCAAAACAACTCTCCTAAATAAAAATGATACAAATGAATAAAAACCAGGTGATAGATAATGAATGCTAAGTGTTAAAGAAAAGGTATCGAGCCAATTGTGGAACCATTATGGCTATGATTGTGAGTAATTTAAAGGGCAAAGGTGAATACCGTTCTTCAGACCATCATTAAAGATAGCGCTGATAACTGGTTAAGTGGTCGTCAGAAATAGGGAATTGCCGCTGAATTTCAGCAAAAGAATAAGCGCAAATAATCGTGCTATGATGAGCATTGGTTTGTTTTCTAGTCATCACTCAGCAACACAGTTTGTACAAAACAAATAGATCAACCATAACATAATAATAAAGGATGCAGCATCATGACCCAGAGTCACTCACCGATTCCAGCGTTATTACCAGAGAAAGTCGCAATCGTCACTGGCGCCAGTCGCGGACTTGGTGCCCAGATTGCTAAGCAAATGGCAGCAGCAGGCGCACTCGTCTGCGTCAATTATCTGAATAGTAAAGAGGCCGCCGACCAAGTGGTTGCTGATATTATAGCAGCAGGTGGCAAGGCATTTTCTTATCAAGCTGATGTGACTGAACTTGAGCAAGTACAGGCGCTGGTGGCTGAAGTGGTTACGCGTTATGGTCGTATTGATATATTGGTCAATAACGCCTTGCCAAGCTATCAGTTTAATCCCAGTGCTGAATACACCAGTATTGAAACCGTCAAATGGCGGCATTTTTCAAAGCAAATTGATGGTATCGTTAAAGGCGCAGTAAACACCGTTCAAGCGGTATTGCCACAGATGAAAGCGCAGCAAATAGGCAAGATTATCAATATCTCAACCAATCTTGTTTATAATCCAGTGGTCACTTATTATGACTATACTACGGCTAAGTCTGCATTGATTGGGCTCACGCGCAACTTGGCTTCTGAGCTTGGACAATATGGGATACGAGTGAACTTGCTAGCAGGTGGGCTGCTAAAAACCACAGATGCGAGCAGCCTCACCACCGAAGAGGTGTTTGATTATATTGCAACCACGACACCACTACGCCAAGCGACCTCGGTAGCTGACTTTGCCAATTCAGTGCTGCTTATGGCATCAGATTTGAGTTCGGCGATTACTGGGCAGTCCATCGCTGTCGATGGTGGCTTGACCATGCCTTGAGGCCGTAATCCCTAAACGTTAATGAAAAAAGCAATGTGCCATAAATAGCAACGCGACATAAAAAGACAAGCGAAGTCCTAATCATATTGATTGAATGAGATATAAGGAAATAAGATGAACAACCGTAAACGCGCTGGACTGATTACTGCTGTGCTTGGCATCGTCGCTTTTATGACCATGTTTAACGCTGGCTCACCGACACCTATTATTAATTGGCCAGTTGAGACCTATCTAGGTCTGGCATTTACGATTGGCTGGCTGAGCAGTGCACCCATTTGGTTGGCTTATGTATTAGCGGCTGTGGTAATCATTTTGATTATTGTTGGATTTTATAAAATCGGTGGTTGGATTTATGGGTTGCTAGCGAAGCGTCATTAAGTTTTTTCTGGATAAATAACTAACTTCAAAGTCCAGTTATCAAGACGCAATATGAAACTGCTCAAGTACGGCCTGTATGCCGTACTCTTCAATCGTTCCAGTGACAAAATCCGCCCGCGCGATCAATTCTTGCTTTGCGTCACCCATTGCTACCGCATAGCCGACCAAGTCAAACATTTCTAAATCATTCATCCCATCACCAAATGCCATGCAATCCTTTGCATCAATATCGTAATGCAGGCATAAATCTATGATACCTCGTGCTTTAGACGCTTCTGCTGGTAAGATATCTGCGCCAATATGATGCCAATGAACCAGCTTTAAATCATCCTGAGCAAAATCTACATCTTGCATCTTCTCTTCTTGATTGTTAAAAAATACCGAACACTGATAAACCGTATTTGCCTTATAGTAATTTGGGTCAAGGATAGAGTTTGGCGTGATGGCATTGTATTCGCGCAGGCGCTCATTCTCATCTGACCATGCAATGTGAGTCGCTGAGTCAAATTTATGGATAAGTTCACTTTTTTGGCACAACAGTACAATCTTGTTAGTCTGCGTATCTGTTAATGGATAATGACTAATTATGCCCTCTTTATTAAAGCTGTATTGCCCATTCATACAAATAATCGCATCTAAGACATCAGCTTCGAGCAAGGCTAAAATATCCTCAGGTAAGATGGCTTTGGAGCGTCCCGTTGAAATCACTAGCTTGATATCAGTTTTGGCAAGCGCTTCAAGCGTGGCTTGGTTGTGTTCGGCGATAATACCGTTACGGCTCAAGGTATCATCGATGTCAAAAAAGATAATCTTAGGTGCGGGGATTTTATTATCCATAGTGGCGGCAGCGGCCTTATCTACAATAAACATGGTTGTCCTTTGTGGTTTGTTCCTTAGGGTAACGAGTCGCTCACTATCGCTTGGCGATATAAGATAAAGCCAAAGTTGTCGTTAGTTATTATGCGTTTTATCCTACAGGCACATAAGCTAAAAATGATAGGATTTTGGCGGTTTTGTGTAACACAATAATTGAGTTTTGGTTATTATTTCTTGTGATTATAAAATGGATAAATAAAAAGTTGATTTTTCAGCGAAAAGCTATATATAAACTAAATAATTAGATTATATATTTTAGTTTAGCTAATCAATAACTTTTTACCGATTTCAATTTTATACTTTTCAGTAAACTATACTCATAGATGGTGGTATGAAAGCGGAAAAATCGCCTGAGCGCAAATGAATTATAAGGACAACACTATGGCTGCTTCTAATCACAATGTGACCTCTCAAGACCTACCAAATGGTGCGTCTGGTCTATCGCCGCGTCATCCTGACAGTCGACTTGAGACGGATTGGCTATTTTTGTATGACCAGTTGCCACCTACTGATTGGTTCAAAGCCGATTATGTCTATAAGACCTCAGGCTGGCTTAATATACATGCTGACATACGCCAACGTCAGCGTACTCTGATTGAAATTAGTGGCGCTTATCGAATGAATAATTTGGAATGGTCAGCGTACCGTACTCAAACCTTACCACGGATTAATCAGTATATTCTTAAACTGCATCACCATCACAATATTGAAGATCAAGCCTACTTCCCAACCTTCATTCGTATGTATCCTCAGCTAAAAGCAGGTTTCGAAATACTAGATCGTGATCATGTGCACTTGGATGCGTTATTGAATGAGCTGCAAGCGTTAAATGGTCACTTAGCGAAAAGTGACGTTGAAGACAAAGCACTCACTGAAAAACTGCATCAGACCTTAGTCAACGTGAGTGTGTTACTCTCACAGCATTTGACCGATGAAGAGGATTTAGTGATTCCTATTTTGGGATTAAATTAAAGTCATATTTTCACCTATCAATAGGTAGCGATTACAAAATGAATAGCAAAATACCAAAAATTATTATTGAGTAAAGTTCATTTCAAATAGTATATTAATGAAAAAAGTTTTTATTAATTGGAATTTTTATGTATAAAATTATTGATTACCTCATAGAAAAGAGTAGTGGCGCGCCTGAAGAGAGGAATAAAGACGGCGAATCCATTCTTGTTAATCTGACGTACATTGGTAAAAACAGCAAAGAAAATTCAGGAATATTTTTGGCTCGTACTTTTGAAAAAGCGAAAAGAAATAACGAGAACAGTAACATAACCTCAGCGCTTGTCATTAATGATGATTATTTTATTCAAAATCTCGAAGGCTCAAGATATGATATCAATGAGTTTTTGGCAAGAGTGATTAATGAGCGTCCACACCTTGCACTTCAGGTGATAGATGTTGGAGAATTAGATTCACGTCGATGGAAAGGATTCTTGATCAAATATTTAACCTTAAACGCCCAAGACGATGAGAATATGCTTAAGAGTTTGTCAGTAGGGGTTGATTTCAATCCTTATTTAATGAGTCAGACCCAAATTGCACACTTCATAACTTTGGTCTTTGAAGAGAATGCATTTGATAAAAACCAATTAAGCTGATTTCAAAGTAATCAACTCTGAAAAGTGCTTTTTTGGTGGTTGAATAAGTCAGATTTTTAACGACTAATTGTGAAAAGCTTTGGGCAGATATTTTCTAAGTAATATTTTTAGTTAAAACAAATTTTATTTATCGGAATCTTTATGCAGAATAAAACAAACTGTATTTCAATGACCAACAAAGACGGTGAAAATGCGCTTATAAGCTTAACGTATATCGGTAATAACAAAGGAAAAGATGACGGTATCGAGTTGATTCGTACGCTTGAAAAATGGCGAGTAAGCAACAAAGAAACGGATGTCACTTCGGCACTTGCGATTAATGATACTTATTTTATTCAAAATCTTGAAGGTTCAAGATTGATCATTAATGAAGTTCTAGCCACATTGACTAAGGAGTACCCGCGTATTTTACTTCATGTTGTTGAGGTGAAGGAAATAGAGAGTCGTAGATGGAATGGCTTTTTAATCAAGTATCTAACGTCAAACGACCAAGACACGGAAAATACACTCAAAAGTTTTTTGGCAGGTACTGAATTCAATCCTTATTTGATGAGACAAACGCAGATCACAAGTTTGATAAAGGCACTATTTGAAGAGAGAAAGGTTAACTCAACATCAAATTAACGTGCCAGTAATCGCCAGCCTTCGTTACTTTTAGTGGATTATTTGGTAAGCAGTTTCATAATATTGTGACTGACATCACTAATCTGTACTCTTAACGTTTGGTCTATGTATCAGGTTTATTTCTATTTCGAGGTTAAATAGAGGCTGAATGTGAGTATTATTTAAGTTCTAGCCAGTTATTATTAGAGATTACAGAGAGATAGAAAAATATGAAAAATATCGTTGAATAGATTGTTTTTTAAGTGCTATCTTAAGTTAAAACATATCGTTGTTAATTGGATTGATTATGCAAGCAGCTACAGATTTTGAACCAGAAACGAGGAATAGAAGCGGCGAGCATATTCTCATTAGTCTAACGTATATCGCCAAAAAAACCGAAGTAAATTCAGGAATGGAATTGACGCGTGCTCTTGAGCACTGGCGAAGATATTTCGAAGAAAGCGGTATAAGTTCAGCCCTTGTATTTAACGAGAACTATTTCATTCAGAATGTTCAAGGCTCAAGACCGGCTGTCAACCATGCTTTGGCGAAAATAGTTAGTGAATATTTGGATATATTACCCAATGTTATTGGGGTAGAGGAAATAGCAGTGCGTCGGTGGGATGGATTTTTGATCAAGTATTTAACGTCAAGTATTGAAGATGAAGAATATGCATTAAAAAGCTTTTCAGCAGGTTCTGACTTCAATCCTTATCTCATGAAAAAATCTCAAATTGCCAGCTTTTTGAAGGCGGTTTTTGCAGATGAGCAGATTAACAAGATTTAAATTGAGAGTATTCGTTCGTCACAACAGTTTCTTGTCTTAATATTCAGCATGGCCAGCTACCACCCATGAAAAAGCCGTCTATACACACTGTATAGACGGCTTTTTCATGGGTGGTAGCTAGGTTTTTAACCCAGCTTACTCAAAATTAAGCAACCCAAATCAGCCAACCTCAACACTTGTCACATTCTGAAAGCCTCGTGGCAACTGCCCACCACGATTACCACGAGTGCCCGTATAATTAGCCAAATCATTGGGCTTTAGCGTCACATGACGTTTGCCAGCAGTAATGACTAGGCTGTCTTGCTGACTAAGTGGCGTGATAGCCAGCACTTCTTCATCATCTTTCAGTTTAATCAGTTTGTTGCCTTTACCGCGAGCTTGTTCAGGCAAATCATCAAGGGCAAATATCAATAAGTACCCCGCATTGGTCACAACAGCGACATGGTCAGGTGCCACGCGTGTGCTGCTATTATCACCTTCAGTATTGGCTGTAACATTTACAGGTGCATCGATGCGCGCAACAGGGAGCAAGCGACTGTCAGGCGTTAAAGTAATGATGTTTTTCCCCGCTTTTTGATTGCTATCGAGATTGCCAAGGGTATTGATAAAACCATAACCTGCGGAGCTAGCAAGGATAATGCGCTGATCGTCAGCACCGGTTAATAATTGCTCAAAGCTGGCACCTGCTGGTGGTTTTAATACACTGGTGAGCGGATCGCCTTGACCGCGTGCCGAGGCAAGATTGTGAGCATCGATACTATAGCTACGTCCTGTGCTGTCGAGCACGTAAATTTTTTCATTAGATTTGCCACGGACATGCGCTTGATAGCTGTCACCTGAACGATAGCTCATACCAGCAGCATCGACGTCATGACCTTTGGCAGCACGAATCCAACCTGCCTTTGATAGGATGGCAGTGATTGGCTCGCTCGGTACGAGGTCAGACTCTTTTAATGCTTGTGCTTCTTCACGTTCTGCCAGTGGTGATACACGCTCGTTGCCGTGTTCTTTCATATCAGCGGTGAGCTCATCGATTATCAAGTTGGTCAGACTGTCTGGATTGTCCAAGTACTCTTGAATAATGGCGCGTTCGGCAGCCAGTTCGTCTTGCTCACGGCGCAGCTCAATTTCCTCTAACTTTGCCAGCTGACGCAGACGAATGTCCAAAATAGCATTGGCTTGAATGTCAGTCAGATCATAATCCTGCATTAATGTCGCTTTTGGATCGTCTTCTTCACGAATGATGCGAATGACTTCATCGATATTGAGATAAGCAATCAGTAAACCTGCGAGGATGTGCAAGCGCTTATCGATTTTATCGAGGCGATATTGCAAGCGGCGCGTGACCACAGAACGGCGACAGATTAGCCATTCTTCTAATATTTCTTTTAGGTTTTTGACCTGAGGCTTACCGTTCAGGCCAATCATATTCATATTGACGCGGTAATTGCTTTCTAGGTCCGTACTGGCAAACAAATGACTCATGACACGTTCAACATCGACGCGCGTTGAGCGTAGCTCAAGCACGATACGACAGGCGTTTTCGTGATCTGACTCATCATGTATATCGGTAATCCAAGGCAGCTTTTTGTCAGTCATGAGCTTGGCGATTTGCTCTTGAATTTTATTGCCCGATACTTGGTAAGGCAGCGCATCGATAATGACTAAATTTTTCTCTTTGGGGTCAATATGAAAAGTCGCGCGCATTTTATAGCTGCCGCGTCCGCTCTCGTACATCGCCTGCAAATCTTTTTTGCTGGTAATAATTTCAGCTGGCGTTGGCAAGTCAGGCGCTGGTATCGATTGGGTTAGCTGTTTAACGGACAGCTCAGGATTTTTTAGCAGACGAATCGCTGCGCGTACTACTTCGTTGAGGTTATGTGGCGGAATATCCGTTGCCATGCCAACCGCGATACCTGTGGTACCGTTCAATAAAATATTGGGCAAACGAGCAGGTAGGGTCGTTGGTTCCTGCATCGTACCATCAAAGTTATCTTGCCAATCTACCGTCCCTTGTCCTAACTCTGCGAGCAACGTATTGGCATAAGCAGACATTTTTGCTTCGGTATAACGCATCGCCGCAAAGGATTTGGGATCATCAGGGCTACCCCAGTTACCTTGACCAGTGATGAGTGGGTAGCGATAGCTGAATGGTTGCGCCATTAGTACCATAGCTTCATAACATGCGCTGTCACCATGAGGATGGTATTTACCCAACACATCACCGACCGTACGTGCAGATTTTTTCGCCTTAGCAGAGGATTTTAGCCCAAGCTCGCTCATGGCGTAGACGATGCGGCGCTGAACAGGTTTGAGACCGTCGGCAATATTTGGCAGCGCCCGATCCATGATGACGTACATGGCATAATTGAGATAGGCCTGCTCAGTGAACTCCGCAACTGAGCGAGTATCCATCGGCTCATTAGGAATGATTGGGGCAATGGTAGGATCAATAACATCGGACATAAAATAGGATTCACTTATCAGTTTTAATAGGTATAAATAATTGGTGCAAGCGTACAAATAGGATAGCGCTATCGTAAAGGATATTGGCAAAATTAAAAAGGCATAAGTCAGAATAGACGACAGATCGTGACGTGCTGGACGTGCGTGTTGCTTGCGCTTTGGCTCATAGCTTTTATACAACAAGAATTGATGAATTAATATTCGCTAGTAAATCACTGAAAAACTACTGATTATAGCTATTAAGATTTTGATAGCTATGAAATTGTTGCCCGTCAAGACAGTTTGCGAACTCAAGTAGCAATCTTTTATATTGAGTAGTCTGTATAAAGTGTGTATGTTAATGAACAGAGGGTTATTTACCGCTATATTGTTTGCTCATCACCATATCATTGCCTCACAGACGCGCTTGCCATTATGATGACACGTCTGCGCTCTGAGTTTTGGTATTTTTATCACACTGTGATTCGCATGGGTTGACGGTAGCGTACTATTACTAGGAGAGAAAAGATTATGGAAAATCACGGTAACCTAATTCGTCGTAACGATAAAGTATGGGTTAAAACTTACGAAAAGCTTGGTATAAAGTACGACATTGATATGCCAGCTGCCAATACCTCGTTAATTGACATACTTGAGCAGAATTTTATCAATCATGCTGGCAAAACAGCGTTTGTCTGTATGGATGTCAAACTTTCTTATGAGGAATTGGACCGTTATAGCAAACAAATTGCTGCCTACTTGCAATCACTTGGTCTAAAAAAGGGCGATAAAGTCGGCGTCATGATGCCAAATATTTTGCAGCTACCCGTTGCGGTATTGGGTGTGCTGCGTGCTGGCATGACCTTGGTTAATGTTAATCCACTTTACACCTCAAAAGAGCTTGAGCATCAACTAACAGACTCTGACACTAAGGCATTATTTATTTTAGAGAACTTCGCCAAAACGTATGAAGACATTGGTAAAGACTTGGTTGACCATGTTGTCGTGACGTCGATGGGTGATTTGATGAGTCCATTAAAAGGCTTTATTGTCAATATGGTCGTGCGTCACGTGAAGAAGCTTGTACCTGACTATAACCTTAAAACCAGCACCAACTTCAAAACAGCACTAAATCGCTTTTCTGCCAAAAAATATAAGCGTCCTGAAAATATTGGGCTTGATGATGTGGCGGTACTTCAGTATACCGGCGGTACAACGGGTGTGGCAAAAGGCGCGATGCTTACCCATGGCAATCTAGTCGCTAACTTGATTCAGTGTGATACTTACCTTGGCGATGCTTTTGATAAGTTTGAAAAAATGAATGAGCAGCCGGTTATCATGACTGCCTTGCCGCTGTACCATATTTTCTCATTTACCGTTTGTGGTATGTATGGTTTATATCGTGGTTGTATTGGGCTGCTCGTGCCGAATCCGCGTGATGGTGCAAGCTTAATCAAAGCTTATAAAGACCACCCACCAGCGTTTTTCCCAGCAGTTAATACGCTGTTTAATGCGTTGGCAAATAGTGATGCATTTAAAGCCTTAGATCATAGCAAGCTTGAGATGTCGATGGGCGGTGGTATGGCGGTATTAAAAGATACCGCGACGCAGTGGCAAAAAATAACAGGCAATATTATCGTACAGGGTTATGGCTTGTCAGAGACGTCTCCCGTTGCGTCCGCCAATCCACACGGTACGGGCGAATTTTCCGGCAATATTGGTCTGCCAATGCCAGCTACTGACATGGCTATTTTGGATGAAGAAGGCAATGAAGTAGCACTAGGTGAGCGTGGCGAGATTTGTGTTCGTGGTCCGCAGGTTATGAAAGGCTATTGGAAGCGTGACGATGCTACCGCTGAGGTCATGACTGATGATGGTTATTTCCGTACTGGTGATATCGGCGTGATGGATGAAGAAGGCTACTTTAAAATTGTTGATCGCAAAAAGAATATGATTCTGGTATCAGGCTTCAATGTGTATCCAAACGAAGTCGAAGATGTGATGTCAGGTCATCCAAAGATTTTAGAATGTGGTGTCATTGGTATCGATGATGAAAAGAGCGGCGAAGTGCCGAAGATTTATGTCGTGCGTAGTGATGATAGTTTGACTAAAGAAGACGTGCTTGCTTATAGCAAAGAAAATTTAACCGGTTATAAGCGTCCTCGTTATGTTGAGTTCATCGCTGAGTTGCCAAAGTCAAACGTCGGTAAGATTTTACATAAAGATTTGCGCGTGCTGGAAGAAAAGAACCACGGTTAATCAGCCAATCTTTAGCGCCAGAGCATTTTTATGAGTGTCTGTTACGGTTGGGCACTCGTAAAGTCATCACGATACTGAAGCTACAAAAAGCGATCAGGATACTAAAGTTGTCGTGATAGTGGTTGTCGTAGTACCGGGTGTCGTGATCCAAAAATGGTAAGGTTGCTGGTATGCTGCCTTATCATTTTTTGTATTTATTGCTTTTTTTGTCCCGATGACCGAGTCAGTAGAGATAGAGAATTTTTAGCAAAACTGCTATAGTGCTCACCGACATATTTTTATATTTTTCGACGAGATGACGTCAGTTTTGCTCTATATGTCTGATAAAACCATCAGGGCGAAAGTAGTTTTTAATTCGGCTATGCTGAGTTATTATGCTATTTATTAAGGACTTAACGTTGCGCTTTGATTGACAAAGCTTGTGAATGACAAACCTTTTTTTGTTACCACGTTTTTTATTCACAAGCTTATGCTGTCATTGATCAATCACAAAAAATAATGGTGTTTTCATTAGATTATTCTACGTTTTTAACGGTAACATTTAGGGAAAATTATGACCGACAGTATCAATAAAGAGACCACAAACGATAATGCTGCAATAAATAATAAAGACAGCATATTTCCTACTATGCCAACGATATCTAGTGATAATCCATGGTTGAACACTTATGAGCGTTACGGCATTGCCGCGACTATCGATATGCCTGATGATAATACCTCTTTACTTGATGTGTTTGAGCGTAATTTTAGCCTTTATGGGAAAAAAACTGCTTATATCTGCATGGGTGCTTCAATTAGCTATAAGCAACTAGATATATATAGTCGCCAGATTGCCAGTTACTTACAGTCATTAGGCTTGGTAAAGGGCGATAAAGTTGGGGTGATGATGCCCAATCTTTTGCAGTATCCCGTGGTCGCCTTGGGGATCATCCGTGCAGGCATGGTACTGGTCAACGTCAACCCTTTATATACCAGCCGAGAGTTATCGCATCAGCTGCATGACAGTGGCACCAAAGCCCTATTCATCGTAGAAAACTTTGCGAAGACCTATCAAGAAGCAGAGGACAAAGGTCAGGTTGAGCATGTCATCGTTTGTAAGATTGGCGATATGCTAGGAACAGTGAAAGGAGCCGTCGTTAACCTGGTTGCGCGTCACATTAAAAAAATGATTCCTGCTTATAGCCTGCCAAACAGTGTGAGTTTCAAGCACGCTTTAAATGCGGTATCAGCCAGCAAATATAAGCGTCCTGATTTGAATTTAAGCGACGTGGCATTATTGCAATATACTGGCGGTACGACAGGGGTTGCCAAAGGCGCGATGCTGTCTCATGGTAACTTAGTTGCTAATATGCTACAGATTAGTGCATTGATGGACAGCGCATTTGATGATGACGTTGATGCCAACGATGTCATCCTGACTGCACTACCACTATATCATGTATTCTCATTTATGGTCTGCGGTATGTATGGTATGTACCGAGGTTATGCTGGCTTGCTTATCCCGAACCCTCGTGATCTTGATGGTCTGATTAAAGAGATGGCCAAATACAAACCCGCTTTTATCCCTGCGGTGAATACCTTGTTTAACGGTCTGGTACATAAAGATGGCTTTGCAGACTTAGATTTCTCTAACCTAAAAGCCTCTATCGGTGGCGGTATGTCCGTCTTACCTAGTGTCGCAAAAGAATGGCATAAAATCACTGGCTTGCCTATCGTTGAAGGCTATGGTTTATCAGAAACCTCACCAGTGGCTGCTTTTAACCCGATGACCATTGCTGAATTCACGGGTAAAATTGGTATTCCTGCTTCTAGCACCGATATAATACTGATCGATGATGATGAAAATGAAGTCACATTGGGTGATCGCGGTGAGATCTGCGTGAAAGGCCCACAAGTGATGATAGGTTATCAAAATCGTCCAGAAGAAACGGCTGAAACTTTTACCGCCAATGGCTTCTTAAAAACTGGTGATATCGGTATCATGGACGAAAAAGGTTTTATCAAAATTGTTGATCGCAAAAAAGACATGATTTTGGTTTCTGGTTTTAATGTTTATCCAAATGAAATCGAAGAAGCCATGAGCGAGCATCCCGCTGTGGCAGAATGCGGCGCTATCGGTATTCCAAACGATGACCGCGGCGAAGAGCCAAAGTTGTTTGTGGTCAAAAAAGGTGATGTTACCGAGCAAGAGTTGCTGGATTTTGGCAAAAAGCAACTGACTGGTTACAAGCGTCCGCGCCACATACAGTTCGTTGATGAATTACCAAAATCAAACGTGGGTAAAATCCTGCGTAAAGAATTGCGTAAGATGGAAGGGTTAGAATAAAGTTGGCGCTATTTCTTTGTTAAGCCAATGACTTGCTAAAGTAGCGGCGCAATAGCACGAGCGAATCTTGCTATTGCGCTGCTGCCACGTTAGGATATCTTAATATTTTGCTTGGCTCAGGCATTCAGTGTTATTTTATTTGGTGATATAAAGACAGCACTAACTAAAGCGCAAGTGGCCAGCTAACACTATATTTATTATTTTTATGACATTGCTTTTATAACATCGTACTAGGAATTTTTATGCGTATTGACAATCGTGAGCTTGACCAACTTCGCTCGATCAGCTTTGAGCGCCATTATACTAAGCATGCCGAAGGGTCAGTATTAGTCAGCTTTGGCGATACCAAAGTATTGTGTACTGCTAGTGTTGAATCTGGTGTTCCGCGTTGGCTCAAAGGTAAAGGTAAAGGCTGGATCACTGCTGAGTATGGCATGTTGCCACGCGCGACCAATACCCGTAACCAACGTGAAGCGGCACGCGGTAAACAATCAGGCCGTACCCAAGAAATCCAGCGTTTGATTGGTCGTAGCTTACGGGCGATGATTGACTTGAGTAAGCTAGGTGAAAATACCATTTATCTTGATTGTGATGTCTTGCAAGCCGATGGTGGTACACGTACTGCTAGTGTAACTGGGGCGGCTATTGCGCTTATCGATGCATTAGAGAGTATCCAAAAAAGCAAAAAACTCAAGGCAGATCCACTGATTGGTTTGGTCGCTGCAGTCTCTGTTGGTATGAAAGATGGTAAAGCGTATCTAGATCTAAACTACGAAGAAGATGCCAGCTGTGATACCGATTTGAATGTGGTTATGACCCAAAAAGGCGAATTTATTGAGCTACAAGGAACGGCAGAAGAAAAGCCATTTACCCGTGCTCAAGCCGACGATATGCTTATTCTTGCCGAAAAAGGCATCGCTGAGCTAATTGCCATGCAAAAAACAGCCTTGGGTTGGTAGTCCTATTGATGAGTGCTTGCGCATCGCATTTTCATTAAAATTTTATTCTCTCATTACTCTGTAACAGGTAGTCATGCATGCTCAAGCTGACCGACGATGGTGCCAAAATCACGCTACAAGATCAGCCAAAAACGACTGATGATGGCATGTTTTGGTTTGGGTCTGCACTACTTATCGGCGCGGTGGCGGTTGCTTTGGCAATGAGTCTGCTGCCTGAACGCTTGGCTATAGGCGCATTGGCGCTATTGATTATTGGTAGTTTTATGTTTAACCGAAAACGCCAACAACAGAAAAAAGCCATGGCCGGCGCTATCAGTAGCGGCATCTTATGGCTGCGTGCTGGTGAGCTGGTGCATGACAATCAAGGTAAGCGTGAGCATATTCAGTTGACCGACGGTGATAAAATCATGCTTATTGGTGAGCAGTTACAGATTGTTGATTGTGATGATATACGCAAATACCATATTAGCGGCTTTGATAGTATCCAAGAGGCAACCGCTGCCAAAGCTATTTTGCAGGGTCAAGCATTGGGCAAGCGGCATGTGAATATCAAAATGAGTAACGATTAACTTATTTCTTAGCCAATCATCTACTGGATTGAGCTATGAAATCCTAAGTGACTTTATCTAAGTAATATTTTATCTACGCAGTATTTAATCTAAACACTGCTTATTTCACTTCCTTTTTATTTAGCATCAGCTCTCTATCGTTCTTCTACGTGTTCCTCTTATCTAACCATTAGTCTGTATTTTTATACCTTTTATCGGTCATTTGAGCCGAATAATGCTTGCAGCGTCATGTCTAAATGGTTTATAAGTAAGATTAGAAAGTCCTATTATTATAGTTTATGTTGTCATTTATGTTTTATTGACAAGGAGTTGGTCATGTCGCGTTTGCCTGTGTCTATGTCGTCGTCGGTTACAGCGTCGTGCAGTCTTTTATTGTTTACCGTTGGCCTAGTAGGTCAAGCCCATGCAGATAGTATGAGTGTGCTGATCGCCCAAAAATCTGTGCAACCTGATTTCAGTATACGCTATACACCATCATACTCAGCCGTGCCCTCTGCCAAAGTCAGTACTCGTTCCACCATGCAACGTGCAGCAACCTATCGCTCAAATACTTCTAGTATTCCACCAGCGACTCAGACATCCTATCGTTATCCTGAAGTAGCGCGTCAAGCGCCTGCGGTACTCCCTGCATTTTTATCGGGTAATTATGATAATGTCGATAGTGAGTATTTACCGTTACTAAGCAGTGCGGAGATGCAGAGTAGTCTGGCCGCACGTGAAGTGGTTAGCACCGCACGCAAGATGGCGCTGAATGAGCGCGCGATCATTCAAGGTGGCTGCTGGGACTATCTGAATGCCGTGTTTAAACGCGCCGGAGTGACACGCGATACCATTCATAAAGGTACTTATGGTCAAGGCCCGTATGCCAATAGTGGCGAGATTGAAGTCGGGGATTGGCTCTATTATATCAACCATGGCTACAATGGCGTCGAGCATAGTGGACTGTTTGTCGGCTGGGTTGATGAGCGCGCAAAGCAAGCACTGATCCTCAGCTATGCGGGCGAAAACCGCCGCGAACCTGCGCGTTACCGTGTTTATGATTTGAGTAATGTCTATCAAATCATGCGCCCTAGTGTTTAAGGTTTCATCTTCATTATGTCCTAAAAAAAGCGTCCGTTACTTTAATAAGTAACGGACGCTTTTTGTTTAGATGTGTTCAGATCTAAAAATCAGTTATTAGCATGTTTACTGAATTTTAGAAGGGCTTGACCACTACTAAGATGACGATAATGACCAAAGCAAACACTGGTACTTCGTTAAACCAACGCCAGAATTTATGCGTCTTATAATGTGGATTATCTATCAGCTTTTTACGATAAAATCCACAAGCACCGTGATAGCCAGAGAGTAGTACCACTAATAAGAGCTTGACGTGTAACCAGCCTTGGGTCTTATATACATCCCAGCCTAGCCCCAACATCCATAGACCAAAGACCCATGTTGCTATCATCGATGGCGTCATAATACCGCGATAAAGCTTGCGCTCCATAATAGCAAAGCGCTCATGGCTGATGCTGTCGTCACTCATTGCATGATAGACAAACAAGCGTGGCAAATAAAATATCGCAGCAAACCAGCAGACCATCGATATAATATGCGCCGCTTTAATCCAATTAAAATAATCTGCCATCACATTCTCTCTTACGATTTAATATTTTATCATCAATAATGTCGGCAAGCTTAGCGCAGATTATCCAATAATGGTAGCGATAAAAAATGCTACTCTGCCATTACCACTTGCGATTGATGACCACTCATCGCATCCATCACAGGCAATACTTTGGGCGCTCTTGGTGCGGCAAACTGCTTTGTTAAGCCAAGCTCACGCATGAGTCTGTCATCGCCTGATTGGCTTGCATTGCCAGTAGTCAGCAGTTTATCGCCATAAAAGAATGAGTTGGCACCTGCCATAAAGGCCAGGGCTTGCTCAGAGTCGGATAGGCTTTCGCGGCCAGCAGACAAACGCACATAGCTGGTCGGGCAGCAAATACGTGCTACGGCAATAGTACGAATCCACTCAATCACTGACAGTTGACCTTCTGCCAAGACTTTATCGCCAATCGGTGTGCCTTGAATCGGGACGAGTAGGTTGACTGGAATAGACTCTGGTGCTTTGGGCATTTTTAGCAGCTCATGTACCCAATCGATACGGTCGTCACGGCTTTCACCCATGCCGACGATATTGCCGCTACAGACATTGATGCCTGAGTTGCGCACGTTATCTATCGTATCTAAGCGCTCGTCATAGCTCCGCGTGCTGACGACTTGCTCATAATAACGACGTGAGGTATCTAGATTATGATTGTAATAATCCAATCCAGCATCCGCCAGTTGCGTCGCTTGATTGGTATCTAGCATACCAAGGGTCATGCAGGTCTCAAGTCCCAATGCCTTGACTTCCTTAATCAGCTCAACCACATAGGGCATGTCTTTGGCGCTTGGCTGTTTCCATGCCGCACCCATACAGAACCGTGACGAGCCACTGGCTTTGGCACGTTTGGCCGCAGCAATGACTTTATCGACTTCTATGCGCTTCTCTGCTTGTAATTTAGTCGTGTCGCGGTGGTGACCTGACTGTGAGCAATAGCCACAATCTTCGGGGCAGTTACCTGTTTTGATCGATAACAAAGTACTGATTTGTACTTCATTGGCAGTGAAGTGCGCCCGATGTATCGTTTGTGCTTGCAATAACAAATCCATCAAAGGCAGGTCAAACAGTTCGGCGATTTCTTCGCGGTTATGCTTACGGGCAATTGGTTGGTTGGCTTTGGTGGCATCCGTTGTTAGGCTGGCCAAAAAGTCATTGTTCAAGCCGTTGTGGCTATTATTTTGATTATTGAACGTGTCAGTGGGGCTACTGGCATTAGGCTCTGAGATGTTAAGTAATCCTGCCATCATATAATTCCTTTTATAATAGTTTTTGAAACAATCGTTTTTAAGAGAATAGTGGTCAAAAGAGTTGTGTGTAAAGCCATAAGGTTTTAGATAATAAAAAAGGCTGCGATATAGTATACCGCAACCTTTTTAGAAAATCAGAACACTGCTAAAGAGTAAAGTAACTGAGATATAAATAGTCGTTATCTGTTTTCTTTATTTACGTCGCTAGATTTACGTCATTATTTGCCAAGTTTGTGCTTAGCAACCCCAATCCAATGATTGGCAAATTGCTGAGCTTTATAGGCATAAGGTTTGGCTTTTTGGACGTACGGTTTGTATTCCTCTGGAATGGCGGGCACGATATGCTTAGCAAGCTTATTGAACCACATCATGAGACTATAGTCACCTTCAATGCTGAGGTTGCCTTCTTGCACGGCAGTCATAAAGGCAGGTAGGTTTCCTTTGGTCAAAAGCTTAACGCCCGTCATCGAATCCTTGAAGTTGATGGTTAGGTCTGCTTTTTTAGCATGGCCACTGTATTGGCTGAAATGTCCATTATCAAAGACAAAATAACGGGCGATATCCGCTTCGGCGCTGGCAAGCTCAATCGTAACATTACGATCAGCAAATAACGCTTTCACATCTTCGTTATCACTATCAGCAAGCATGGACAAACGATAGCCAATCACAGCCAACAGCACATCTAACGGATCAGATTTAATATCTAATACAGGAACAGTAAACATAATCAAACTCCTAAAAAATGAGACGCAAAATAATGCGTACTTTATAACAATTTTTGTGACAAATATATAACTAGATTATAAACGATGGAGAGGTTGCTATTCTTTAGGAGTTACGTAGAGAGCGTTAAGTATCTTGTAACATTCAATGACGTTACCATAGTTGAAACAAGTTGATAGCATTTATAAAAATGAGAGTAGCAGCGAAAATGAATGCTAGCAATACCTATGCTAGATTAAGCGATTTTGACGCGGCTAATCGTACTTTTTGGGTGAGATACAGTCGGATAAAAATAATTTAGATACAGGTTAGGCATCAGGAATGCAAGTACCGCAAATAGTGAATGAGGTAGCCTGACAGCGTATCTGATTGATATAGGCGCGACTCTATTAGTGGAAGCGCGGTTGGTAGTCGTCATCATCATAAACAGGTGTATGCTCGATATAGCGTGCCGCTTCCAATTTACGCTGCTGCTGAACCGATTGACTGACATCCTCGTAACGTAACGCCCGATACAGTACCCAGCCTGCTAAAGGCAACCAACTGATGCCCATGGCGATGATATAGCTGTGCAATTCTGAAAGCTCTGATAGCATAGGACGACCCGCTACAAGGCTTTGTATTCCCTCAACCGCCAACCAATATGCCATACCACCAAATAGATACCACAGCAGCCAGCGCTGTGAGGATAAGGCAAGCGCCAAAATCAAGCCTGCTAGCAAGCTATAACCAAGCAGTGCCGCCGTGCTCCACGTTTCTATACCAATAACCGCAAATATAGTCAGTAACATTATTCATCTCGCTATTCATAAGGTGAATTCCAATGAGGTCATTATGAAAGTTTGAGCAACAAAGCTAAAGAGGGCACAGGCGACTTTGCGACAACCGTTGACGTTTGGTTTTTTAGCACGTTTTGATGGTTTTGTATGGCAGAATTTGAGCTTAAGCGCCGCAAGGATGGGCGCTTATTGTTAAGAGTAGAGAGAGTTTTCTAGTTTTAAAAACAGCCTGATGCAGGCTTCAGGTAGGGTTAAGCTCGATTGGTACGAGTTCCCCACCAAGACAATAGTGAGACTAAAATCGCGCCTAGTAGCATCAATCCTACAGTGGTTAGCCAATGTGGACCGGTAGGATACTGCCATGGCATCACGTTGTTTATCGCGTCACTATTAAGCGTGCCTACGGCATCGACTTTCCATGGCCATACTTTCACAAGCGAGCCTGCGATAAAACCTGTGAGCAAAGCCAAAGTTGCCTGATAGTAGCGCGATAATAGCCATTTAAGTGCGCGGGTAAATAATAACAATCCCGTTGCCATGCCTGCAATGACCGTGAAGATTACCGTAAAATTAAGGGTATGTACGGCCTCCAATACGGTGTCATAAGCACCTAATAACAATAATATAAAAGACCCTGATATACCGGGCAATATCATGGCGCAAATAGCAACCGCCCCTGCAAAAAATAAATACGGTAGGCTTGGCGTTGCCGTGAGTAGAGGCATACTACTGATTACCACAGCGGCAATTAGTCCGGCAGCAAACAATGCCACGCGCCCTATATTCCAGCGCTTAATTTCACTTAATAAGATAAATACCGTTGCGATGACCAGTCCAAAAAAAAATGACCAAATAAATAAGGGCTGGTTGTCCAGTAGGTGCTTAATGATACCGGCTAAAGTAGCAAAACTGGTGGCGATTCCCAATAACAAAAATAATAAAAAAGTCGCATCAACTTGTCGCCATACCGCAACCAAACCTTTTATCCCGCCTTCCTGTCGAAATATCTGCCAGAGATTGGGGCCGATGCTACTAAGTGAATTAATCAAGCGCTCATAAATGCCTGCAATCAGCGCAATGGTACCGCCAGAGACACCTGGTACGATATCCGCTGCGCCCATGGCCATTCCTTTGACATAAACCCCGAATAGTTGCTTTGAACTATTGGAGGAGGATGTAGTGCTGCTCTTATTCAGTGGTTGTGGCGCTGACGGCTCATTTTGCCGTGGTGATGGTGATGCCGTCATGAACAATCCTTCATTATCTAAAAGTAAATGTTATCTAAAAATAAGTATCAGAGGTTGGTACTACTAAACATACTAGAGCACCTGAAAAGTGTGCTAACGCATAAAAGCTGGATTAATGAGAAAGGCATCAACCCAGCTTATTTGATAATCTAAAGTATTTAGCGATTACTCAGCAGGTGCGAATGCTGGATAACCTAAGGCATAAAGTGTGCCTTCAAGCCCCGTGACATTAATCGCGGCATCAGCGCGTGCTTGGACAATGGGTTTGGCATGATAAGCGATGCCTAAATCTGCAATGGACATCATCGGTAAATCATTGGCACCATCGCCGATGCAGACCACTTGTGACATCTCGATGCCTAAACGTTCAGCAGTATGTTCGACGATAGAGGCTTTTTTGGCACCATTAACGATGGGTAGTTGCACATGACCGGTGACTTCACCTTCTTCGATGTCTAGCGCGTTGGCATGAACCTCATCAATGCCCAATTGCTCAGCGATATAGCGGGCAAAGTAGGTAAAACCACCTGATACCAATACCGTATGATAGCCCAGTGCTTTTAACGCACTGATGGTGGTTCGCGCACCGACCGATAACGTCAAGCGGCTACAAATATCATCAAGCACATCGGTAGAGATGCCTTTTAATAATGCCACACGTTGGGCAAAAGATTCATCAAAGTCAATTTCACCGCGCATTGCAGCTTCAGTAATGGCTTCGACTTCTGCGCCAATGCCAGCAGTTTTTGCCAGCTCTACGATGACTTCTTGTTCGATCAAGGTCGAGTCCATATCAAAGCAGGCAAGCTTGTGGGTACGTAGCATATGACCGACAGATAATATATGACAATCGACGACGTTTAGATTATCTGCACTGCCCGCACGACGGGTGTTGTTATATTCTTCAGTCAAGTCATGACGCAAGCGCGTGGTTAGCTGATCATCAATGATGTGAGCTGCTGCGGTCTTTTTGCCAGGATGCATGAGGGTGTCAGTGACTGGAACCAACAAATAGCGAAATACTTGTGCTTGGGTAAAGGGTAAGCGCTGTGCGTTTGCTGCCGTTGGCTCTGTATCAGAGACGGTGATATTGACAAAACTGGCATCGGTATCTTCAGCGACGGTGACCAAATGCCAGCTTGGCTGTTCATCCACCCATGATTGCACATACTGATGAATATCAAGAGTCGATACTTTGGTTGGTAGCACGACGATAAGCGCAAAAACAGGCAGGGACTGTAGCGCATCAAAATCTTGTAAGTTCGTGTTATCTGGTAACAGTGACGCAATAGAGTCGACGGCTTGTTGCCATGCTTTGCTGTCTTTTGGTAACGAGTAAGATGTATTGTGTGGCATGGCTCAATGGTCCCTTGTATGCTCATATAAGATTGGGAATAATAGCAGCTTTACTCGGCAGCGCCTATAGATGACGCGCAAAGTATCACCGTCGATTAAAGATGGTAGCGATCGTTGAAAAATCATTTGAAATTGAATGTAATTATTATGATAAATTTATAAATCTGCTAACGCTATAAGACTTATTATGGTGATATAGTAGATAAGATAAGCGGATTGTATTCATGATAATATTCACGACAATGCTTTCATTCGCCGCTTACCAAATGTGCAGTAGATTATCCTGAGTTATAGCATTTTAGACAGCAGTTTTTAAGTAACGAAATCTTGTTGTCAGTCTTATTTTAGGCAACAACAGACATGTCACAGCATGGTGCTGACATTCAATAAATGCTTATTAAGATACGTACTGTACAGTTTTTTTTAAATTCGCCAAAAAATGAGCGATAGCCTTGTTTTTTAATTTCTCTTCTCCAAAAAAGTTTACCATATCATGACGTATTTAGCGCCGCGGCAAGGGTTGTTTGCCATTATTCTTCTGGTTAGTTTTTGTTTACAGACGTTGTTATTGGTCATCAGCACCGATCAACAACTGAGCAAAAGTCGTGCGTTAAAAGGCGAGCAAATGGTCGCCCAGCTGATTGATGAAGCAAGGTTGTCTTTAGAAAATAAAGACCGTGTCAGCTTAAGCGTCATTGCCAATCGCTATACCAGCGAGCAAGACGTGACACGCATATTGATTAAAGACAATAACGACGATATCTTGGTGCCTGTTGGCAATGCGCCCATGCAGCAAGGTGATACCATTCGTCAGATTGCCACCAATGGCGATGCGGTAATTGGCAGTGTGTCGTTGACGTTAAAAGATATTAGCAAAGGCGAGATTATCGCTATGCAATGGCCATTCGTCATCGGTACGATGCTGCTGCATTTGTTGCTTTGGCTGGTTTATGGTTACCTTGCCCGTCCCACCAAAGAGCAGATCAATGCGCTTAGCCGCGATATTCAGGATTTGCATCGTGAGCAGTATATGCAAATCGATCAGCGCAATTATGATCGTGAGCTTGAACGTCGTACCACGGATTCTGATAGAGAAACTTCGGAGTATTCTGTAGAGAGTGCAACGGATAGGCAGCCAGCCAGTGCACGCAAATTGGATGTGCATAGTGAAGTAAACCAGTATTTAAGAACGCAACAAAATCAAGACGCGACAGGTTCTAATGATCAGCCTATCAATGATACAACTGAAGAGCGGACAGAGCATGACGTAGCAGATGGTGCTCAAAATGATATGAGCAGCGCTCATAAATCTGGCAGCGCCTCTCGGTTGTCTGCCACCCGCTCATTTGATAGTGTGAGAGTGCAGATTGTATTTCATGACGAGTTCAATATGCTTGAGCGTCTTGCGCCGGCTCAGCGTTTACCTTATTTAGCATTATGTACGCAGCTATTGAACCAAGCAGTGACTGAGTTGCTTAAGCAGCCTTTATTATTAGGTGTCAGCGCGATGAATGAGCCACGTTTCGATGACACGGGTGCTAGTGTGTTGTTAAAGGCGGACAATAGCCATGCCAAAGTGGCGTTAGCAGGCGTGATGCTTGGCAAGCTGTATTTGATGCTCAATAAAATCATCCATGACAAGCACATTGAGCTAAGCCGCTTTGCGCTACCCGCTAAAGCAGGTGTCAGCGATGATGCGCAGGCGCAAGCAATGACGCAATTATTACACAGTGTTGGCAAAAAAGAGCAAATGCTGATTTTGTTACCCAATGCAGGTCTCAAGCAAATCAGCCACCATGTACAGGTACAGAGTATCATGCGCCCAACAACGGTTTATGAGCGTGAATGTGCCGTGTTTGATGGTGGCAATGATTCGATGATCCAACGCTTAGCGGATGTGCGTAATGCGGTATTGATGATTGAAAGCGCAGATGAGTCGGCTATTTAATGCTACTTATCTTCGCTGATTAATATACAATTGTCTGCGATATTATCTTTATCTTTATCTTTATATCGCCTAAAAATAGGGCGGTAATAATAAAAAGCATTGACAACATGAAGTAGAGACTTTATAAGGCATATATATATTAATGTATTCTTAATACCCTTGCTAAAAATGATAGGAGTTTGTCATGAGTGACGCTGATATTGACGATGATTTTGATGATGATTTTGTCGACGATGATGATGCAAAGATGGTGGAAGAGGCCGAGACGAGCGTGCGTACGCGCTTAAGCAGTCTTGAGAAGCGTCGACTAATCGATAATCTGCTAGAAGAAAAGCGTTTGGCTAAAGAGCTAAAGGATGATCTAGACGATATAGATAATTTCGATGAAGATGGCGATGACTGGGATGATGACGATCTTTAGTCTTTAAACTTAAGTCATAGCTTAATGTGAAAGTGCCCAGTCATTTAAGCCGACTAAAGCCTCTTAATAATGGCGTATTAGCTGATACTGTCAAGCCAATGACATCTCGTTCGTTACTTTTCGACGGTTGCTAGCAACCCGCTCTATACAATGATTCTTACTTTATAAAGGTGGTTTGGGTGCTTTACCGAAACTACCTTTACCTTCAAATTATCCGCTATTCTGCACTTAACCGATCGTTTATGGCATCAGCCGCACTCTATCTTTCAAGGACAATTACATCATGAGTAACCAACTAAGCTTCGATGAATTATTAGACTATTTGGACAACCAAGAGAGCCAGTTTGTGCTTGATAGTGTCGCCGCACATGGTTTTTTGACAGCGACAGTCATTGGCCGTCCATTACCGAACTGGCTGGATGCACTGTTTGAAGGGCATGTCAGTGAAATCCCAGAAAACGTCATCGACGGTATCCAGCGCTGGCGCGACTCTATTATCGCTGAGCTAAAAAACGAGACGCCGATTGAGCTACCGTTTGGTGAAGATGCGGGTGATGAAGAAGTGGCTGTTGATTTTTCAGATGAATCAGATATCGTTGCTTGGTCAATTGGTTTTGTCGATGCGATGTATGGTGATGAAGCCAGTGATTGGTTTGAAGATGAAGAAACAGCAGAAGATGTGGCTGTTTTGACATTACCAATGATACTGCTAAGCGGTATCGATGATGAAGATCCAGAGCTTGCTGAAATGCGTAAAGATGAAGATAAGCTGGCACAAATGGCCAACAGCATCGAAGGCAATTTGACCGAATTATTTTTATTGTTCCATACCAACGATTAGCCTTTTTATCAATATACGGGCAGCGTGGTTTGGTCTATATCCAAGTTGACGCTGTCTATATAACGTCATCGATAAGGTCGTACTATGACTGTGCAACTCTCCAATCTTGAGCATTTGCCCAACTATCAGATCACTGAGCGTTTAGATGTGGTGTACGGCAGCACCGTGCGCTCAAAACATGTCGGCAAAGACTTGTTTGCTGGACTTAAGAATATCGTCGGTGGTGAGTTAACGGCTTATACCGAGCTGTTAGAGGAGTCACGCCAAGAGGCGATAGATCGGATGATTGTCAAGGCAGAAGCCTTGGGTGCAGATGCGGTTGTGGGGTTGCGTTTTTCAACCTCTAGCATCGCGCAGGGAGCCTCTGAATTGTTTGTCTATGGCACCGCTGTCAAAGCCATACCGATGCCGCAGCAAGTCTATCAAACCCCACCAAGCGACTCTCATCATCAGCCTGGTCAGCAGTCAAATCTACAAAATTCTGCACCGACAGCAACCGATGACTTGCCACGTTTCAACCCTTTTGGTTAGCTAACCAAATCTTAAAGCATCGATGCTTTTTTATGATAAGTTTATGACAAGAGACGTGCCATGAATAACTCCCTTACCCAAATGCTTATCAATTACGCACCGTTTATTTTACTATTTGCTGCTGGTTGGTTTTTTGGGTCGCGTCATGAGCGCCAACATCTCGCGCAGTTAAGCATTGCAGAGCAAGAATTAAGCCATATTATGGTCTCAAGTGAGCGCTTTTATGTGCCGAAACTTGCTGCCAATACTGAGGGCGAGCTGGTGCTTGGTAGCGTGGTTATTGCCCAAGATTATTTCAAAATGATTATCGCTCGGGTATTGAGCATCTTTGGTAAAAACTTGACCACCTACGAGACATTATTAGACCGCGCCCGCCGTGAGGCCATCGTCCGTATGCGCACTGAGGCACAAGCCAAAGGCTATAACCATATCTACGGCTTACGTCTTGAAGTCAGCAATATCAATCAATTGGGCAGCATGGTTGAAGCCATCGCTTATGGTACAGCGGTTATCAGTATCGATAATACCAGTCATGCGACTACTGCTCTTCAATTCTCTATCTAAACGACGCCTGTCACCCAATCATTTATTCCATAACCTGCTTAAATACTCTCCAATTCGATTGTATTGGACAACAGCTAAAAGCGACGACCGTTTATTTTTTTTCTGGCATCTGCTTTATCATTGGCAGTTTGTTCTTTTACTTTTTCGATTTGAAATAAGAAAGTACGGTTTTTGAGTACAGCGACAAATACCACGCCGCCTACCGTATTGCCCACTAAGACCACAACTAAAAATATCAAATAGTGCCATAGAGTAACGGTGTTGCCATACAGCAATGCTGAAAACACTTCAATATTGCCAACGATACTGTGATGCAATCCTAAAAAGCCGATACTACCAGTGATGAGAATAACGAGTACGATGCGGCTAAGGGTATCGCGTGCAGATGTGACTAGCCATGCCGCCACGCCCATCATCCAACCCGCTAATACCGCACTACCAAAGATAACCCACCATTCAAAACCCAAAATATGCTCAGCGTAAGCATCAATGGCATGATCTGTAAACAGATGCATATGCAACCCTAAGCCAACCATCAAAGCGGCAAATAAACAGCCGCCGACGATATTGCCAGCAATGACGATGCCCCATAGACGCAGCAGCTTATGCAGTGGTTCAATCTTGTTTAATACAGGTAGACTAAGCAAGGAAGTCTGCTCAGTAAATAATAACGACTGACCAATTACGACGATAATAAAGCCTATCGGATAGAGCAGGGATGATAGTACCATCGCATAGCGACTCGGCAGCACATCATTGAGTAAGGCAAATGCAGATAAAATCATAAAGAAGCTAATGCCAATCTCAAGCCCAGCGGTAAAAGCACTGGTAAAGAGTGAGCCAAGCGAGCGCTCAAAAGTTTCTTTGGCATCCATCACTTGCTCAACCAAGATACTGGCATAGCTCTTTGCTTGACTTAAATTGTCATCATTGGCGACTTTTTTGATGGTTTCTTTGTCTTCTTCGCTAATATCCTCAGAAAAATCTTCGTCTTCCAAACTTTCTGTCGCATCAGTATCATCTGGCGTCTCAGTCTTGCTAAGGTCTTTATCTTCAGCAGTAGATGGTTGATTAACACTATTATCAGTCAAGCGCTTATCGGCTATTTTGTCAGCTTCAGAGTTGCTTTTATGCTCGGTATCTTGGGACAAGGTCGGCTCACTATTGATTAGATAACGTTTTTAGTATTTTTTAATATAAAGATATCAGTGCTATGTTAGCGCATGACAGTGGCGGGTTCTGTTGAGCATTTAACCGATTGGGGTTATTAATTGTTCGATAACGTCATTAAAAACTACCTTCAGGCTTTATAAATTGCCTTACCATCTAACAAAATCTGCCTATCTGCGTTAAAATCACTCTATCAATGATATTTCCTGTTTTTATAGTGTTTACGCTATCTCATTTTGACCACATTCATTATCAACAATAAGATCACCCTATTATGAGCAATCCTAATACCGATACCAGCATTGATAGCAATGCTAAGACCAACCTGACCCAATCAATCCAAGCTGCGCTAAGCCAGTTAGAAAATGCGTACAATCCTGCGCAAGTCGAAGCAGGCATGTACCAAGGCTGGGAAGAAAGCGGTTATTTTCAGCCGACTTTTGACAAAGATGAGTCGTTTTCTATTGCGCTGCCACCGCCGAACGTTACCGGCTCGCTGCATATGGGACACGGTTTTAACAATGCGATCATGGATGCGCTCACCCGTTATCACCGCATGGATGGCGACAATACGCTTTGGCAACCAGGTACGGATCATGCTGGTATCGCCACCCAAATGGTTGTTGAGCGTCGTTTGGAGGCGCAAGGCATTAAGCGTCGTGATATGACGCGTGAAGATTTCATCGATAAAGTGTGGGAATGGAAAGAAGAGTCGGGCGGTAATATCACTAGCCAAATTCGTCGTTTGGGTAGCTCGGTTGACTGGTCGCGTGAGCGCTTTACCATGGATGACGGTCTGTCCAATGCGGTAAAAGAAGTGTTTGTGCGTCTGTTTGATGATGGTTTGATTTATCGTGGTAAGCGCCTAGTGAACTGGGATCCTAAGTTCCAAACCGCACTGTCTGATTTAGAAGTCGAAAACCATGACGAAAAAGGTAGCTTGTGGCATTTCCGCTACCATTTCACTGATACAGAGCTACTGACTCAAGATGGTAAAAACTATCTGGTCGTCGCAACCACACGTCCTGAGACACTGCTTGGCGATACTGCTGTTGCAGTCAATCCTAGTGATGAGCGTTATGCACACTTGGTCGGCAAAACCATTACCTTACCAATTACGGGTCGCGTCGTGCCTATCGTCGCTGATGATTATGTTGAAAAAGACTTTGGTACAGGCTGCGTAAAAATCACTCCAGCTCATGATTTTAACGATTATGAATTGGGTCGTCGTCATAGCTTGCCACTCATCAATATCCTTGATGAGCGCGCCAATATTTTGCCAGCGATGGAAGTCTATCCTGATTTGCAGACGCGTGAGCCAGAGCTAGAAACCACGCCGAGCGAGTATGCAGGACTGGAGCGTTTTGCCGCGCGTAAATTCCTTGTAGAGCAAGCAGGCGAGCAGGGCTGGCTAGAAGATATCGAAGACTACGCACTCAAAGCCCCTCGCGCTGAGCGTGGCGGTACGATCGTTGAGCCGTGGTTGACCGATCAGTGGTATGTCGCGGTCAAAGAGCTTGCCAAGCCTGCGATTGACGCGGTAGAAGACGGCAGCATTGAGTTCGTCCCTGCGCAGTACAAAAACATGTATATGGCATGGATGACTGATCTACAAGACTGGTGCATCAGCCGTCAGCTGTGGTGGGGTCATCGTATTCCTGCATGGTATGACGATGCAACAGGTGAGATCTATGTCGCCCGTGACGAAGCGGAAGTGCGTAGCAAATATAACTTAGGCGACGATGTAAAACTGCGCCAAGATAATGACGTGCTCGATACATGGTTCAGCTCGGGTCTCTGGACATTCAGTACGCTTGACTGGGCAGACGTCAACGCCGATCCGCGCGTGATGGATACCTTTCACCCAACCAGCGTGCTCGTGACAGGTTTTGACATTATCTTCTTTTGGGTGGCCCGCATGATCATGATGACCATGCACTTCGTGAAAAACGAAGATGGCACGCCGCAAGTACCGTTTAAGACCGTTTATGTGCATGGTCTGGTACGTGATGGTAATGGTCAGAAAATGTCAAAATCGAAAGGTAACGTCTTAGATCCGATCGATCTCATCGACGGTATTGAGCTAGAAGCGCTGGTCGAAAAACGCACTAGCAATATGATGAATCCAAAAGACGCGGCTAAGATTGAGAAGCAAACGCGTAAAGAATTCCCAGAAGGCATCCCAGCTTACGGCACCGATGCACTGCGCTTTACCTTTACCTCACTAGCCAGTACGGGTCGCGATATCAACTTTGATCTAAAACGTGTCGAGGGCTATCGTAACTTCTGTAATAAAATCTGGAACGCCAGCCGCTTTGTCCTGATGAACTGTGTGGATGGTGACAGCAATGCCAAGCCTATAGACCAAGCGGCAAACCCTGATGTATGGGAATTACCAGAAAAATGGATCATGAGTCGTCTGAACTCTAGTATCAAAGACATTCATCAGCATTTTGCTCAGTATCGTCTCGATATGGTCAGCCAAGATATCTATGAGTTCATCTGGAACGAGTACTGTGACTGGTACGTTGAGCTTGCCAAAGCCAGCCTAAATGATGACTCGGTGTCGGATGAGCGTAAAGCGCAAATCCGCTATGTGCTACTGCATGTGCTAGAGACGGCGCTACGCTTCACCCATCCAATCATGCCGTATCTGACTGAGCAAATCTGGCAGACCATTGCGCCGCTACTCGGTCGTAAAAACACCGACAGCATCGTGGTCGCAGACTATCCACAGACCGATGATAGCCAAATCAGTGAGCAGACTGAAGCGGATATGGCGTGGCTACAGGAGCTAATCGCTAGCGTCCGTAATATCCGTGGTGAGATGAAACTGGGTAACGCGGTACGTCTGCCAGTGCTCCTACAAAATGTTTCTCATGATGAAGAAGCGCGTCTATCCCGTATCAAAAACCAGTTCAAAGCGCTTGCCAAAGTCGAGAGCTTAGAGATCGTCAAAGAAGGCGATGAGGTGCCACTATCATCATCAAGTATGGTCGGTCAGCTACGTGTCCTCGTACCGATGAAAGGGCTAATCGATCCAACGGCTGAGCTGGCACGTTTAGGAAAGTCATATGATAAGTTGAAAGGCCAAGCAGAAGGTATCGCCCGTAAGCTCGGTAATGAAGGTTTTGTGAGTAAAGCACCTGCGGAAGTGGTCGAAGCAGAGAAAGCGAAACTGGCTGAGCTAGAAGGGCAGTTGACCGCGATGACGGCGCAGATGGAGCAGTTGAAAGCGTTGTAGTGTTTTTTGTTGAGAAAGTAAAAAAGCCACCTAATTAGGTGGCTTTTTTTGTTATTTATCAGAAATAAAATACATTTCAAGTATCTTAAATGAAACAAATATAATTCATTATGTTTGTTGAGTAATGACAAACTATATATGCAAACCGTATTTTTTATACGGTTTACGTGCTATTATTTACTTAGCAAGTTCGAATCAAGTTTCAAATTTTAATAGATTCTAAGTGTCTGCTTTGTATATTATGCAATCTAATAGAGGAATCTCAGATAATGTTAAAAAGCTTTTCAGTAAAAGGTTTCAGGCAGTTTAAAGATGAAATAAAGTTTGATCTTACTGCAGGTAACTTTGCTTTTAATGAAGAATGCATTCAAAATAAGATTGTGCAAACAGCCTTAATCTACGGAGAAAATGCTACTGGCAAGTCAACGATTGGATGGGCTATTTTTGATTTAGTGGAACACCTAACTGATAATAATACTATTGGACTTCCAAATAAAAACTATATAAATGCTGATTCTGAATTAGATTATGCAGAGTTTAACTATAAGTTTGAGATAGATAAGACTGATATTATATATAAATATAGAAAAAATAAAGATAAAAAAATAATCAAAGAAGAATTGTATATAAATGATAATTTAGTAGTAAATTATAATTTAGGTCAACCAGTTGAAGTAAAATTAAAAGGAGCTGAAAGTTTAAATAAAAATATCAACGGAGAATTAAATTTATCTTCTATAAAATATATTTTTAGTAATACTAATTTGGATAAAAGAAATAAAGCTAACAAGTCGTTCATTGCTTTGATTGACTTTGTTTCCAATATGCTTTGGTTTAGGAATCTTTCAGATGGTATTAATTATATAGGAAATAGAACTGATAAATCATCTATACTTACTTCAATTGTAAAAAATGGTAACTTAAAAGATTTTGAAAAATTCTTGAATAACTGTGGCATTAAATGTAAGTTGGCATCTATGGATTCCGATGGAGAAAAATCTATTGGGTTTAAATTCAATAAAAAAATCTTGCCTTTCTTCAGCATAGCTTCTACTGGAACAAAAAGTTTAATGATGTTCTATTACTGGTGGCAGGAAGTTCGAGAGAATAAGACTTCGCTTTTATTTCTAGATGAATTTGATTCCTCTTATCATTTTAAGCTTTCTAAACATATAGTTTGCATGTTAAAGGAGCTTGATTCACAAGTGATATTAACTACACATAATACAGCCTTACTTTCGAATAGCCTGATTAGGCCTGATTGTGGATTCGTTATAGATGGCAGTAGAATTAATGCATTACATGTTAGTACTTTAAAAGAAATACGTGTTGCTCATAACTTAGAGAAGTTATATCGTGCAGGGGAATTTAGTGACTAGATTGGTCTTATTTATAACAGAGGGTTTTAGGCCTGAGAAGCCGATTATTAGTCAGCTGAATCAACACTACTTAAGCTTGAATAATGTAAAAATTGTTGCACACGAGACTGATATTTATTCATTTTATGAAAAAATTTACTATGATGATTACCTTGATCCTCTCACTGTTTTAAAAGGTATGTCTGATGATGCTAGTTGTCTCCAAGGTTTAGAAGAAGATGACATAGCTGGAATATATCTATTTTTTGACTATGACCCTCATACTAATAGAGCTAATAATGAAAAAATTAATTATCTTTTAGAGTTTTTTGATAGTGAAACAGATAAAGGTAAACTGTATATTAGCTACCCTATGGTTGAAGCTTATAAACATCCTATGGATGTACCTCCATTAATTGAAACTTCTATTGGAAGTGGGTATAAATCTTATGTAGCTGGTATATGTGATAAGAATCTAGTTAACGTTAGTAAGATCAGTCGTTCTGAATGGGATAGTTGTTTTAAGAATCATATCAAGGCTGGAAATTTTTTAATTAATGGTCAATTTGTTTTTCCTTTATATGAATACTTTAAAAATGAAGTTGTTCAAACTAACGTGTTGTCTAAACAAGTTGAGCTGATAGATTCACAGTCGAAAATTTTAGTGATCAGTGCTTTTTCTTTCTTCTTGCTAGATTATTTTGGTGAGAGTCTGAGTTTGCAATGGTCGGTTTGATTCTCTATACTATGAAAAATATATTAAGATTCAATATTTAGTGGCTTAGAAGTGATTTATATTCTTCAATTAATAATTTTTTATGATGCTTATGAGATACCTCTAATTAATATCGCAAAACTCATTAGTAAATAAAGTTGAGTCTTTATCTTTCTTAAGATAAAAAAACCGCTCCAGCTCGTGCTGTTAGCGGTTTTTTAATGTCAGTAATTAGTCTATTATCTTTAAAGGAATAACAAGCTAACGTAAGGAACACCATGAACCATCTCACCGTCGGACAACGCGCGCCTTTAAGCAACCTTGCTATTGATGACACCGCACCCATCACGCTTAAGTTTACTCGGCAAAGTCCAATAGAGATGGACATCAGCTGCTTTGCCTTAGATGCAGCGGGCAAACTGATCAATGATGATTATATGGTGTTTTATAATCAGCCAATCTCACCTTGCGGGCAAATCAAGCTCACCCATTACGAATCGCAGCCATCATCCTCTAGCAGCATTCAAGCCGAGTTTGAGGTTAATTTATCCAAACTGGCTACTAATATAGACAGCTTGTTTTTTGTATTATCAGCTGACACGCCGCTGAATCAAATTCAATCGTTAGAGATTGGCCTTTGGCAGCAATCACAAAAAGTGCAGGCAGAGTATCAAGCAGCAGACTTTGCCCAGCAGCAAGCCAGTATGTTGATGCAGCTGTATCGTAAAAGTGACGTTTGGCGAGTATCCAACGTCGCGCAAGGCTTTAATGGTGGACTTGCCGCCATCGTGCAGCATTTCGGTGGCGATGTAGAAGAGGGTAGCTCGACAGCAGCAGACGTAACGGCAACGCCAGTTCAAACAAAACCATCGCTAGAAAAGGTCATGTTAGACAAAGCACCAAAACTGGTTAACCTCGCCAAAAAAGCCACGATATCGCTTGAAAAACGCCAATTGCAGCAATTAACGGCAAAAGTGGCGTTGGTGTTAGATGCTTCAGGTTCAATGAACAGACAATATAAAAAAGGCCGTGTGCAAGAAGTGGTCAACCGTTTATTGCCATTGGCAGTGAGCTTCGATGACGACCAAGCGCTAGACTGCTGGGCGTTTGCCCGAGATCCGCAGTATTTGGGCGAGATTGGGCTGAGCAACTATGACGGTTTCATTGACAACGCTCATGGCGGCTGGCGCAAATGGGCACTTGGCCCACGTGTGAATAACGAAGCAGAGGTCATGAAGGCCGTGACGGAGTTTTACCAAAAAGACGGCCTTGATGTGCCTGTATACGTGTTATTTATCAGTGATGGCGGGGTGAATGACAATCGCGGTATCACCAGAGTTATGACGGAAGCGGCGAAACTGCCGATATTTTGGCAGTTTGTGGGCTTGGGTGGTCGTGGTTATGGCATCCTAAAAAAACTAGACGACATGACAGGGCGCGTGATTGATAATTGCGACTTTTTTGAATTAGATGACTTGGATGATATTAGCGAAGAAGCCTTGTATGAAAACATGCTAGAAGAGTTTCCAAGCTGGCTAAAAGAAGCACGCGAGATAGGATTGATAGCGAAATAAATTAGGATAGTATCTTCAACAATAAGACCGTTTATAGTTTAGCTGTGCGCGGTTTTTTATTGCCAAAAATTCAGTCAAAGGTTGTGAACTCACTTACCCAACCACTAACCAAACATACTTATTAATAGCAAAAACCTCGTAAAAATAGTCTTGTACCGTTCCGAGTGATATTGCATGCTTAGCTACCTAGATAGGCATAGGCAGTTATATAGATGATCATCTCGTTTAAAAATTTAGCTGTCTAACTTTTATCGAATATTAGGGCGTGTCCTCAATTCAATCGATATTCATATAAATGGGTTAAAAATGGCTAAATCTTGCCAAACGGCGTTAAATAGCTGACTAATATCTCGATATTATCTGCGCTATTTTCCTTGTTTGACTGCAATTTATCTCATTTTTATCACCATTTTTAAAATGAGGACACGCCCTAGCCCCTCCATATCATTCAATGACAGTATTTTTATGAGCCAACACAAAAAAGCCTTTTATTATCGACCCAAAACCAATCAACATAACAGCCCAACGGTGCGTTGGACGTTTGTCATACTGGGCTGGCTATTTTTTGTATTGGGTATTATCGGTGTATTACTGCCCGTCATGCCGACCGCGCCTTTTATATTATTGGCAGCGGGTTGCTGGGCACGTAGTTCGCGACGCTTTCATTTTTGGCTGATCAATCATCGTTATTTTGGGAAATTCGTACGCGATTGGGAAAATAATCACGCGGTGCCACTCTATGCCAAGTGGTTAGCGACAATAATGATGACTATTTCAACAACGATGTTATTTTTTAACATTCCCTCCGATATGATATGGCTGGCATGGCTGGTAGCCACGGTTTGTAGTGGGGTTGCGGTCTATTTATTCCGCTTGCCAAATGCCTAAAAAATGGTGCAACAAGGGTAAGAAATAGTGAAAAATTGCCGCCAGTTACACGAAACATGAGATAAGACTTGCGATATTGGGATGTACCCCTTATAATACGTCCAAGCTTAAGAGCAGTTCTGCACCAAATCATTACCTCGTAGTATTAGTTATAATCCTTCGTTTTAATATTTATCGTTCAGTAGCTATTTGCAAGCGTTACCGGTCACTAGACCATTAAATAAATTTAAAAGTAGGATTATCAATATGTCAGATACTCAAAAAGGTACAGTTAAGTGGTTCAACGAAGCTAAAGGCTTTGGTTTTATCGCTCCAGAAACTGGCGCAGACGTTTTTGCTCATTACAGCGAAATCACTGGTTCAGGTTTCAAAACTTTGGCTGAAGGCCAAGAAGTTGAGTTCACTGTAACTCAAGGTCAAAAAGGCCCACAAGCCCATAACATCGTTGCTATCTAATTTGTCTTTATAGACAATTAGAGCAAGATGAAAAAAAAGCGAACCTTTGGGTTCGTTTTTTTTCGTCTACGATTTAATATAAGCTATTTGAAATTAAAAGCTCAATATCTATAACGCAGCTTTATGTTAAGTGGCTTTTAAATCAGACGATAAACCAAAAATGCCGACGACTAGCATAGAGCATAGTCGTCGGCATTTTTGGTTTATATAGTTCACGGCAATAATGATAACGAACGACAAGGATGTTTGGTAATTTAATTTAGCCAAGCAAGCTAATACCAATATTAATCAATCCACCGCCAACGATCAGCCAAGCGAACATAATCGCCCCTAAGATAAGGGGTTTAACGCCAGCTTGTTTAATAGCGCCCAAATGTGTGGTTAGACCAAGTGCAAACATCGCCATGGTGAGCAGCACATCGTCTAGCATCACCATACTACGCTCAAAGCTTGCGGTCATCGGTACCCAAGTGTGCAGTAAGACGATGGCAATAAATATAAAGGCAAACCAAGGGATTTTGACTTGTTGGACACGATTCATGAATGACGTTTTTTCGCCATGGTCGCTGCTACCTTTGGTTAAGGCAAACGATAAAATAAGTAAAAAAGGCGCAAGCATCATGACGCGTATCATCTTGGTGACAACAGCTGTGTCACCCACTTCAGGGCTGACTGCGTTACCAGCGACGACGACTTGCGCCACTTCATGAATGGTTGAACCGGTATAAATGCCGTACTGCTGAGCGTTTAACCAAGGTTGCAACCAACCGAGATGGTATAAAAACGGATAGAGCAGCATCGCAATCGTACCGAAGACCACCACTGTCGCCACGGCAATAGTGACTTTGTGTGCTTCCGCTTTGACCACAGGTTCTGCTGCAATCACCGCGGCGGCACCGCAAATACTCGCACCTGACCCAATCAATAGCGTCGTTTGTTTATCGACTTTTAACCATCTGGTGCCTATCCAATAAGTCAGTAAAAAGGTTGATGTCAATACTAAGGCATCGCTCATCACTGCAGACAGTCCGACACTTGATACTTGGGTTAGGGTTAACTTAAAGCCATAAAACATGATGGCGAGGCGCAATATTTGACCTTTGGCAAATGCCACGCCAACATTTAAGCGCTCAGCAAGGTTAGGATAGACCGTATTACCCAGTACCATACCAATTAGAATGGCTAAAGTTAAAGAAGACAAGCCAACGATACGTCCATCTGTCCATGTGTTTACGCTAGTATTGAGCCATAAGCAAAATAAGCTACCAATCAGCACGACGATAAGCCCTGCTAGATGGCGGCTGCGTGGAAAATAGTTATTAATTGATTGGGTCAAGGCGTACATGACTGGCTGTCCTATTGTCTATAATCGAAATAAGCATAAGCTTATGAATAGACATTATAAGACAGACTAATTTATAATAAAAACAGATTAATAAGATATAAACTATCGATTTTTTGGGTTAATTAAAAGCTTTTGGATTAAAAAGGTAGTTTTTAGGTTGTATCAATAGGATAGGGCGTCAGAGAAATTATGAAAAAAGCCATGCAGGTATTACCAAAGATTACCCTCAAGCAATTATCGGTGTTTGTCAGTATCTATCAAACGGGTAGCACCAGTCGTGCCAGTGAAGTGCTGCATTTATCGCAGTCGGCGGTCAGTAGTGCGCTGACAGAATTAGAAGCAAGGTTGCAAATGCCCTTGTTTGAGCGGGTCGGGCGTAGGCTTAATCAGCACCCCAATGCTCATCCTATTTATATACAGGCACAAGCTATCCTAGGGCAGGCTTTGACACTGGAGCATTATCATAAGCATCAGGCAGGGCAGATTCATATCGGTGCTAGTACCACCATCGGTAATTATGTACTGCCACCGCTGCTTGCCAAGCTATATGCGGCGCTACCCGATGCCCATATCGATATGTATATCGCCAATACCCAAGAAGTGGTCAGCGAAGTTGAGCAATTAAATATTGATATTGCGCTTGTAGAGGGTATGCCGCGCCCGACAGATATGAAAGTCATTGAGCAGCGTGCGTGGCGGACAGATACCTTGATGATCTTTACCAAGCACGATAGCAAATGGTTGACAGACATGGCAGCGTATAACGATGCGGATAATTGCTACGAGCTTAGCATTGCACAACTGGCAAAACTGCCGCTATTGGTACGAGAGGCAGGGTCAGGTACTCGGCAAATCATCGACGAACAACTGCTAAAGCATTTGCCTGATGCAGAAATCGTGATGGCCATTCAGCAGTCGGAAGCTATTAAGCATATGGTGAGTGCAGATATTGGTCTTGGTTGTTTATCGCAGCATGTCATTCAGGCAGAGCTGACAGCAGGAGCGCTGGTACAAGTAAAAGTGGCAGGTATTGATTTGTCGCGAACTTGGTGGCTAGTGTGGCATAAAGCCCGCCATCAAAGCCCGATTTGGCAAAGCTTTATTGATATTTTGACAGAAGATTAACCGTTCATGGTTCATAGGAGAGGTCTTAATAGTCAGCTTTTATAGTGATAAGCGGCTAACAAAAAACGTCCCATAGCCATTACTATAGGACGTTTTATAACATGTTATGTTTAGCTTGTAATATAAGCGGATCGATTTAGCTCATTAAAGCTAAGCTACCTTTACACTTAAGCCTTTTCCACTTAAGCATTCTTTAATTAAAGGTGGTCGCTTATTTATTAACGGGCTTATCCAGTCTCACGACTAAGCTATCGCATGGGACGTTAGGCAGGATATTATCTGCCGTCGCGCCACTGAGCCAAGCTGCGATACCATGGCGTTCATGACGACCGATGACCAGCAGATCAACGTCATGCTTGTGGCAATAGTTGACGATGCCTTCACTGTTAGAGATGGCAGTGGTCACTTCAGAATTCACCGCATGTAAGTCATTACGGTCCAAAAACTGTGCCAATTTGGCGCGCGCTTCCTGACAGCGTTCATCGTCAATTTCGTCATATAAGCTGGAGGCCGGCACCAGCTCATAACCGAAGCCGACCATGGTATCTTTGACGATATGCAATACCGATAATTTAGCGTTAGGACGATTCTCGACGATACGTTTGGCCTTTTGGGCGACCACATCAGCATCGGACATTAAGTCGGTGACCAATAAAATATGTTCGTAACTCATGAGCGGCTCCTTGTGACAGATAATTTTAACTATAGCACTACTGATGGCTGCTGTTAAGTAAGCTTTGAGTTCACTTTGTGAAAATCCGACTATCTGTCGTATTGGTTATCTTTATCACTACAGTATCTTGACTTATGAAGGTGCGATCCCCATCTAATTCCGTTAGGCAAATTCTTTTTAATTTATACCGGCGCATTGCCGTCATTTAAAATGATGCACTGGTACATGCCATTAAATTTGAATGTTACTCATAGGTTAATCACAATAATACGCACAATATTTTTATATGAATACCATATAAAAAAGACCCTACGATAAGTATTATATTCACTATTTATCTCTTGTTTACCCCGATTTTATGTTATTGCTACTGGCTAGATTTGGTCACGAATAGCACATTTTTCTAAATAAAATTGGGGCAATCCATAAGGAAAATTATGACCGACACGTTATTTACTACTGATCTAACTTTGCATCCTGCCTTTGAGCTGATTGAACACCGCCACATTGAGGCGCTGTCGATGGACGTATTGATAAGCCAACACGTCAAAACAGGCGCAATGCATTACCACTTGGCACATCCGAGTGACGAAAATGCCTTTTTGGTTGGTTTTCGTACTCAGCCAATGGACTCAAAAGGTGAGGCGCATATTTTAGAGCACGTGGCTTTATGTGGTTCTGAGAAGTTCCCCGTTCGTGACCCATTCTTTTCGATGATTAAACGTTCGCTCAATACCTTTATGAATGCGATGACTGCTGCCGATTGGACGGCGTATCCGTATGCGACGCAAAATAAAAACGACTACTTTAATTTACTTGCCGTTTATCTTGATGCCTCATTTTTCCCGAATATTCATCCGCTGGATTTTGCCCAAGAAGGTATCCGCGTTGAGTTAGACGAAAATGAAAAGCCGCAATTTAAGGGTATCGTTTTTAATGAAATGAAAGGCGCAATGAGTGGTGAGATTGACCAGTTGTATCATACGGTCGCCCATCATCTGTTCCCAACGACGACGTACCATTATAATTCGGGCGGTGATCCTGCTGAAATTCCTGACTTGACGCATACTGAGCTGGTTGAATTTCATCAGAGCCATTATCATCCCTCAAACAGCGTGATCATGAGTTTTGGTAATATTCCAGTCGCTGAAACCCAAGCAAAAATCCATGAAGATGCTTTGATCCAGTTTGAAGCGGGTAAAAAACACGTCTCACGTCCAGAGCAGCGTTTGTCTGCACCGATTAGCGCGGTTGATACTTATACGGCTGATGAAGCAGGCCCCGATCAAACGCATCATGTGGTGGCGTGGTTATTACCATCGATTACTGATCCGAAACAGCGTTTAGCCTTGCGTTTATTGGAAGGGGTGTTGGTTGAGCATGCTGGTTCGCCGCTGCGTGCGTATTTGGACAGCCATCCACTCGGTAAAGCGCCAAGTCCGCTACTAGGGCTGGATGACAGTCACTATGAAATGGTCTTTTATACAGGTCTGCGCGGTTCAAACCCTGAACATGCTGAGGCTGTAGAGCAGGGCATTATTGATTTGCTCAGTCAAGTAGCGAGCAATCCAATCGATGATGAAACCATTGAAACCATCTTGCATCAAATCGAGATTGATCAGCGCCATATCGGCGGTGATAGTATGCCGTATGGTCTAAATTTAATGCTGGAAGGCTTTAGCACTGCCATTCATGATGGGAATCCTATCGATGTATGGGAAGTTGACGAGCATCTACAATGGCTACGTGAGCAAGTAAAAGATGCGCAATGGCTACCGAATTTAATTAAAACCCATTTGCTTGATAATCAGCACCGTGTTCGTGTCACCTTGACACCTGATAGTGAAAAGTCAGCCCGTCTGGCAGCAGCTGAGCAAACCCGTCTTGATACCATCGCGATGGATTTGACCGCGGATGATAAAGCTATCTTAAAACAACAAGCGCTTGATTTGGCCGCGCGCCAAGCAGCGCCTGATGATTTAAGCTTATTGCCAAAAGTTGGTTTAGAAGATGTCCCAACGGATATTAGCTTTAAACAAGGCACGCAAAAACAGGTGAATTTGAGTGGGCAAGACAGTACCTTATGTGAATATGAAGCCGGTACCAATGGTTTATATTATTACCAAGTGATTGTGCCGTTGACCGATGCGATTGGTAATGAGGATACAAGCGAGCTACCCGTTAATGAAGTGATTAATCATCCGCTACTGCCTATTTATTTAAGCTTATTATCTGAGCTAGGTACGGATTCGCTAAGCGCCCATGAAATGCAAGCCAAGCAAGCAGCGCATTCATCAGGCGTGACTGCCAGAATCAGCCAACGTACCAATATCGATGATAGCCAAGCGATTAGTAGCTATTTCGTCGTGGCAACGCGCGCGCTAAACCGTAAACCTGAAGCGATTGATTTGCTCAAAGAAGTGATGGAACACAGCGTCTTTAGCGAGCATGACCGTATCAAAGAGATTTTGCAGCAACGTCAAGCAGGCTGGCAATCAAACCTTGCGGGTTCAGGACATTCATATGCCATGCAAACCGCCAGTCGTGGTATGAGTCGTCAAGCACAGTTAGAATATGTGCGCAGTGGACTGCCAGCATTGAACGCGCTAAAAGAGTTTTTAACCCATGCCAGTAACGACGATGCGCAGTGGGATAAGCTTGCAACCAGTTTGATGGACTTACATCAGCGTTTAATTAGCTTGCCTAAGCATGCGGTTATCATCTGTGAAGCGGAGCAAACCGAACGCTTAAGCAATTTGATTGTCGATAGCTGGAAAGATAGTCAAGCGCCGAAAATTGCAGCGCAGTTAAATAGCTCTGATACAGATATTGAAGATAATATCCCAAGCGAATTTGCTGAGTTACAACTTGATGCGGCGTTAAATGGTGAAAAAGACGCGGTTAAAGTGCTAGAAAGTGGTGTGGCGCTCGATGTTGAAGACTTGGCTTGGTTGGTGCCGACCAATGTCTATCATAACGCCAGTGCTTATACGGTGCCAGCGGCTGATCATCCTGATACAGCTGCCTTGATGGTACTAGCGCCTTACCTACGTAACGGCTATTTGCACAGTGCCATTCGTGAGCGCGGCGGTGCTTATGGCGGCGGTGCGGGCTACGATGCCAATGCTTGTGCCTTTAAATTCTTTAGCTACCGTGATCCGCAGTGTGCTGAGACTTTTGCGCATTTCGATGCCAGTATTGAATGGCTATTGAATGAGCCGCAAACGGACGAGCAGTTAGAAGAAGCCATCTTAGGGATTATCTCAGGTATGGATAAACCAGGTTCACCAGCAGGTGAGGCGGTTAAAGCCTGCTTTGCTGATCTGCATCATCGCGGTGTCGACTGGCAGCGTAAAATGCGTGCGGCAATATTGGCCGTGACAGTGGCTGATTTACAGCGCGTTGCCAAGCAATATTTACAAGGGCAAAAGCACGTACGTGCGGTACTCGCGCCTTATGATAAAGAAGCAGCAGTACAAGACCTTGGCTTTAATGTTTGTAAAATCAAAAGCTAATTCACTTAAAGTTTACTGACTGAATTGCTATATAAAAAACCGCCGCTTTCACTATTTATAGTGGAAGCGGCGGTTTTTATTTTTCATCGTTATTTTTAAGCCGTTACTTTTTTATCAAGTAATTTGCCAATGCTTTATAAGCGGGGAGTGAAGTCGGGTCGATTTTACTGTTACTGGCGTCTGGATATGATGCAAAACGCACGATGACCATATCAGCTGCTGGATCGACATAAATGGTTTGACCGTGGACGCCGCGTGCCGCATAGACGGGTGTGGGATTATTGAATAACCACCACATGCTTGTGTAGCTACCATTATTGAGCTGTTTATAATCTGCTTTAGCAAAGACGCTTTTATCACCGCCTGCTTCGATATGATCAACGACCGCTGCTGGGAATAAACGCTTACCGTTAATCTCGCCTTTATTAAGCATCAAGCTACCAATGCGTGACATGTCATGCAAGCCTGCACTGAGACCGCCACCAGCAAACGGCGTACCTTTAGCATCGACAGTCATATACGCGCTTTGTTCGGCGCCAATTTTTTGCCAGATGCGCTCAGAGAGTAATGTATTCACCGCTTTACCAGTGGTACGCGAAATAATCCAGCCTAACGCATCGCTATTGATGGTTCGATAATTAAATTCTACCCCATGTTCGCCTTTTTTCTTGACTGTTTGTAGGTACTCAAAATAGCCATCAGGTCCGTTATAATCTTTCGGCTTTGGTAATGGGCTTGCAGCTTCTGAATACTTCCATATATCGGCATTAGGGTCGGCGTAGTCTTCGCTATAATCGAGTGCTGTCGTCATATCCATGACTTGGCGCACGGTCGCATCACCAAAGCCGCTATTTTTTAGTTCTGGAACGATAGAAGAGACCAGTGCACTATCATCAAGCTGACCTTCGGTGACAAGGATTTCTGCTAACAGCCCAGTCATGGATTTGGTCATCGACATCGCCGCATGTTTACCTAGCTCATTAAGGCAGCCGTTTTGGCGCTCGTATACCACCTTACCATGATGCATGACCATAATGCCGTCAGTATAATTGGCATCCAATGACTGCTTCCACGTCATTAGGCGCTTACTGCCAGTGGGTGTAAAGGTGATGGCATCAATATTTTTGTCTAAATCGTAGCTAAGCTTGGAGGGCGCGCCGATACCGCGACTGACGTCAGTGGTGGGCATCAATTCGCGAATATGACAGACCGTCCAGCGCAGCTTTGGAAAACTAAAAAAATCTGAAGATGGTTGCATTATCAGTTTATCTTTGGGCGGCGGAAAGCCTTGCATCCACCCAAGCGTTTGTGGGTCTGATTGTTTGGCAGTTAGCGGTGTGTCATCTGCATGGCTGGGCATACTGGATAGAGTCATGGCGATGGTCAGCGGTAAGAGAGGCAGGGAGCGTTGTAATAAAGTTAGCATGGTATATTCTCACAAGTCGGATCAAGCAGTTAATTGCAGACAATAAAAAACCATTGATAAGAGACAACACTAAAAACTTAGCATAATTCTTATCAATGGTTTTTACCAATCACTTTTGTAAAGCTTTTGATTTTTTATAACGCTATTTTTATAAATTTAGGGTTAGTAGCGCTTGATCGCTTGGTCTTTACCGATAATATCTTGATGAATAGGAAAATTCTCATGGTCATCGTATTGCTTGCGGTCTGCAAAATAACTTTTTAAAGTGCGTCGCACCGCTTCAAAGGCAAGTTTATCCCATGGAATGTCTTCTTCAGTGAATAAAGCGCAGTCCAGACTTTCGGAGCCAATACCATAAGCACCATCTTTTAAGTCAGTGATATAAATACTATAGATTTGCCCGATATCAGGAATATCATATAAGCAATATAAATGCGGATTGGTGACGACTGCGTCTGCCTCTTCAAAGCTTTCACGTGCCGCGCCTTCTGCCATGGTTTCGCCATTTTCCATAAAGCCTGCGGGCAGCGTCCATAGGCCATATTGTGGCTCAATCGCGCGGCGACATAGCAGCACTCTATTTTTATGCACGACCAGTGAGCCACAAATCACTTTTGGGTTTTCATAATGAATATAGTGGCAATTGGGGCATACCAAGCGTGGGATATTATCCGTGGCTGGTATTTTGCGTTCTGCTTCATGACCGCATTGTAGACAATAGCGCATATCAACTGCCTTATATAATGAGAAATAGAAATGAGAAAAAGAGTTATCGTTATTTGAAGGATTATGATTCTTATTTTATAAAATAGTATGACTTTGGCTTATCAGAGGTGATGTGATAATAGCCGTTACGCTTAAGATAACACAAACTCTCATCGCACTGGCAGCGATAATAAAAACCGAATAGGTTTGCGCAACTGGTTTCTGCTACGGTTATGATGTGTTAATAATTGGATTAATGAGTTCTATAGGCAGAGCAGCTCAGTCACATAAAGTATATGCAGTCAAGGTCAGATTGCGCTAGGCTAGACTTACACTAACTATTGAATGATGGCTTTACCAATGGTGACAGTAATAGCCGCCGCGACTGATATGGTTATAAATGAGAGCATGCTCTAGCGCAAGCGCTGTAATAGCTGCAAGAGACAAGCTCCACCATTCGATGCCAAATAAGGTCAAAAAAGATAAACTGGTGAACCTGAGTAGTCAATATTTGTATTTGATTGCTATTTATATTTAATGGCATTGATGCTTCATACTGATAAAAATATAGGGCAATGATAATGTTACTCCCCCCGCAGTCGCTACGTTTTGATGAGTTTTCAGTCGCTATGCCGGACTTTATTCGTTATCCCACCATTAGAACGTTGGCGGAACGGGTGCAGCAGGAGACCTTAAATGCTGTCACCAGTCCTGCACTATACGACGCTAAAACCTCTCGTAGCGCTCGCATTCTAGATAGCTTGTATCAGACACCTATTGCCGATGCCTCGGTATTGGTCGCCATCACTCATGAACGCCATCCAAAACTGCTACTGACACGTCGCGCTGCGCACATGAACAGTCATGCTGGTGAGGTCTCTTGTGCTGGGGGTAAACATGACGCAGGTGATGGTAATAATGTCGTCACCGCTTTGCGTGAAGCCTGTGAAGAGACCGCACTACCACCCAATAAAGTCCAGCTAATTGGTCAACTGCCCATTCAAACCTCTAAAAGTGGTATGAGTGTCCGTCCTATTGTGGCACTGATTGCGCCAGATTTATTGTTAGTACCTGAGCTTGGCGAAATCTCACGTATTTTTTGGGCAGATTTTGAAACCTTGCTGACTCAGCCTACCGTCGAGTATGCAGTAGAATATGCGATGCAAGATCAGACCGCGACCATTCTCACGCCTAGCTGGCAAGTGGATGGTGAAACGGTTTGGGGTCTGACAGGGCGAGTCATTGCCAGTCTGTTAGAAACAGGCTTTGATCGCCAGCTTGAGTGGTATTATCGCATCCAAAATACCCGCAATTAACCCGTAAGGCGGTTGACGTTTAATCATTATTCGTTTTATTTTACCTACTATGCTTTATTTATAATTGCTTACTTATAATATTCGTCATTTTTCTTTAGCCACCAATTCATATTATCTTGGCGTTTGGCGCGGAAAGCTTCTAATTTTTCAGCTATCGTTTGATTGTGTTGGCGTGCCGTATCGAGAGTAAAAAGAATCGGCACCGACGATAAGACGCCAAAGCGGATTTTTGATTTTGGCAAATCCAGCCCATCGCCGATATCATCGCCGACCAAGGTACGGGTCACGCTAGCATTGACCATCTCAACGAAACGCCCACGGCGGTTGTCCTCGCCCATCAGCTGACGCGGCAAATCATGCAGGGCCTTGGCTAATGGCTGTCCCATTTTAAAATCAAGCTGCTGAATTGATAAATAGGTATAGAGCCATTCCCAACAGGCGGTTTCATCTTTTGGCAGGCGATCTAAGTCAACGCCCATCCAATAGCTGGCAAGATTCCATAGATGCAGGATACCTTCTGCTTCTTCAGTGCTGATGCGTGCACCAAGCAGCCGTAAGCCGCGCATAATCAACAATGAAAACTGCAAATGAGTAGCAATCATATCGGTTTGGTTGATAGGAAGACCCCAATAGGCGGTATTCCAGCTGCCATCTGGGTTATGGTGTTGGTCGGCATTTGGTATGACGCCTTTAGCAGCATGGCCTTTACCTTTGAGCAAGTTTTGCCGTACTAAAGTATGAATTTGCCGCACTTTGATCGATTGCCGCCAACCTTCAGAACCAATCGCCAATACTTGCTCGATAGGCTGACGGTTATTGCGTGCACTCGTATTCGACTTATGTAATAGTGGATGTTCAGAGACAGCTAGGATATAAGCGTAAGTACGCATCAGGCGCGGCAGGGCATCATGCATCAATGCACCTGTCTGAATGAGCGGCAGGGAGAGGGCAGGAATGCTGTAGCCTGCCATCAGGGCGACATTACGTAATAGCCAAATCAACATCAGCGGATAGCGCCGATAGGCAACCGCACCGATTTGGGCGAGCTTGGGGTCGAACCAATCAGGATGACGGCTAAATTGTTCAGTCAAAGCGTTAAATGCAGGGTTATTTGCGAGGTCAGCGTCTAAGTTATTGCTGTTGTCGCTGATAATAACTTGCTGTAGGGGCTTTGCAAAACGAAGGCCATCAGCGGCTAACGCATCTGCCAGTGAATCGCCAATATCGTAGCCCGTTACTATTTCATTTAATAAATCTTGCGAGATAACAAAATCTTTTGGCAGCAAATAACGTCTAATCCGCTTTAAGACTTGCAGGTCGCTATGGTCATCAATCGCGGTCGTCCGTCCATGACGCTGATAAGGTTTTATTGAGGGCTGTTGGTGACTCAAAGTATCGGCCGTCTGTTTATCAGTTATGTTGATTGAATCCATATTTATCAAATGCCTTTTTACCAAATGCTTTCCTATTAGATCATTTCACAAAGCCAATAATATTAATATCTATTTGACTGGTTTAGAGCTTCTAATTGTCTTTGCGTGGTATTCATACGGCGCTTGGCTTTACGCAGCTCGTCGGCTAATGACAGCAATCGCGCGCGCGCTTCTTTTTCATTAGCAAAGTCTAGCATCGCCCCACTTTCTAGCTGATCAAATTCTTCTTGGTAGGCTTCTATTAGGCGCTTGTCTTCGTCTAGCTGACTGTCTAAGGTGTAATAGTCTAAGCCTTTTTGATTGGCAGTTTTCAGGGTATTCGCCAAGGTTATTGGACAGACATTGTTTAGCTGACGTCCGCGTCGACCAACATTGTAAGCATTACTGGTCGTGCAGTATTGCTTAAGCCCCAGCTGGCGACCTTGTTCCCATGCTAGATAGTTGGGGGCAACACTGGCCTTGGCACAGGCTTTGGCATGTGATGCGAGGCGGTCTGATGGGTAACCTGCCACGCCATCATTATAGCCAATAGCCTGCCAGTCACCAACGAGGCACTCCTGCTTAGAGAGCGTGGCACAGCTTGATAGTAAAACAATGCTACCAAGGAGAGCTAACATTAACGAAGGCCGCGGTGCAAACTGTCGCATGATTACCTCTTCTATGGCTATTGATGCAAGCCCGAACATGGCTGATGAAACATACTTTTAATCAATCATGTCCGGATATCAAAACTCGTGAACTATCAAATAATAAGCCACCGATAAGCTAAATTGCCTTTAAGTGGCTTGTTGTCCTATTAATGAGGGCGAGTCAGATCGACTGATGTGCCGCTTGCATTGTCTTTTAGGCTGACTTTGAGCATGAGATAACCGGCAATACCAGAGACGATTGAACCCATAATAATACCTAGGCGTTCATCGAATAAGGCTGTGTCACCAGCAAATGCCAAGCCGCCGATGAACAGACTCATGGTGAAACCAACACCACAAAGTAAGGCTGCACCATAAATCTGCTTATAGTTCATGCCTCTTGGCATGGTTGAGATGCCAAGCTTAAATATCAACCAGCACATGACCATTACACCAACTTGCTTACCGATGAATAGACCGGCTGCAATACCAAGTGGTACCGAATGGAACAGCTCAGCGAAGCCTGCACCTTTGAGGGATATACCTGAGTTGGCAAACGCGAACAACGGCAAGATACCGAAGGCAACGGTATTGTGTAGATCGTGCTCTAGCTCTTCTAGTGGTGAGTGCTCAGGATCAGTACGGTCAAACATAGGAATAAATAGGGCTAAGACCACCCCAGCCAAGGTGGCATGGATGCCAGATTTGAGTACCGCAATCCACATGATCACACCGATCAGCAGATAAGGCGTGATGCTGGTGACGTTGCGACGATTAAGAATGTATAGAAAGGGTAGGCATAGACCTGCCACTGCTAATGACTCTAATGACAAATCACTGGTATAAAATAAAGCAATGATTAAAATTGCGCCAATATCATCAAAAATCGCAATCGATACTAAAAATACTTTTAAGGAGTTGGGAACGCGGTTGCCTAACAAGCTCAAAATACCTAGGGCAAAAGCAATATCAGTCGCGGCTGGAATCGCCCATCCTTTCCAAAACTCAGGCTCGTTATAGTTAAAGAGCAGATAAACAATCGCTGGCATGATCATGCCACCGAGTGCCGCACCAGCTGGCAGGATGATTTGCTTGACGTTAGACAGCTCGCCGATTAAGACTTCACGTTTTAGCTCAAGTCCCACTAAGAAAAAGAAAATCGCCATCAAACCGTCATTGATCCAATGATGAGCGTCTTTAGCGATAGCGAACTCACCGATTTGAATGGCAACGGGTGCGTGAATAAAGCCTTCATACCACACATTAAGAGGGGAGTTGGCAATAATCATTGCAGCAATGGCAGCCAATGCTAAGACGATACCGCCCGCTGCCTCAAATTCAAAAAATGCTTTAATCCTGCGTATTGCCATATCATCCTCATTTGCTAAATACAATTTACTAAACACGAATTATAAAATAATCCAATAACCTCAAATAATCTATGCCACGACTCATAAAGACATGATAGAAAGCAACAGTTTCTCATACTCTTATTGATATAGACAACAAAATACGTCAACCAAAAGTTATAAGTGCCGCTTGTCACCTCAATAATAGCGATATTATAAAGTCGATAGAACAGACAAAAGCGTGATAAGTCATTAAATCTTTTTAATCGATCACTGCTTATTTTAGATGCTTATTGAGCCTTTAGACAAATCTAGCAGACTTTTTTACGTTTTTGGCTTTTTTTAGCGTTTTATCTTTATAATGAGCAGCATTTTGTGATGTTCTGTCACAGCTTTGATACATATCAGCAGTACTACTACTATTGGCTAATAAATAGCAAAGTTGGTAGCAATACTGATAGTGATAATTTATTCTCAGTTCCTACAGCCAGTTTTTAGGACTTTCTTATTTTTCATCATAAAATTTACAGGTCAGCGTCATGGATTTATCGCTTTCGTTAGAGGTTATATTAATGCTTACCGCTGTGGCAGCGTTGGCAGGCTTTATTGATGCCATTGCTGGTGGTGGCGGATTATTGACGATTCCCGCCATGTTGCTTGCTAATATTCCACCAGTGCTGACACTCGGTACCAATAAGCTACAAGCCGCGTCAGGTGCGTTAGCAGCTTCTATTACGATGATTAGGAAAGGGGTGGTCAAACCGCAGCGCATTAAAGTGGCTATTATAGGCGCTTTTATCGGTTCTGTTATCGGTACTATCGCCGTACAGATGTCGCCGCCGGATCTGCTTGAGACACTAATTCCGTTTTTGATTGCGGCTATTGGGATTTATACCTTGTTTGCGCCTCGACTCGGTGAAGTAGAAGCCGCGCCGCGTATCTCAGAAGGCAAGTGGCAAAAAGTGGTTGCACCGTTAATTGGTTTTTATGATGGCTATATTGGACCAGGCACAGGGATGTTTTTTGCGCTCGGCAACGTGGCGTTGCGTGGTCGGAAAATTATCGAAGCGACAGGCGCCGCAAAGGTATTGAACTTATCGACCAATATTGGCTCGTTAATATTCTTTATTCTGGGTGGTAATGTTTTGTGGAAAGTAGGGCTGGCAATGATGGTTGGACAAACGATAGGCGCGTATTTTGGCTCTCATATGGTGGTCAAAGGTGGTAGTAAGCTGATTCGTCCGGTGATAGTATTGGTGTGCTTGGCGATGATAACCAAATACGTTTTTGGCTGATTACTGTCCATCAAGGAAATATATTTAGCGATATAAAAAAAACCTCAGCCAATATGACTGAGGTTTTTTTTATATCGTTAATAAACTAACAACATCTATTCAATGCGAGTGACTAGCGACGACGATCGATATCATCGTACTCACTGCCCATGATCCCATCACTAAAGACTTCAGAGAATTCACGCTCATTGTCTTCATCAATGTGACCATCGAACACGTCTTTTGCGCCAGCGTTAGGATCGTTATAAATAGCCAAATCCATTTTGCCTTCTGATTTTGCCACAATAGCGGTCACAGCGGCATCACCACCGACGTTCACTGCGGTACGTAACATATCAAGGATACGATCCACACCCAAGATTAAGCCAATACCTTCGATAGGTAGACCGACTTGGGCAAATACCATTGATAGCATAATCAGACCAACACCCGGTACACCAGCGGTACCGACGGAAGCCAAAACGGACATTAGAATGACAGTCAGATACTCAGTCACGCCCAAGTCAATACCATAAATATTGGCAATGAAAATGGTCGCAGTACCTTGCATGATGGCGGTACCATCCATGTTGATGGTCGCACCAAACGGAACAGTAAATGAAGCAACTGAGTTATTTACACCCATACGCTTAGTGACTGTACGCAAGGTAATAGGAATCGTCGCGTTCGAGCTTGAAGTACTAAAAGCAAAAATCTGAACTTCACGCATTTTTGCCAAAAAGGTTTTGATGGATAAGCCTGAAGAGACTTTGAGTACAATCATCATAGTGACAAAGAAATGGAATGCCAATGAGCCGACCAATACCGCCACATATCCGAGTAGTGACCAAATCAAGTCTAAACCCAACTCTGCCATTGCTTTGGTCAATAGAGCAAATACACCATAAGGTGCAAGATTCATAATGATGGTCACCATTTTTAAGATGACTTCATTGATTAATTCTAAGCTCTGCACTAAGCCTTTGGCAGGTTTACCCACCATCAAGATACTAACACCGATCAAAATAGCAAAGAAAATAATCGATAACATATCACCATTTGCCATCGCACTGATGGGGTTTGATGGGATAATGTTAGAGAAAACATCAAGTAGAGGCGGCGCTGAAGCTGCTTCAAATGCCGCTTCAGTTTCGATATTCATACCTTTGCCGATACCAAATAGCACGCCAAGCCCAATCGCCGTTGCAATAGCGAGTGCGGTGGTGATCATATAAATAATGAACGTTTTGGTACCAATACGACCAAGCAAACGAATGTCACCAATGCCGCAAACGCCGCAAATCAGTGAGATAAGTACTAAGGGGACTACCAACATTTTTAACGAGTTAACAAATAGCTTGCCAACGATAGCGAGGAAACCGTTCGTAATATACGTACTAACAAAACCGCCTTCGGTATTCAGCCCTGAGTAGTTTATAAATAAACCCAGTACGATACCGAGTACCATGGCAACAATAATCTTGCCCGTCAGTCCCATATTTTTCCACATAACTTATATCCTTTGTGTACGTGTCCTAGTAGCGGATAGATGGCTGCTCACATCAATGTGATTATTACCATTATTCTCATCACCGCTCTTGCTACGTCTATTAAATTCTTTTAACTTCTACTTAGTGTCACGTTTTCGGGGCACAATATAAAATAATTGTTAAGGGTACTGCAATGTTTTTTTATGACTAAGATGATATAAATCAATAGTTAAGTTGTCTACGCAGGATTTTTCGCGAGCAAAGTAGGTAAATAACACGGCATATTGACCAATATTATGGCGTGTTGAACACTGACAAATAGGCACTGCTGATCGCCAAAACTATTCCAGACAAAGCACAAAACAACGGTAATGCTCATGCCTTAATTATTTTTAGAATATACTTATTATATAGAGCTGGGGGAAGTTTTAGCATCAGCTCCAATATTAACAGAAGGAGACAGGACTCTTTTTTGCCATTTCATTGTTAAAAGTAGATACTTAGAATAATTAAACTTACTATTTTTAACGTCGAACTGCCTAAAAAATAGTCTCTGTCAGTGCCATGGTTGAATCATTCAACACGTCCTAATGATTAAAAGCAGTCATTTATAACTAAAAAAAAGACCACTCAATTTGAGAGGTCTTTTTTAGGTAAATTGTTAGAGCCTATCATACAAGATTTTTAACTGCCTAAATACCCGTCATTTTTCGAATATTTTGAGCGTTATGCTTTTAGACTTTGTCACCTTCATCACGGCGTAGACCATCCTGCCATTTGGGGTTAGTGGTGGCAGGTTTTTCTATATCATCCTTTGCAATTTCTGCATCTTCAGATGCTGCAGAACGGTCTACTTCGTCAGTATTATATTGATTTAGACGATGGTTGTTGCTCATGCGTTCACTTAAGTGTGACTCTGCATCACGGTGGCGATGATCTAGCGCTTCCACCTCAGGGTCATATTCATCGAAATCTGTCTGCGCACGTACTTCCTCAATGGTATCTTGCTCTTTGACCATTGCTACATCACCGTCGCTTTCATAACCATGATTGGGATTGGCATCGCCAGTTGGTTTGTCTGTACTGGCGGGCGCAGCTAAGTCATTAGAGTCGACATTATTTTCAGCTGTGATGTGTGTCGCAATACCATTTCTGGCTTGCGCATCATTTTTCAATTGCGCATAGTCCGTCAGTTGCTGTACGGCATTATCGAGGCTGTGTGGATTGTTACGCTCTTGAGCATGCAATAAATGCTTATCGAACACATCGGTCAATAATGAGTCAAAGCGTATGGCGTTATATTGAATAAGCACTTCAGCTTCTTCTTCGGTAATATCGCCGTTTTGGCTGGCATATACCACATGATCCTCAAAAGTAAGCCCTTCAAAACTGTCTTTGTGTTCAGCCTTTTTAAACCTCTGCCATAATGGCTCGATGCTCAGCAGCGTTTGATAAGCGTGTTCCATACGTCCAGTGACATCATCGGCTTCAGTATTATAATAGACCATGGTTTTAAGATAATCACGGAACGGGTTGGCTTCATAGTCATCCATAAAAGCATCGCCCAGCTTGCGTTTAAGCTCATCACTTGGCGGCGTAAAGATGCGACCACTGGGGAAAGTCACAAAACTTACCAAACTGGCCGCCATGCGATTAGGGAAGTTCGCAAAAAAGGCTTCAAAAGCTTCTTGAATGGTATATAAGCTATTTTGTAAGGCAACCTCAGCATGCAAGCGTTCAGACGTTGATTTAGTACCATGCTCATAAAACTGCAAAATAGCAGTGCTAATGAATAAATGGCTATGAATATCGGCTAAGCGACCAGACAGCATTTCTTTACGTTTTAAGTCACCAGCGAGCAACCCTAACGCCATATCAGCCGTTAAGGCAAAGCTTGCGCTCAGGCGGTTGATGTGTTTGTAATAGGGACGAGTAAAGCTGTCAGCGAAGCTCGGTGCATGATTACTGCCACCGACATAACCTGCGACAAATGCCTTTGCGCCGCGATTAAAGGTATAACCCAAATGTTTAAAAAATAGCGTGTCGAACTGTTTGAGTGCACCTTCTTTATCTTCGCTTTGCAGCAATTGCAGCTCATCAAAGAGATAAGGATGGCAGCGCATCGCGCCTTGACCAAATATCATGAGCGAGCGTGTCAAAATATTTGCGCCTTCAACCGTGATAGATACTGGAATTGCCTGATAAGGTGTGGCCAAAAAGTTACGTGGACCCATCTGTACTGCGCGTCCACCAACCACATCCATACCATCGTTCACCACACTGCGCATGGTCTCAGTCGCATAGTATTTTGCCATTGCCGTCATCACTGATGGTGTGCCGCCTTGGTTCAGACCGCACGTAACGAGGTGACGAAAGGCCTCTAGCATATAGGTGTTACTGGCCATGCGGCTGGTAGCATCTTGGACGCCTTCAAACTTACCAACAGAGATTTTAAACTGTTCACGTACTTTGGCAAAAGCACCGACAGACAGATATGTCATCTCACTGGCTGAAGTTGATAAGGCTGGTAAAGAGATGCCGCGACCAACGCCTAAGCACTCCATCAGCATACGCCAACCGCGACCCGCATTTTCGACGCCGCCGATGATGTAATCTAGTGGAATAAAGACGTCTTTACCATCGACTGTACCATTCATAAATGGCGAGCCGATTGGGTTATGACGTGGTCCTATGATGACGCCTTTATGGCTGGCAGGTACAAGTGCACAAGTGATACCGTAATCAGTCTTATCAGGATTGCCAAGCAAACCTTCGGGATCGTGCATCTTGAATGCTAAACCCACGACCGTGGCGATAGGTGCCAAAGTAATCCAGCGCTTAGAAAAATTCATACGCAAACCGAGCACTTGCTCGCCCTCATGCGTACCATAACAAACCACCCCCGTATCAGGAATCGCACCAGCATCGGAACCCGCTTCAGGACCAGTGAGACCAAAGCAAGGCACCTCGTCGCCTTTGGCAAGACCGGGTAGCCAGCGCTGTTTTTGTTCGTCCGTACCATAATGCATCAACAGCTCACCAGGGCCGAGCGAGTTTGGCACCATACAGGTAACCGCAGCGGTCGGCGAGCGCGAAGCGATTTTACTCATGATACGACTTTGTGCATAAGAGCTAAAATCTAAACCGCCAAACTCCTTTGGAATGATTAGGCCTAAAAATCCATTGGCTTTGATAAATTGCCATGCTTCAGGCGACAGCTCTTTGTCTTCATGCTGAATTTTCCATTCATCAAGCATGGCGCATAGTACTTCTACTTCATTATCAATAAAGCTTTGCTCTTCTGCCGACAGCTCTGGATAGGGATATTGAGCAAAAGTGTTCCAGTCAGGCGCACCCATAAACAGCTCTTTTTCCCACCAGCTGGTACCCGCATCAAGCGCTTCACGCTCGGTATCGCTCATGCTCGGCATTGCCCCGCCCAAAGTCTTGTAAACAGGTTTAGTAATGAGTGATTGACGAATAGGAGCGACGAGCAAAACGATGCAAAGTAAAGCAATTGGTATGCCCAAAATGAGCGACCAAGGACTGATAAAGGCAGTGACAAGGACAGTAACCAGTGCAACAATATTGCCTGTGACTCGTGATAGGGACAATAAAAAGATGGCCAAAACCATGGCTAATTGAATAATGATTGCCAAAATAAATAAGCCAATTGCCATGACTGTCTCCTTTATAACGCTAAACCAAAAGCGTGAAAAATGTGTGTATTAAAGTATTTGAATAAATCTTGTTGTTGTTTTTTCTAATCTAACGTTTAAGTGTCTAATGACCAACTTAGACTGATGAGCCGTCATGGGTTTTGTAGCGTGCTCTATAATCAATTTTAATTTGTTGAGCGTTTTGCAAGAGTGGTTTTGATAAATGGCTAACCAGTGACAGACAAATAAAAGACAAATTTAGCTATCAATATGAAACAGTGGCCGATAACTATCAACAGCTAAAGTGCTACGCTGTGTCGATAATATGTATCAAGATTTTCTCATATAGGCAAAAAGAAGAGTGGTTATTAATTATCCAAAAGGTGCTAAGCAGCTTTCGGCATAAGATAACGTCTGATTGCGTCCAACAATAATATGGTCCACCAAGGATAAGTCTATTAAATCACAGGCTTTCTTTAGCTCGTAGGTCAATAAGTTGTCTGCCGTTGAAGGGGTCGCATCGGTATGTGGATGATTGTGTGCGACGATGAGTTGGCTGGCTGCGTGACTCAAAGCATGACGTAGGACGTGTTTGATACAGACCGAGCAAGAGGAAATACTGCCAGTAAACAGTATCTCAAAATTGATGAGATTTAATGCATTGTCTAAGCAAAGTACCGCAAAGACTTCGCGATGCTCTCCGCGTAGCTGAGTGCTGATATAGTCTTTGACCATTTGCGAGCGCCCAAGTGCGTGACCAGTTTTAAGCTGACTGTCCAAATAACGCGTACCCATCTCAAGTGAGGCCAATATCTGCGCGTATTTAGCAGGACCAATACCATGACAAGCAAGTACAGCCTCTTGCGGCGCCGCCAATAATTCTGCCAAGCTACCAAACTTCTCGATCAAATGACGCGCCAACTCGATAGCTGACTGTGACTGCGTACCTGTGCGCAGAAATATCGCTAATATCTCGGCATCAGATAAATGAGCTGCCCCAAATTTTAGTAGTTTTTCACGTGGTCTATCATCTTCATGCCAGTCTTTAATCGCCACTGTCACTCCTTGAGAATGGATTACTGTAAGATATATTGAGTAAATACGGAAATTCTTACCCAACTTATCTCATAATTGTTACTATAAGCGCAATTTTATCTTTCAACTTTTTATTGATGCCATGCTTATGTCCAATATTGTGCTTGCTATCACTGGCGGTATCGCCGCTTATAAATCTGCTATCTTTGCCCGCTTATTAGTCAAAGCAGGCTTTGATGTGCGTGTCATTATGACCACAGGCGCACAAGCCTTCATTACGCCACTGACTTTACAAGCTTTGACGGGTAATGAGGTGCATATCTCATTACTCGATGAAAAAGCAGAAGCGGGGATGGGGCATATCGAATTGGCCAAATGGGCGGACTTAATCATCATTGCGCCAGCCTCTGCCAATACGCTTGCGCGGCTCGCGATGGGCATGGCTGATGATTTATTGACAACGGTATGCCTTGCAACGGCGGCACCAGTCATCATTGCGCCAGCCATGAATCAGCAGATGTGGGCGCATCCTGCGGTCAATCTCAATGTCCAGACCCTGCGCGATATGAATTATCAGATTATTCAACCTGCTAGCGGTGAGCAAGCCTGCGGTGATGTGGGAGCAGGGCGTTTGCCTGAACCTGAGCAGCTATTGGCAGAAGTATTATTATTTAACGCGATGCAAACCACGCCGCAATTATTGACAGGTAAACGCGTGGTAATTACTGCAGGACCGACAGTAGAAGCTATCGATCCGGTGCGCTACTTGTCCAATCACTCTACTGGCAAGATGGGCTTTGCATTAGCACGTGCGTGCGTGGCTGCTGGTGCAGACGTTATTTTGATTGCGGGTGGCAAAGTGGCGCTGCCCACACCTCTGAATGTCACGCGTATTGATGTCTTGTCGGCTAAAGAGATGCTGATGGCGGCGCAGCAATGTGTGGATGGTACGCACAGTGCGCTACAGTATGTGCCTGAAGATGAGCACGACCATTCTCACGATCATAGCCATGAACATGCGCATCATCATGGCGAGTGTGATTGCGGCGACGATCACAGCCACAGCCATGAGCTTGATGATAAGCGTCATTCTCATAGCGAGAATCAAAATGTAATGGCGGATATCTTTATTGCCACTGCGGCTGTCGCCGATTATCGTACTGAAGAGGCTGCCCCGCAAAAAATTAAAAAAACCCAAGACGCAATGACGCTAAGTTTGGTCAAAAATCCTGACATTCTAGCGACAATTTCGCTTGCTCATCCAGAGCTTTTTGTTGTTGGTTTTGCGGCAGAAACGCAAGATATCGAGCGCTATGCTCGTGGTAAATTGGTGTCTAAAAATCTAGATTTGATCGCTTGTAATGATGTTTCACGAGCAGATATTGGTTTCGCCAGCGATGACAATGCCATGCAGGTATTTTTCTCAGAGCGTTATGAGCACGATAGCGTCACACTTGAGAAGGCGAGCAAAGATAAGATTGCCGAGCAGTTGGCTGGCATCATTGGTGAGACAATATGGCAACGCCATAATGGTCACAATGCTTAGTTATGTCACTATTAATCCAGATATTAGGTCTCAATGTTTATGGCTAATATGATGGATAGTGATAGCACCCAGACGTTATTACTGATGGTAATATTTGCACTAGCATCGTTGCTACACGGTATTAGTGGGCTGGGTGTGACGTTGGTGACGACCACTGCGCTTGCTAGTATTTACCCGTTACCACATGCCATTGTATTGGTCATTTTTCCGTCATTATTGCTTAATGCCATGACTTGGCTCGCGGGTGGCGGGCGCACGATCTGGCAAAATTTTATCTATTACGGTAGGCGCTATTGGTTACTGGCGTTGACCAGCTTACTCGGTAGTATTTTAGGCGCGAAGCTCTTACTATGGGTCGATAGCGCCTATATTTTATTGCTATTGGCAGCGGTTATTGGTTTTTACGTCATAAGTAGCTTGCTTGGTAAGCAACTCCGTCTACCTGCCACCAAGCCTGTGTTAATTATCGTTGGCTTTAGTGCAGGCGTGATTGGTGGGGCGACCAATGCCATGTCGACCATATTGATGATGTATCTACTGTCTGCCAGCGATGATAAAAACACCATCGCCAAAGTCGGCAATATGTGCTATTTTTTGGGTAAAATCGCCCAAATCATTGTATTACGTGAGCCTATTATGGCGCTCAGCAGTGGTGAATGGCAGCTGATTACTCTGCTTAGTGTATTATCGATTGCTGCGCTTTTAGTTGGCATCCGCTTGCGCCGTTATTTACCACAAGCGCGCTTTCGTCAGCTTATTTTATTGATTCTCACGGTACTTGGTATTCGTGTCGGTTGGCAAGGAGTTATGGCATTTTTATAAAATCGCGAGGCAGCTGGCTGTTTAGTTACTATTTTATGTGCGCGTTATTCTGTTATCTCACCAAAAAATATCTGCTGCGCTACTCGAAAGGTATTACAGTGCGCTTCAACCACATCATCAATATTTTCTGAATAGCCGCCGCCCATGACAATGGCAACTGGAATATTAGCGGCTTTTGCTTGGCGTAACACATATTCATCACGCGCCTTACAACCCTCTATCGTCAGTCCAAGTTTTCCTAATTTATCGGTGGCAAGGACATCGACGGCAGATTGATAGAAAATCATATCTGGTGCAAAATCAGCAATCAAACGCGGCAGAGTTTCCTCTAGTAACTGCAAATACTCCGCATCGCCAGTATCATTGTCTAGTTCAATATCTAGGTCGGACGATTGCTTACGAAATGGATAGTTCTTTGCGCCATGCATACTAAAGACAAATACGCGCGGCTCATGCGCCATGATACTGGCATTACCATTGCCTTGATGGACGTCTAAATCGACCACCAAAATCTTTTGCGCCTGTCCACGGTTTAATAATAAATTACTCGCGATACAAACATCATTAAACACGCAAAACCCTTCACCATGATCAGCAAACGCATGATGCGTACCACCTGCGACATTCATCGCCGCGCCATATTGCTGCGCATATAATGCACATTCATAAGTGGCATGAGCAATATAACGCCCACGCTCTACCAGCTCTGGTGTCATTTCGAAGCCAATGGCTCGCGCTTCCTTTCGTGGTAATGTCTGAGTTTTCAGCTGATACCAGTAATCTGCAGTATGAGTGGTCAAAATCTCATCTTCGCTCAAACGGGCAGGGGCAAAAAAATTATCGTTATTGATAGTACCTTCAGCCAATAGCCGCTCAGGAATCATGGTGTATTTTTGCATAGGAAAACGGTGTTTTTCCGGCACGGAATATCGAAAAATATCAGAGTAAGCAATTTTTAGCATAGTGTTAGAGGATGTCTTTTTTGAAAAGTATTTTAAGGATAAATAGGTTTAAGCGCTTTGAAAGTAAAGTGCTTATGAGACATTGTAAAAGCTATGGATATTTATTGTCATCAGTTAATTACTGTACAAATTGCGTTGGCAAAAAGAAGGTTCTAGAATCTGATTGTTGACGTAGCTCGGTCAGTAATGTTGGCAAGTCTTCCGCAGGGTTCTGATTATTGATCAAATCACTAAATATCTCATTCGCAACGGTAGTCATCGCGATGACACTTTGTAATAAATGCTCAATAATATCATTATCGATGCCTACCGCTTCGACATCGATAGCGTGTTTGTAGCGTATTTCGCCATCATTGACATCCATTTCTAGATTGCCGATTAGCAAGTCATAATTTATTTGAGTAATCAGTAGCATCGCCGCGCTTTGATGACTTTCTGGTATTAAAAATGGCAAAATTCCATAGACTGCCAGCAGTTTGTTGTTTTCTTGCACGCGAAACAAATAGCCGCAATCGAGGTTTTTATTGCGCATTCTAAGCGATAAGTGATGCGATTGCTGACGGTCAGTGTTTCTGTTGCCACTGCTTTTGGGTCGATAGTGAGTATAGTGCCAGTGCTTATCATTAAAGTACTGTTTCAAGCAGTCGATAATGGGCGTGTCGCTACCTCCGTGTTGACTGGCACTCGAGTCAAAAGCGTCAGTTTCTGAATGTTCGCTTTTATTTTTGACATCAGATTCAGAATCGATTTTGGTATCATCATGATCGTCACTAATGTCCTCACCGCATGCACCACTACTATGTGCGTCATTATTATATGTATCACTACTATACGTGTCATGAGGCTCGGTTTGTGTCATATCAATTTCAACTTCATCAGCCTGCGCTGCTGAACCAGTCAGTAACTGTTTGAGTTTTTGCCACAAGCTGAGTGTGTTACGTTGACTCATAAGTATGGTGCTGTCAAATAAATGAATGATATGGAAAATTGAGACAAATACGTCAAGACAGTAAATTATTGAGCATTAAGCGCTAAACCTTCTTTAATATTTGGTTGCTCATAAAACGCTTGTAACATCTCACGAGTATGTGCCGTCAACCACTCGCTTTCAATGGCATCGTGCACCACAGGTAAGAGCGCTGTACTCAATTGAGTCATGGTCTGCTCATCAATATGAAGGCTCGCGACTACCGTCGCAATAGTATCTGACTGATGATTACCATACCAAGTATCGATGCTGGCTGCCACGAGACTGTGTAAGTAAGGCGACTGGCGCAGGCGGTTATAGCTTTGTTGAATGCTGGCTTCGATATGATCGATACTGCTGTTGTCAGGCTCATCACGCAGATAAGTCTGTAGATGACTGACAGGTTGGTCTTTGATTCGCGCCCAACCAGTGATTAATAATCGCGCGACTTCGTCATTTGATAAATGCTCTTGCGCATTGGCTTCTGCGCGGCGTGCTAAATCTTTAATATTACGATGTAAGTAGGCCTGCAGTTTTTCGTCAAGGTTTCTATTGGTCGCCTTTTCAAAAGAGCTGCGCCCAAATTTCATCAATTTACCAGCAGCGCCTGCTTTATCCAGCGTGGTTTCCATAAAGTCGTTAATGGCATGATATAGCGTTTGGGTTAGCAAATCGGCAAAAGTCTCGTTGCCAACCAGCGTATGAATCAAGATATTGCGTTGTTGATCGTGGCTACCGACATAGTTGGCAAGGGTTTCAACTTGAGTGTCATCCACCAGCTCAGACAACGGCACGTTATCATTGACCGGATGATAAATGACAGTATGCAAGATATCGCGAATATCTTTACGCATCATATCAGTCGTCGGTTGGTTCAGTAGCCAGTCGTTAATCAAATGTTGCAAATCATCGGCACTGACATATTTATTCAATGGCTGTGCAGCAAACCATTGCCATGCCTCCATCGACAGTGGTTCAGCTTGCGTGCGCAACCATTGCTGCATAAACGCAACTTGCGCCTCGATTAAGCCATCTATGGTTAGCGCTGGCGTATCTAGATTTTGGTTATCTTTTGAAGTCTGCATAGGTTTTGAGGTCATAATAATCGACAATTTGTTATACTGTGTGGTTGGGGTAAGCATAAAGTATTATGCCATGAACGTCATCTGTGTTTGTGATGAATATTGACTGCTGCTTAATAAATAATGAGAGGTTTTGATGACAGCTCTGAATACCGCCTTACTTGCGCTTGATGAGCTGACCGTTCAGCGCGGCGAAACCCCTCTATGTGAAGGGGTTGTACTCAATCTAGCGGCTGGTAGCATTTGCCATCTAGTGGGTGCTAACGGTACTGGTAAGACCACTTTGCTGATGCAGCTGGCTGGGTTATTGCCAGTGTTAAGAGGTGAAGTTTACTGTCAAGGAACAGCAAGTTTACCGGTTCAGCCTTTATATGTGTCGCATCAGTTGGGTATACATCCAAATCTGACGGTCGCGCAAAACCTGACCTTTTTGCTGAATTTATACGGCATCAGCCCAAATGTTGCTGATATTGATGACGCCTTGGCTTGGGTCGGATTACAAGGCTTTGATACGATTAGCTCAAGCCATTTATCTGCTGGGCAAACCCGCCGTATCACCCTTGCGCGATTATATTTATTGACCCCTGAAGTGACACCATTATGGTTACTTGATGAGCCTTTTACTGCCCTTGATGTCGATATGGTGGCGCGGATGGAAGACAGATTGTGCGATTTTGCCAATGCTGGCGGCGCTATATTAATGACCAGTCATCAGGCAGTTGGTGTTGCCAATCAAGTGCTCGATTTGTCCGATTATATGGTTTGAATACTATCAGTATGAGTGTGACAGGCATCCGTGGAAGAGCAGATAAATGATAGAAATAGACAATCCAGTACAAACAGTGGATAAAAGCTCAAATGCTAACTTAGCTGCGGTGCGCGGTATCAGCTTTATACAGCTATGGCGGCGCGAGTGGCAATTGAAGCAGCAAGGGGCGGTACAATGGTTATACCCTTTGGTACTGTTTTTAGTCATTATCACCTTGTTTCCGCTAGCAGTGGGTAGCGAGCCTGCGCTATTGCAACGCCTTGGCGTGTCAGCGGTGTGGATTGCCGCTCTGTTGTCACTGGTCATGGGTGTCGATGGTTTGTTTAAGCCTGCCCTTGATAATGGCACGCTGGCGCAATTGGTCGTCGCCAAAGCATCATTGCCCTTATGGGTGCTGATTCGTTTGGTTATCCATTGGATTTTTAGTAGTGGTATTGTGGCAGCGCTTAGTTTGCTAGCCGTGCCTCTGTTTCAGCTTAGTTGGTTTGAGGCGTGGATATTGATGGCGTCTATTGTGACGGGCAGTCCGATGTTATTGATGCTGTCAGCAGTCGCGAGTAGTTTGACGCTGTCATTGAAGAATGGTGCGGTGTTAGTGCCTTTGATTGCTTTGCCGATGCAGTTGCCGGTGTTGATTTTTGCCACAGGAGCAGTTGATTTATTTGCTACTGGTCTCAATGGTCTACCTATACTGGCTTTGTTATTAGCAGGTAGTATTATCTCGGTTTTGGTGATGCCATGGGTGATTGCTATGACGTTAAAAATGGCGTGGCTGAATTAAAAACGACATAAGTTGTATACAGTAACCTGTATTAAGAATCTGTGCTAAAAACTCCTATAAAAAACCTTTGTATTAACAGCATGTTGAAAACTGGCAATTTTGCTATAATAGTCAGCTAACTAAGCAAACAATCACTTGTAGATTCTATCCAGTGTTTAATGCCAGCAGGTTGGCAGGTAGTCGCGCCCATGATGCGCTATATCGGTTACAACCAATACGCTGTGCCAATAGGTTTATTCCCATGCCCAACCTGAATAATGTCTCATCTCCTAGCCTGTGGCAGCGCATCTGGCAGGGCTTTTTGACCACTGTGGGTACCAAGCAGTTTTTTCACATTTTTTCGCCTTGGGTCAAGTGGCTAGCAATATTAGCCAGTATCTGCCTGCTGATCGGTAGTGTTTGGGGTCTCGCTTTTGCACCGCCTGATTATCTGCAAGGTAATAGCTACCGCATTATCTTTATCCATGTACCCGCTGCCAGTATCGCCATTTCCATCTATTTTGCCTTAGCAGTGCTCGGGGTCATTTACTTGGTTTGGAAAATCAAAACGGCTAGTTTAGTGGCGCAGGCGCTTGCTCCCATGGGTTTTTTGCTTTGCGTGATTAGCTTAATAACGGGCTCTATTTGGGCGAAACCCACTTGGGGTACTTACTGGGTTTGGGATGCACGTTTGACATCTATGCTTATTTTGGCGTTTTTGTATGCGGGCGTGATGGCGTTATTTGCCGCGTTTGAGCACACTGCCAATCGTGGTAAAGCCGCCGCTATTTTGTCCATTGTTGGTGCAGTAAATCTGCCCATTATCAAGTATTCGGTACAGTGGTGGAATACCTTGCATCAAGGCTCGACCTTTACTTTAACCGCCGCACCCAAAATGTCCGCAGATATGTGGATGCCATTACTACTGATGATTATTGGTAGTTATTTATTAGTGGCAACATTAGCGATTTATCGTACCAATACCCTTATCTTGTATCGTGATCAAGGTAAAGCGTGGGTCAAAGAATATATTCGCGGGCAAGCCAAATGACTGTAATGACTGTCGCCAAAACAAATCACGGCTAGGAAAATATTATGCAGCCTTACTTTTATAGCATATCTGAGTTTCTCGCCATGGGTAAGCATGGTGTGTTTGTTTGGTCATGCTGGGCAATTACTGTTGGCATGATGCTGGCTTTTATTGTTTATAGTCGTAGGCAGCGACAAGCGCTTATTAAGCAGCTGACCATTCAGCAAGCGCGCCAAGCACAGCGCACGGCTAAAACAACGATGCCTGTCACTAAGCAGTCAAATTAGCAGGCTCGTCCTAATATTCTAGCGTTAGCCGCTCATTTTTAGCCACTCAATCTGCAACTTAGCACCTGAAAAAGAGGTGACTGCCACAGAGGTTATAGGGCTTATTGATTTGTCCGAAAAATGCTACCATATAGCCATTAGAAGAGTACGATTAGAAAGACATTTTTAGAACGTTTTTCTAATGGTAGTTTCTTTAATATTTTCTGTTTTATATATTTATATGGCATTGACTATAGTTTATAAAACAGTGACTCATCAATGAGGTAGTGGTATGAACGCAGTTCGTCGCAAAAAACTGATGTGGGTTATGTTTACGCTTGCAGGGGCGGCGATAGCCGTGGTGTTGGTTATTTATGCCATTGGGCAACAGACCGATTACTACTTTGATGCTACCGCGATTGCGCAAGGTGAAGCACCACAAGATAAGCGTATTCGAGCAGGCGGTATGGTCGTTGCGGGTAGTGTCCAGCGCGCAGAAGACAATCCATTAAACGTTGAGTTTGCCATTACTGATTTTCAATCGACAGTACCAGTGACTTATCAAGGTATCTTGCCAGATTTATTTGCTGAAAACTCAGGTGTCGTTGCTACAGGTAAGATGCAGGGTGATACTTTTGTCGCTGGAGAAGTATTGGCGAAGCATGATGAAAACTACATGCCGCCAGAAGTGGCCAAATCGATGAAAGAAAACAACCGTAGCGGTATAGTGCCTCCTTCTGAGCAATACAATCCTGCTGAAAAGTTGCATGAGACGGATACCTTACAGCAGTAATTATATAGTCCATATAATAGTAAAAGAGCCGCTAATAATATATTAGCGGCTCTTTTTTTACACGAATTTTGGTACTAGTAAGTTTTGGTAGTTCTTTACAAGCATTTAGTCGTCCCACTCAGGTGAGTAATCTGGATGCTTAATTTTTCGCCCATCAGCACGCGCTAAGCTGCTGATTTTCTCAATATCATCCGCACTTAATTGTACTTTTATTGCGTCTAAGTTGCCTTGTAAATGATCAGGATTGGCGGTCTTTGGGATAGCAATACGGTACTTGTCTGACAGAATCCAAGCCAATGATATCTGTGCTGGCGTGACATTATGTTTATCGGCTATTTCTTTAATGATGTCATTGTCGAACACATCACCGCGTGCAAGCGGCGAATAAGCTTCTAGTAGAATGTGGTGATTGTTCAAAAAAGTCTGCAAGGTTTTTTGCTTAATAAAAGGATGAAACTCAACTTGATTGACCACAATCGGCACGTCAGCATATTTTTCAGCTTCAATGATATTGGCAATATTAAAGTTAGACACCCCGATATGGCGTGTCAAACCTTGTTTTTGTAGCTCACACAATGCGGGAATAGTCTCAGATAACGGCACACGATCATCCGGCCAGTGGAGTAGTAGTAAATCAACGTAATCTGTATCCAAATCTTCTAGAGAGCGCTTAGCTGCTGCAACCAGTTTTTCTGGCTCAAACTTCATATCATCAGGAAAAATCTTTGTGGTCAAAAAGAATTTATCACGAGATACTCCTGATTGTTTGATACCTTGACCAACTTCTTTTTCATTACCATAAGCTTGAGCAGTATCGATATGTTCGTAGCCCATTTTCAATGCTTGACTGACGACATCGACACAGTCTTGACCGGTTGATTGCCATGTGCCAAGTCCTAGTACAGGAATATTTGCTTGTCCAGCGGTACGAATATTATAAGTTTTAGCACGCATCTTATTGTCCTTGTTATTTATGGGTTCATTTATTGGATTAATTTATAGAGTGTCGAATCATCAATATTCTGTTCACGATCTCTATTTAAGTTACCCACTATAGAAAAAAGTGGCGGTAAGTGAAAGGGCAAGTGACGCTTTCCTACAAAGGACAAACAGGCTGTAACGTCATTTTTCGTAACTGCTGGACAGCAGAGTGCGGTTAAAAAACAGAAATCGTAAAATCGAGTCCATAAAAAACGCCCATTACGATTCAGCAATGGGCGTTTACAGTCGGGACGATGCCTATATTTAGGTGTTTTCGGTTTAAGACCTTATTGAGCAGCAGTTTCTACAGGTGCAGGTTCTGCAGCGGTATCCGTGTGGGCACTGTGATCAGAGCCCCAGATTTTGGGGTACTTATAGCCTGGGAAAGTTTCATGAGCATACTTTTTAAAGGCTTCTGAGTTATAAGCGTTGGTCACATCTTCGACCCACTTTTTGCCAGCATCTGCTGATTTGATGGCTGACCAGTTGACATAAGCAAAGCTAGGCTCTTGGAATAGCGCTTCAGTCAGCTTGATGCCAGCATCCGTGGCATAGTTGCCATTGATAACGGCAAAGTCGACTTCATCACGAGCACGTGGCAATTGAGCAGCTTCTAACTCAATGATTTCAATGTCATATTTGCTGTTATCAGCGATGTCAGTTTTTGATGCAGTTAGTGGGTCAATATTGTCTTTTAGCGTGATCCAGCCAAGATCATCCATCATCACGAGCGCACGGGCAAAGTTACTTGGATCATTTGGTGCAGAAACTCTCATGCCTTTATAGACATCATCAAGTGTGGTCTTTTTACCTGAGTAAATGCCAAGTGGGGCAGTAGGTACTTGGAAAACTTCCACTAAATCAAGATTGTTTTCTTTTTTGAAGGTATCAAGATAAGGCTTATGCTGGAAGATGTTGATGTCCAAATCACCTTCAGCCAAGGCAAGGTTTGGGCGTACATAGTCAGTAAAAGCAACCAGCTCAACTTCGTAACCTTGCGCTTCCAGTGAGCTTTTCACTTGGTTACGTACCATATCGGCGAAGTCACCTTCGGTGGTACCGATGACGATTTTGGTATGCTCAGGATCGATATCGCTAGCGGTAGTTTCTGCTGTTGAGCCTTCAGTAACAGGCTCTTTAGTCGCTTCCGGTGCTGATGAGTTGTTGCAACCAACCAAGACTAGGCTTGATACGCCAACAGCAGCAAATGCAGTCGCTAACTGACGGCTGATATCTGTTAATTTCATGGAGTTTCCTTAATAAGAGGGATGGGATGTAGGGCAAACGCTGGCCATTAAAAAAGCAACATTAGGGATAGTAATGCTGCTAAGTTAACGACTGTTAAGTTAGTATCAAAATTAAAGGGTCTCAGTAACAAAGTCAAGCATTTTGCTTAGGATGAATCGGCATTAAACCTTGAGTATTATTCATATTAGCACTGCTTGACTCTGTCTAAGTCTTGTTTTTCTATCGTTTATCCAAACGATTAGCCAACCAATTACCGGACGCTTGAATGGAGACGACCATTATCGATAGGACAATAACGATAAAAATCATCACTTCCGTTTGATAACGATAGTAGCCATAACGAATGGCTAAATCACCCAGACCACCGCCACCTATCATGCCCGCCGCCGCTGAATAAGAGAGCAGACTGATACAGAGAATAGTCACGGACAATACCAGCCCTGAGCGTGCTTCATTGAGTAAAACTTTAATGATGGTCAGTGGACGTGCGCCCATAGATTCGGTCGCCTCAATGATGCCGCGTGGCACTTCGCGTAAGTTTTGCTCAACCAAACGGGCAAAATAAAACGAACCTGCAATGGCCAGTACTAACGACGCCGCAATCGGCCCAATACCCGTGCCAACGATAGCCTTAGTAAATGGACTCATGGCAATCATCAAAATGACAAATGGGAAAGCGCGCATAAAATTGGTGATACCACCAAGCACGCCATACAATGTTTTATTTTGCAAGAACTGTCGATCACTGGATAAAAACAAAAACACGCCAAACAACCCGCCGATGACAATGGCCACCGTCGTTGAGATGCCAAGCATAATAAATGTATCAATAAACGCATTCACAATCTCTTTGCGCAGGGCAAACAGCTTGTCTATCGAGGCGGATAATTCACTACCAGTTAACATATTTATTTCTCCTGCCTCATTAGTCTTCGTGCACTAAGCCTTTGCCAATCGGGGTGGTCGCTTGAATCAGACCGTCTCTCACATCTGCAACTTCCAAAAGTTGACCTTGATGTAGTAATGCCGCGCGATCACACAGTCTACGGATGACACTCATCTCATGAGTCACAATCACAATGGTAACGCCCAGTTGTTCGTTGATATCACGTAGACAAGTTAACAAGCTGCGGGTCGTCGCAGGATCAAGCGCACTGGTCGGCTCATCAGCCAATAACACTTTGGGACTGGGGGCAATCGCTCGGGCAATACCAACGCGCTGTTTTTGTCCACCTGACAGCTGCGCAGGGTAGTGACCAGCGCGGTCTGTTAGGTCAACAATTTCTAAGCAATCCATGACTCGTTTATGAATATCGCGGCTCGGATATCCTGAAACAGTTAGATTAAAAGCCACGTTATCAAAAACAGTACGATTGGACATTAGATTAAATTGCTGAAAAATCATACCAATATTATGCCGAGCGATACGCAACTCACTGGCAGACAAAGTGGTCAAGTCAGTGCCATCGACGATGACTTGACCAGCATCCGGACGCTCAAGCATATTGATTAGGCGTAGCAAAGTAGACTTACCCGCACCCGAGTATCCCATTAGGCCGAAGATTTCACCTTGCTGGACAGATAACGAGGTCGGTTCAACGGCAGTAAACCAATGTGGTTTGCCATCTTTGTCTTTGATTGATCGGTCGCTTAAAAAACTCTTGGTCACATTGTTTAAGACAATCATGTCATTCATGGAGGGCTCAAAATTCAATAATTTTTTTAATAGTCACAAACGTGCTGTTCGGCCTCTATAACAATGTAAGAAGCCAATTAAGAAACAACCGTTAATAACCCTATAATAAGGGGCGCTAATATAGCATATTATCGAGCACTTTGGATATGAACATCCGTGACAGGCTTATGATTAATAGCTATTAGTAAGAGGGGCTTTGTAGAATGTGAGTTGCGATGATCGCGTAAGATAAAGTGTCTATTTATAGCATCTTATGGTATCGCTGACTAATCATGCTGGTGATAATGTGGGTCGTGCTTGACTGGTATGACAACTAAAAATCTGGTATGTCCATTCAACGTATCAGTAATGATGCGCCCTTGGTGTGCGGTAACGATTTGTGATACTAGGGATAAGCCCAGTCCAGAGCCTTTATTTTTTTGTTGCAAACGCACAAATGGGCTAAATACTTCTTCACGTTTGTCTTCAGGAATACCCGTACCTTCATCAATCACTGCCAATACTGCATACTTCGGTAATGGGCGTATAGGGTCGGTTTTGGCTTTTTTTAGATGCTTGGCAAACAAGCCTTCTTTACGCGGTGTACTGAGCACTTCTGTATGGTTTTGAGTGTTATTCTGAGCATCACCATTGTCGCGTGTACTGCCGCTTTTACTTATCACCGCATCCTTAGATTTAGGAGTTGCATCATTGATGGCAGCACTATCAGCGTGACTAGTAATAACTTCAGACGGCTCTTCAGTTTCAGGAACTGCTTTCCAAATGACCTTTTTAATTTTGTCAGTCAAATCATTGGTAAAGTTATGATAATTAGCAATCAATGAAGATTCACTGGTGCTTCCAGCTGTATCGTCACGGTGGACTAAGTTTTTCGCAGTGCTTGAGTCAGTGTGAATACTATTCGCATCAGTAGATTCTGTTAAGGTCGCGTGGGCTTCAATAGAATCAGTGTCGCTGTTGGCATTACTAATATCACCATTATCGATTTTAGTTTCTATGTTCACATCGGCATCGGCATTGATATCACGATCAACCGCAATATTTTCTCCGTTTCTATATATCGGTGGTGCTGGCAACACAGTCATAGTATCCGGTGCTTCAGATTTAACTTTATCAGTAATATGAGAAGAATCATTTAACTGCGTATGACTATGCGTATCGTTTTCATTGACATCGATTGGTTCGTGATAGGAGTCAAAATCAGAACTATTATAATCAGCAAAGCTAGTGCAAACTATCGTTTGAAGCAGGTAATCAGGGATGGTATCTGCTTCATCAATAGCTTGCACACCATACAATAGTACCGTCACGGGTGGTTTCCCATGTAGCATGGCATTGGTTAATAAGTTGCGAATCAAATGGGTCAACATCGATGATTGACCATCAATCATAATGTGCTCACCAATCAGAGTGGCTTCAGGATAATGTTGCCGTTCTTGATTCACCAGATCGTACAAGTCTAAGTTTTCAACTTGCTGCAAGGCATGGCCGGCGTCTAAACGACTAACCAATAAGATACTCTCTACCAAATCATTGAGCCCTGACAAATCACGGTTAATCGCTTGCGCACGTTTATCGAATTTTGCTTTGGTATCAGGTGGTAGCGCCTCTGCGAGCATATCCATCATCTCAATCTGTAAGCGAATACGAGTAATGGGGGTACGTAGCTCATGAGAAGCATGTGCTAAGAGCAGATTATTGGCATCGATAAGGTGTTCAATTTTTTGCGCTGCTTGGTTAAATCCACGCGCTAGTGAGGCAATCTCATCGTTACCCCTAGCGTTCACCCGTACTGTAAAATCGCCATCACCCAATTGCGCCATCTGCTGGCTCATCTGATTGATACGCCAGGTGATGGTACGAGCGATCCACCATAGAACGCCTGCCATAATAAGTAACAGTAGTAGTGTGCCGGTAAATAAATTCAGTGCAGAAGAGAGTACTGGTTTTTTAGGCGGTAAGCGTGATTCATATAACAGCGTATAGCCCGTGTTACTATCAACCTGAACTTGCTTGGTAGGAGAGGTATCTGCTAAAGAAGGAAAAACGCGTGAAAATAAAGAGGGCGGTGCGGGTAACTCCAACGGCAAATCGCTGTTGTCGGTTTGCATCAGCAATCGACCTTCGCTGTCATACAAGCCCATCTTTGCTTGCAATGATTCATCAAAGATATCAAAGCTCTTTTTGACTACTGCTAGCATAAAACGTGATTGTAGACGGTTGTCCTTGCTAACAGAGATATTCAGCTCATGCAAAAATGGGTCTATTTGTCCTAGAATCTGTGTGGCCAATACTTCTGATCGAATACTTGCATCTTTATCGTGCACAAGTTGCGTCAAGAGCACCATCGCCACTGCAAATAAGATAAGTGCCAGCATGACACTGGCAAATAACTTAGCAAATACCGAACGAAAACCCAAATGTTGCATTAAAACATCTCTACTATCAGCCCTCTATATCGAATCATACTTTTAATTTGAATCAAAAAATCAAAAATATGGTTTTTCTCGATTGTTTGGCTGTTTTTTATGATCAAACCTGATCAGTGGCAAATTGATAACCGACACCGCGTACTGTAATGATACGCTTTGGCTGGCGTGGATTGTCTTCGATTAAAGCACGCAGACGCGAGATATGAACATCAATGGCACGATCAATGTTGTCTGAGCTGTCATCATTAGGCATGGCTTGCCATAGTTGCTCGCGATTCAGTACTTTACCAGAATGAGTGGCAAAATAATGTAATAATTGGAACTGATGTGTTGTTAAACGGACAGGCTCATCATCGATGGTTACTTCATGACTGTCAGGGAATACACTTAGGCGACCGAAGGTCAAGCTATCAGATTGGCTATCTGCTTGATTGGGTTGCTCATGGCGACGAATAACCGCGCGGATGCGGGCAAGAAGTTCACGCGGTTCGAAAGGCTTAGAGATATAATCATCAGCACCCATCTCAAGACCCAAAACGCGATCAGTAGTATCACCTTTTGCGGTCAACATAATAATAGGTACTTTATTGGTCATGTTGTTTTTGTTGCCGCGAATTTTTTGACAGACTTGCATACCGTCCATATCAGGTAGCATCAAATCGAGCACGACCAAATCAATGTCGCGCTCTTTGGTGTCCAACAGATCAAGTCCTTCTTGACCTAGACCGGCATGATGGACATCGTAATAATTCATGGTCAGGTAATCGCTGATTAATTCAGCTAGATCAGGATCATCTTCAATTAATAAAATCTGCTTGCTCATGGGTTATCCTCTAGTTGTTGTTATGATTGGCCAAACGTGTCATCTGCTTTGATATTCTGTATCACGATAAATACATCGATGACTTTAGGAACTCGAACATTTAAACGGTTAAGCCTCTAGGCTCTCAAACTTTCTAAGATTTCTCAAACTTTCAAAATAATTGAATCATTCAATTAATACAAACAATTCAGAATACTCGGTTAATGCTATATATCATACGGCCATATTGCCTAATTTAGCAGTTACAAAACAAGAGAGGCTTTGTTAATGTTTCTACACAATGTAACTGTCAGCATTCATAGCTATGAGACACTGACTTTTTTACCTTTAGAATCAATCGGTAAATCAGCCAAACAAATCAAACTGTCGTTGCTAATACCTGCGATTAAATACTGCTTTGTGATAGGGTCATATTCGACTACTTCAATAGGCTGACGTATCAGACGCTGATCTTGGCCAATAATCCAAACGTTAGCAGTTAAAGGTCTAAGAGGTTTATATGGTGACGTTTGTAATTCTGTCAAGTCGACATCGTGCAGCGCGCGCTTAGGTACGATAGTACCCACATCTATTTGCCCATAATTAACCCGCCCCGTGACTTTCATATCTGGCAATAATTTGTCTCGACTTACTTCATTATCAATGACATTAACATAGACCAACAGCTTCTTCGGCTGGCTGGTCGCTGTCAGCTTACTGACTTGTCCCGTAAATTTGTCCGACATACCTTCAACTGTAAAATTGACAGTCTGGCCAACTGAAAGTTGCGGTTCTGCTTGAATAGGTAAGGTGGCAATAAAGTGTAATTTAGTCTCATCGCTAAGCTGTAATAAAGGCGTGCGCGCTTCTACTTTTTGACCTGTTTTGGCATATAAGTTTTTTACGCGACCTGAAAAACTGGCACGCACAGTGACCAAGTTATACTGATTGTGCTGAGGCTTTGAATTCGTCGTGCTATCAGCGCTAGTTTTATCATTGTTTTTAGGGTTGCTCACAGCTGCGTTTGCTACTGAATCTTTTTTGTCAGCACTTGGGATGTTCTTCGCGGTTGTTGCGCTATTTTCTGCTGTAGGCTGACTAGGTTTAGACGCGGTGTCTGTATCTTGTGAGCGTGTTTGCTTTACATCAATAGCATCGTTAGCTCTCTCAGAATCTGGTGCAACGTTGTTTGATTCCGAAGATTGCGCCTTGGTTGGGTTGGATACATCTGCTGCTTTGCTCTCTGACTGCACACGTCGAACAATGAGCAATGGCGTATCTTTTTCTACCCATTGACCCTCAGTAACCAGTACTTCTTCGACGTTAATAGGGTGGGCAGCGATAAGCTTAGTCTGTTTAATAGGCTCAATCTTACCTTGTAAGCCGAGACTGGGCTGATAACGTGAAGGTTTTATACTCAATATATGATCTGGCGTCATGGTCACACTATCGTCAGTAATGACAATTGGGCTATTTACAGTTTCACTGTTGTTATCTGTCACAGATTCATTGGTAGGCGGCGATGGCTGACAGGCAGCAAGAAGCAAAGCACTCAGTAGATAGGTGCTATTTTTTAAAAGTTTAGAAGCTGTCATAGCAGTCACCATAGTAATCATCGCTTTATTATATAGTGAATTGCAACTGGGTGAAATAATTGCAGAAAACTTAATGAACAGGTGACAATAAGGCTGTTAAACCCAGTGGTTAGATACACTAGTAGTAACAGTAAGTCTGAACAAATTTTTATATTACTGATCAGTTCGAATATTGGCTCAGTCATGACTGGAAAATAGTCGATAACTGTGCTAAAACAAACATAACAAAATACAATGATACATTTTTATCACAAAAGAAAATTATTCAGCAATGTGTCTATCGTTTCTATATAATGCATAAATATCATAAGGTTGATGGTTTTTCTACTTGGGGCTTGTCATCTTTTATAGTAATGGTAATAACCAATAAAAGGTGAGTTAAACTGCTTTAAAGCAAATACGGTTTCAGTAGGCGATAATAAAGGCAAAATAAGTCGTCTAAAAAGCCAGATATTTGGTGCAATTTAGTAAGCTTATTAATTAGAAAGTGCGTATAGTAACCCATGTTGACGCTCTGTTTGACAGGCCGATACTGGCAGATGATATGTTGGCTGCCATAACACATGGTAATGCAAATTTAGCGGCTCGTATCAATCGAATAATAAATGATATGACAAGTTGAAATAACCGTTAAAGTCTTGCATTGATGGATAGTATTAAGAATAAATAGTCGTTTATAGGACACTGATAATGGAAAATAATTTTGATGGTTTAAAAGTAATGGTGATTGATGATTCAAAAACCATTCGCCGTACTGCAGAGACTTTATTACAAAAAGCAGGTTGTGAAGTTGTGACTGCCATTGATGGTTTTGATGCTTTAGCAAAAATTGTCGATAACAATCCAGATATTATTTTTGTTGACATCATGATGCCGCGTTTGGATGGCTATCAGACTTGTGCGCTGATAAAAAACAACCCTGATTATGCCAACAAACCTGTAATTATGTTGTCATCTAAAGATGGTTTATTCGATAAAGCACGTGGTCGTATTGTGGGTTCAGATGAGTATTTGACCAAGCCGTTTAGTAAAGATGAGCTGTTTGAGGCAATCAACCAGTACCGCTAATATAAATAAATCCACTTGTAGACATATCATCAAATGTCGTCTTACAAGTTGGTATGATTTATGCATAGATATGCTTTATATAATCAGATAAATTGGGCTAGGCATTGCGGTCAAGGGACTTAGTATTAGCAAAATATGACTAATAACGGCTCAACATTTAATCGCAACTGTTAAGAGAGTTACTCTGCCATGCATTTGTGGCGTGCTACTTTCAGTCGGGTTGTCTCAATAATATAACAAAATATCCTTATGGATATTTTCGAAAATAAAGGAAATCCCTATGACTACTGTTTTAGTCATTGACGACTCGCCATCTGAGATGGCGAAATTTCGCGATATGCTGGCTAGACATAATTTTAAAGTATTAGAGGCCATAAATGGTGAACAAGGGTGTCAGATGGCCATTGATCACTTACCAGATGTTATTTTAATGGATGTGGTTATGCCTGAAATGAACGGTTTTCAGGCCACTCGAAAAATTACTAGAGGTAAAACCACTGCTCATATTCCAGTGATTATGATCAGTACCAAAAATCAGGAAACCGATCGAGTTTGGGGAAAGCGCCAAGGCGCTAAAGAGTATATGGCCAAGCCCGTTGACGAAAATGAATTGGTTAATATCATTCGTAAAGTAATGGAGTAGATTGTGGCTTCCAGAGGGTTTATTGAGCTTCTGCGTTTAGCAGACTTGGCACGTGCGCGCAAAAGTGGTCGCCGCGGTGGACAAGAGTATGACTGGCAAGGTGTGGTATTCGAGATTGGCGGGCAGCGGTTAGTTGCACCGATGGGTCAAGTATCAGAAGTATTGGCCATGCCAGAGTATACCAGCTTGCCTCTAGTGAAGCCTTGGATGCTAGGCATCGCCAATATCCGTGGACGCCTATTGCCAATCACCGATTTGTCCCAGTTTCTACAGGTTCCTAGTCGTTTAACGCAAATGAGCCAACGCAAAGTCATTGTCATTGAACATGACAATCTCTTTTCAGGACTGCTAGTCGATCAAGTTATTGGGATTGAACAATTTACGCATGATCAATACCGTGCAGAAGCTATAGAGCCTAATTCGCCCTTTGCCCCTTACAATCACGGTAAGTTCTTTAAAAATGAGCAAGATTGGTATGTTTTTATGCCAAGCTTGCTCGCACAAGATCTGCAGTATACAGATGCTGCAATATAGCAGTCGATAACAGCGATTGGGCTGCTATAACGATGACGAAATAATAGCGAATGACATGATACGGTTGGATGTCAGTATTCATACAGGCTTTGCTAATCACTGTTGTTTTTATAACAATAAGATTGTCAAAGTCAGTCACGATGAGACTTTGATGATTGTTTGAAAGGAATACGTACGATGAGTGATGTTATAAAGAAACCTGTAGCTGGTACGACCAATACAACAGCGGATGGCAAGGACGCTAACAGCAAGTGGAAATTGTTGTTAGGGTTTTTTGTGCTAATAAGTTTGGCCTGCCTGATTTGGCTAGTCAATTCGTTATCGTCAGTAAGTCAGTACTTGGCTGATTTTAATCAATCCGTTACTTTACCAGCGATTATATTTGTCGTAGGGGTATTAGGTATCCTCTTTGCTCTGTATCAGCTACTGAAGCAGCGTGGGGGTTCAGAGCGTCTACTCATTGAAAAAGAAACCTTGCGTCGTCGTCAGGAAGCAGAAGCGGAATCTGAGCGAGCCCGTCAAATTCAAGAAGAAAACGAACGTAACCAGATTGCTATTCTGCGTTTACTTGATGAATTGGGTGATTTAGCAGAAGGTGATTTGACCGTTAATGCCACAGTATCAGAGGATTTTACTGGCGCAATTGCTGACTCAGTGAACTTTGCGATTGACCAATTACGTCAATTGGTTTTGGTTATCAACAACACGGCTGACCGCGTTTCGCAGTCTTCAGATCAAACACAGATGAATGCGGTTGAACTTGCTGAAGCATCTGAGCACCAAGCACAAGAAATTGCTGGTGTATCAGCGGCTATTAATGAGATGACAGTATCGATTGACCAAGTTTCGAACAACGCCTCAGAATCGGCGACCGTTGCCCAGCGCTCAGTAGCCATCTCTCATAATGGAGCAGAAGTTGTACAGCGCTCTATTGAAGGTATGAACGTTATTCGCGATCAGATTCAAGAGACCTCAAAACGTATCAAGCGTCTTGGTGAATCTTCGCAAGAAATTGGTGATATCGTTGGTTTGATTAATGATATTGCTGACCAGACCAACGTGTTGGCATTGAATGCGGCTATTCAGGCATCGATGGCAGGTGAGGCTGGTCGGGGCTTTGCGGTTGTTGCCGATGAAGTTCAACGTCTTGCTGAGCGTTCAGCTAACGCTACCAAACAGATTGAAACATTGGTAAAAACCATTCAGGCAGATACCAACGAAGCGGTTATGTCAATGGAATCTACGACCTCTGAAGTTGTGCGCGGTGCACGTTTGGCAAAAGATGCTGGTGAAGCCCTAGAAGAAGTGCAGAGCGTTTCTAGTACCTTGGCTGATTTGATTCAAAATATTTCAAACGCCGCTTTGCAGCAGGCCGAGTCAGCTGGTCACATCTCTCATACGATGAATATTATTCAAGATATCACCTCACAAACCTCTTCTGGCACGATGGCAACAGCACGTTCTATCGGGGAGCTGAGCGAAATGGCTGCAGCACTACAAGAGTCAGTCACTGGTTTTAAAGTATCAAACGATGATGAGCTACTAGAAAACGAGATGTTAGATACCGAAGAAACGTTATCAGCAAGTGTGTAATGATAAGTGTGAATATCAAGTAAGTGTTAGATGACTGACCGTATTTAAATGAATGTGTTAATTAACATACTGTGCAAATAACGATGATTTGCAGCAGTGACTATAGCAGGTGACGTGAATAATTTTACTCAACCAGACAGCAATCCTATTACAGCAGTTAAACCCTTATTGATTAAGGGTTTGTTGCAGGTAGACAGTTTTGATGTGCAGCAGTGGCAACGATATATAGAACAAGAAATTGGTTTTGTTCTACCCAATGTCCAGTTGCAATGGTTGATAAATGCGATTGAACATACGGCATTATCACATGGATTGACAGTTGAAAAACTGTGGTATCAACTACCAAAAAATGATGAAATACGCCAGCAGTTATTAGATAAAGTACTAATTCACGAAAGTCGTTTTTTTCGTCATATGCCTTCTATCGATTTTGTCACAAAATGTGCCTTACAGTATCAGCAACTTACTGCTACCAGTCTTGATAGCGTTCATAACAATGATTCTAATGATTTATTTCGCATTTGGAGTGTTGGTTGTGCTAGTGGGCAGGAGACATGGTCGTTGGCGATGAGTTTGGCTTCTGAACGATTGGTGAATTATACGATACTGGGTACAGATGTCAGCCAACAAGCCATTACAAAAGCGCGATTAGGGCAGTATGACAAGCGGCAGCAATCGTTAATTCCAGAAGCTTGCCAGCAGTTCGTTCAGCCATTGCGAGCTAAGCATGATATCAGTCAATCGCACTTTTATAAGGTATCTACTGTAAAAAAGGCGATGACTAGCAATCAGACAGACTGGCAGATTGCGCCATCGTTGCAACGCTATGTTAGCTTCGCTTTACACAATATTATTGAGCAAAAACCACCTACTTCACACCTTCAGCATGTCATCATCTGTCAAAATATGCTGCTATATTTTCGCAAGTTTGATCAACGTGATATTTTAGCAAGGCTATCAGAGCAGTGTGCGTTAGGTGGATATATTATATTGGCTCCAGGTGAGGCGTTGTTTTGGCGTCCTTCGAATATGCGCCGTATTGCGCACCCACAGGTTAATGTGTGGCAAAAAATTAATGTCTAAATTAGTGCCTAGACAAGTTAGGATGACCCTATGAAAAACCAGCCCAATGACATAGTGACGCTTGAGTGGTTATTACCACTGTTTAATCAGCAATTATCACAGATATCTGATGGCTGGCAGTTAGACGCTGATAGCACTGATTACGATCAGATGGTGCAACATTATCATCAGGTCGGTGGCGCGCTAACGATGATTCGTCTTAATTTATTAGCAGATCTTGCTAATAAACTGAGCTTGCTAGCAGAAGTTGGCAGTCGCGATCGTATTTCTGCTAATGACCGCCGTATTGGTCAGTTTTCTCATCGGTTGTTACAGCGTGGGTTGAATCAATACGCACGTACGGGCAATCACCACACTACTTTAATTGACAATGCCGCTGACAAGCTTACTCAAGCATTGTCGAAATTAGGGATAGCGACAGACACCTTTACCCGACTATCGAACACTCAGCATAAGAATTTAAGTAATCATGCTATCGATGATCATATTATCGATAGTATCGAAGTGATGATACCTGCGAACAGAACCGCGACGCATTTAGCTGATTATCACTATCAACAATTATTGCTGGTTTGGCGACAGCAAGTACAAGCGTTATTGAGTGCCAATACCAATCAACCTTCCTTATTAACGGTATTAAAAAAAGTCAGCCAGTATTTATGGCAGACGACTCAGGATGATGACTTACAACGCCTTTGGTACTTAACGGAACTGTGGCTAAATGACCTTGCTCATAATGATACCCCTTTACCTGAGCATTATGTGCCACTGTTAAGTCAGCTGGATCAAGTAATAGAATCCCGTACTCAGCAAAATGAATTGTCATCAGGCGTTATTCGAAGCTTGATCATAAGTGTGTATATCGAACTAAATAGCCTTGCACAAAGTAGCAAGCGCACTCAGTCAGTCCTAAATGATTTATCACAAACCTCATCAACGGTATCACGCTTTTTACCACGTATACTCAGCGAGCTTGAGACACTTATCTTTACTCTAGATAAGCCAGACATGCTTCTCATTCCTTTACAGAAAATACAAAGTCAGCTCGAAGGTCGAGGTTGGACTTATTATGTGTCGCAAATATATTTAATTATTACAGACATAGAGCAGGCTTTATCATCAGAAACAGGATTTGCACAAGAACAATGGCAGATTGAGCGCCAGCTTCAAGAGCTATATAACGCTATCTATCACACCGAACAGACGATATCTCTCAAGATAGGGGAAGCCGCCTCTTTTACGACACTATCTGCAACGTTTGAAGGTATTGAGACGCAGTCGGAAGAAAGTCCTGCAAAGGCTCCTGTTGTTGGAAGTTTACGTGAGCTGCGCATTGCGGTAGAAGATGTCAAACAAAGCTTCCACGAATATGTACAGCGTCAAGATATTGATTTATTGCCCATGGCTGCTGACTTTACCCATATTGGTGATGCCTTTGTCGATATGGGGTTACCCGCGATTCGCCAAACCATGAACGACATGGCCAGCATATTTACACAATTGACCATTCATGAGATTGACGTGCTCAGTTGGGATGTGACTCAGGCATTGGCTGAAGGACTAACGTCTATTGAGTTGTTGCTTGATTACCTTGCGCAGCAGGTTTTTGATCAGAAATTATTAACGCGGGCAAATGAGTATACCGCTAAGGCCGCCGAGCTTCTTACTCATTATATTGCAGCGCCAGAGACGATCAACGATACTTTCCTTACCCAAAAATCCGTAGCGACCAACGTATTGCGTTACGATGACAGTGGCGAGATTGCTCCTGTTAGTAGTCAAAATGACGTTGCTAACCACGCTTTGACTGATGCAGAGGTGAATAATGAAAGTGTGGTAGGGCAAAATACCGCTGATGGTGATAGTACGGAGAGTGACGCACTAACGCGTGCTCGTGAGCAAGTTAAGCCTGATAATTTTGAGATGGATGCAGATATCCGTGACATCTTTATTGAAGAGGTGACGGAAGTCATTGCTGATTTAGAAGACTTTCTACCTATCTGGCAGCAAGACTCAAAGGATTTAACCCCACTAACTGAAGTGCGTAGAGGGTTCCATACCTTAAAAGGCTCAGGACGTATGGTTGGGGCTTTTAGCATCAGCGAGATGGCATGGTCAATCGAAAATCTGCTCAATCGCCTTTTAGATAAGACGCTGCCTGTCACAGACGAAGTGGTAAAGCTGGTGATGGATACGGCCAAACGACTACCCGCATTGGTGATAGATTTTGAAGCGCAACAATCTCCAAGCTTTGATTCTGCTGTCACTATTTTACAAAGCCATAACCTCATAGCACAGCAACCTATCAATTTGGGGCTGACCATATTAGATCCTGCAATTGCTGATTCTGCAGCAACATTCGGTAATCAATCTTCTGCCTCATCACCTGACTCAGAATCAGCCTTAGCATCAGAGCTATCTCATCCAATGATTGATGGTGCTGAGTTGCTAAGTGCTCTCGACATGGCTAATGAGTCAAACGAGACAACTGCTGATAGCGCAAAGAGCCCTACGGTTGCCTCATTATCTGCTATCGATATTCCACCGATACTCGAACCTTTTATGCAAGAAACTGAGCAGCTATCGGCGGATGCTAATGATGCAGACCCTGATATCAAAGAGATATTTTTAGAAGAAGCTGATGAAGTATTGGCTGAGATCGTACCTTTATATGAAGATTGGCGATTATTGCCAGCCGACTTAAGCGGATTGGTGGATATCCGTCGTGGGTTCCATACTTTAAAAGGTTCCGGTCGCATGGTCGGTGCGAATTATACTGCTGAGTTGGCTTGGGCCATAGAAAATATGCTTAATCGCATATTGGATCATAGCGTGACTGTCTCAGAAGATATGCGTCAGCTTATTGCCGATGTGTTAGCTGCTTATCCTGCGATGCTAACGGTATTTGAAAATGACAGTCAAAGTTATCCAGCGATGGTGCCTTTATGGATCGCATGCGCTAATGCTTACAGTAAACAGCAAGGTGATGAATTTAGCTATTCTACTTTATATGAGCAAGCGTTAAACCGTTCTAAGCCTGATACAATCCAAGCCTCAGTAGTATCTTCTGCTATTGATGAGCATAGTCCCACTCAAGATAATCCTAATAAAGCCATAGATACGACGCTGCAGACGATTAATTCTGTCAATGAAATGATAGCAGAAGCGCCTATTCATTTAGCACCGCAAAGCGAAGAAGAAAAAATGTTTTGTGAGATTTTTATCGACGAAGCAGAAGGGCTATTGCAAGATATTGACCAATTCGTTGATGAGCATCAAGATCAGCCTTACATTGAAGTAACGGATGAGATTGTACGTGCATTTCATACTTTGAGAGGGGCTTCAGGTTCTAGCGCTTTAGCAGCTATCAGTGAGGTTAGCGCAACTATAGAGCATAGCTTAGAGTTACTACAGCAGCAAGATACGGCCATGAACGCTCAACACTTAGAGGCATTGGCTAAGTCTGCTACGCTGATGGACGGTTATTTAAACAACTACAAGCAGAACCTTCAGCCACAAAATATATCAATCGAAGACGCGCAAAGTCAGCAAGACATAGCTTCATTGCAAGCCATGCTTGGTGAGCAATACGTCATTAGCGATGATAAGGTCGCGGCTGATAACAAACCAACGATAGAGCAGTTGTTAGATAATAATATTGATGAATTACTGGATGCTGAGTGGGAATTAGATGACGCACTTAACCACTCTGAGACAGCGCATGTTCAGAGCTATATAGCGCAGCAAATATCACAAATAGCTTACTTAGCCAATAAAGCAGAAGCGTTTCCAAAATTCACCTCTATTCTTAATGAGTTAGGTCACGCTTATGCCTATTTGAACGATAATATTGATACAGCAAGGAATATCGATACCCAAGCTGTTTTACATGCCGGTCATGCTCAACTGGTTAGTTTGTTCGATGCATTGGCTGGTAGCACGTCATTGAAAATTGACCAACAAGTTATTGCAGATCTACAGCGTATTTACCAAGACGATGATAGCAGTGGTGATGAGGGTGTCTTTGTCGTGCGAGCCATTGCAGCAGCTGAGCTACAGCTTGAATCTATTGATACGGATGCTGAGCTATTAGAAATATTTTTAGAAGAAGCTCAAGAGCTTGATGCCGCGCTAGACGAGAGTTTTAATAAGTGGCGTGCTGATATCAGCAATATTAATGCATTAAAGGTTTTACAGCGCCATCTGCACACTATCAAAGGTGGTGCGCGAATGGCAGGTATTCGTAGTATTGGTGATCTGACCCACGAAGCTGAAAGTGTCTATGAAGCATTTGTAGAGAATAGAAGAACACCGACAGCACAATGGCTTGAAATAATGCAAATGGTGCAAGACACAATGTCATTGCAAGTACTGCATATCGTAAATTACAAAAAATCATTTTTTGCCTCAGCACTGATTGAGCAGCTACAACAGTTTGTAAAAGCCCAATCCTTGCCAGAAACGGTAGAGCTCATCATACCTATACCGAAAAACCACTTCGAACCTGAAGCACAAAGTAGGGTGACTAACAACGCTCACCTCAGCGATGAAGTATCGGATACCCTGAGCCTAGACATGATGATTAAACAGTCATGGGCGAATGGCTTGCCAGATCCTGATATATTGTCGGTGTTTTTAGAAGAGGCTGAGGAGCTCACCAATCGTAATAAGTATCTGCAACTGTTCTTAAAAGATACCAATAATACAACAGCGTTACAGGCATTACAGCGTGATTTGCATACCATCAAAGGTGGTGCACGAATGGTCACTGCAGCGGGTATCGCTGATCTGGCTCATGAAATGGAATCAGTTTATACAGATTTTGTAGATAATCGTCGTCCTGCAACCAAAAAAGTATTGGAGTTGCTGGTTGCCAGTCATGACTGGCTTGCTGATGCGATATCCATCCTTAGACAACATGTCAACCCACCGACGCCTGCATTATTAATTGAGGCATTGCAGCAATTTGGTAAAAACCCTGACAGCTTAAAGCAGATACCTAAAGAGTCCCTGCAATCGCAGCATGAAGCGCTCTTTATTGCTAGAGAGCAACAAGACTCACAGTATCTGGCAAAAGATATTAGTGAAATGCCCTCTATGCTCAGCAGTACGGGTGAGGAAGATCAGAGTGCCAATAATAATGAGATGATTCGTATCTCAGGTGGTTTGATCGAGCATATGATTAACCTGTCTGGTGAGTCAGCCATCAACCGTGCTCGTATCGACATGGGCATGAGTAGCTTGACCAACAGTATCGAAGATATGGGTATTACAGTACAGCGCTTGGCGGATCAGTTACGCCGAATGGAAATTGAGCTTGAGGAACAGATCTTGTCGCAGATAGACGATGAGCTGATTAATCACGAAGGGTTTGACCCTCTAGAGATGGATCAATATTCTTCTTTAAATCAGTTATCCAAATCTTTGACAGAGTCAGCTTCGGATTTGATTGATATTAATCATACATTATTAGAAAAGACGCGCGATAGTGAAAGTCTTTTGTTACAGCTGTCTCGTACGCAGACCGAGTTACAAGATGGGCTTATGAATTCGCGTATGGTGCCGTTTACGCGCTTAACGCCACGTCTTGAGCGTATCGTACGACAAACTGCCAATGAGCTGAACAAATCTGTTGAACTAACGATCATCAATGCCGATGATGAGATGGATAGAACCATTCTAGAGCGTATCACTTCACCGCTTGAACATATGCTCCGTAATGCCGTCGATCATGGTATCGAAAATACCTCAACACGTTTAAAAGCAGGTAAAGAGCGTAGTGGGCGTATTACTCTTGAGGTGAATCGAGAGGGTAGTGAGATTGTTATCCAGTTAATAGATGACGGTCGCGGCATCGATGTAGATGCAGTACGTAATAAAGCCATTTCTCAAGGTTTGATTGATGCAAATGATAATAGCCTAACTGATCTTGATATTATGCAGTATATTTTCCATGCTGGATTGAGTACCAGTAAACAAGTGACGCAGATTTCTGGACGTGGCGTGGGCATGGATGTCGTTATCAGTGAAATTCGTCAATTAGGCGGCGCCGTATCGGTTGTCTCAGAGCTGGGTAAAGGCTCATGCTTTACGCTGCGCTTGCCACTGACGGTTGCGGTATCTGATGCTTTGGTTGTTCGTGCAGCGGATCGCTATTATGCAATACCATTGGTACAGATTGAGCGTGTGGTACGGATTAACCCAGAAAAGCTTTATGACTATTACCAGTCAGGTGATGCAACATTAAACTTTGAAGATGTGGATTATCGGGTACGTTACTTAAATGAGATTTTGTCAGGCAATGAACTGAATGAGCTGGTCGTTAATACCAATACCAGTTTGCCGCTTATTATCATTAAGAACCGTACGGGACACAATATTGCATTGCAGGTCGATCAGATTGCAGGGTCACGTATTGAAGTGGTGGTCAAACCTTTAGGGCAACAGTTATCGAATCTACCAGGTATTTCAGCAGCTACTATCATGGGCGATGGCTCGGTCATGCTTATCTTAGACTTGATTGCTTTGATGCGTAATGCGCAGCTGGTTAAAAATATCTCGCAATCTGCTGATTCTAAACGAAATCGTCTAGCATTTAAGTCCACTATTTTAGTCGTGGATGACTCCGTTACCGTACGTAAAGTGACGTCACGTTTCTTGGAACGCCAAGGGTTCAATGTGGCGGTTGCAAAAGATGGTGTCGATGCGATTGAGATCTTACAAGACATGATACCAGACATGATATTGCTAGATATTGAAATGCCACGCATGGATGGCTTCGAGGTGGCAACTCAAGTCAGACATAGCAAGCGCTTGCAGCATATTCCAATCATCATGATCACATCACGTACAGGTGAAAAGCATCGTGAGCGTGCATTAGAGATTGGCGTGAATGATTACATGGGTAAGCCATTCCAAGAACAAGAGCTACTTAATAAAATCCAGCACATACTGGGTCAAAAGGTCAGCTTGACTTATGAAGGATAATGCACGTGTTTTGGCGCTGAGAGAAAAAAATAAGGATGACATTAAGGTGATGGTGGTGTCAGAAGACCATCATCAGCGTATGGCCTTTTCAGATACTGTACGCAGTTGTGGCTTTAGCCTTGTTGGCTGTATGTCACGGGCGCGACTGCAAGAAAAACAGGGGCGCTCTGAAACCGCGATTGATATCTGGCTGATAGATAGTGATTATGATGACAGTGTGGTAACCGCGACCACGGCGTCTAAACCTGCTGCGGTGTTGGTGGGTTTTAGTCAAGCGCCTTACCTAAATGAAGCACCGCAATATGCCAAATGGCAGCGCAAATTAAAGCGTAAACTGGCACATATGCTTGCTTTGCCCGTTTTAATGGATGCACCCGTGCACAAACTTGATAATGCTGATGTGAGCTGGCGCTATGTAGTATTTTTAGGGGCTTCTATGGGTGGGCCGAGTGCCATAAAAGAATTTTTGGATAACTTGTCGGCGACGCTACCGGTTTGTATTTTGCTGGCGCACCATTTTAATAAAACGATGATTGGCACACTACCACGCATTTTGAATCGCCATAATGACTGGCATTGTCAGGTTATTACCTCTTCACAGCGTTTAAGAGCAGGCCATTGTCTTATAGCCCCTATTGATAAGCAAATTGTCTGTGATTCGACAGGTCGAGTCATATTGCTCGAGCAAGCTTGGGAGGGTGAGTATAAGCCAGCTATTGGTCAGATTCTCAAAAATACCAGCGACGTTTATGGTAGCGAGCTTATCAATATTATATTTTCCGGTATGGGGAATGATGGTTCGCAGTATTTGGATCTCATTCAAGAAAATAACAGTCAATTGTGGGTACAAGATCCCAGCTTAAGCGCTTGCCCGAGTCAACCTCAGGCGATTATTGATTCAGGGTATTGTGGTTTTATTGGCAGTCCAGCAGATTTAGCACAAAAACTAACAGACTATATTGATGACAGATTAGTAGTAGCCTCTTTGCATTAACTGATTGTGAGCGATGTATGAAACAAATTTTGAAACATTCGTTTGAGGCAGTGAGTTTACTGACCACAAATAACGGTATGCTGGATGTCACTATTGTGCCAGCATTTAACCAACCTGATTGGCTTATTCCAAGTAGCCTGATTTTGAGTGTGGATGATTATAATGAGCGCACGGCAACCTATGAGTGGCAGCAGCAAAAGGTAGAGGTGTGTCATTTGCTACCACAGGAGCAAATGCCAGATACCATGATTGTATTAGAGGGTAATACTGCAGATCATCGCTTAGCTTTACAAACGGCAGGCGCACTGCACCACCGACAAGTGCGTATTTCTGAAGTCAAAGATATTGAGGTTCCTGAAGAATTCAACACCCCTGAGCAGCTTGATAATATAGACAGCGACAAAACAGCCCTACCTTTTGATGAAAACGTTATGCTATCCTATCTTTTCCAAACGGTTATCATCGATGATAAAGCTTATTTGGTGCCTGACTTAGATAAAATTGCGCATCAGTTGGTCGATTTAAACAGTTAGCTTCTCGCTTATATTTGGGTTGGTTTTCATTATCAAGCGAAAGGGGGTTACCCAATCACTTCGATAATTGCTAAGCGCTGAATGAGTGGCTGTTTTGTCTATAACATTGATGATAGATAATTAGTGATGAGGGTAATAGGACAGCTCATGAATAGTACCAATTCAAATGTGTCAAAGTGGCCAGTCAGCAGCCGGATATTTCACTGGATCAGTGCAGTTTTACTGTTGGTTACGTGGATAATGATTCTGTTGTACGATAATCTGGATAACAATCTTTATATTGGGTTGCATAAAGCTTTTGGCATCAGTTTGTTATGTTGGATGATAGCACGGGTGCTTAATCGCGTACTTACTAAGGCACCGCCACCTGTACCGATGCCGAAGTGGCAGTTATTAGCCTCTAAGCTGTCGCATTTTGGCTTATATGCCTTATTAATTGCAATGCCAATGGCTGGTTTGCTGATGTCTGTTTATGGTGGGCGCCCCGTCGATATTTTTGGCTTGTTTCAAATCCCTGTATTTGTCACACCAGATAGAGGGTTGGCACGCTTTTATAATGATCTGCATACCGATATTATTTGGCCGACCATTATTGTATTTACACTCATTCATATCGGTGCTGCTCTATATCATCAGTTTGTCAAAAAAGACAATTTGATAGCACGTATAAAATAGTGGGTATCAAAACAGTCGTGGGCTGCTACAGACAATCCTACTATTTTATACAATACAAAAAAGCCCTAAGTCATGACACTTAGGGCTTTTTGTCTTTCTAAGACGGACTAAATTTAACTAGCAAAAAAGTCGTGAAAGTACGCTATTTATTAGCTTGATCAAATTTGACGTAGCCAAGCATACTTCTTAGACAGATATTACTTTTTGTGCTCAGGTAAACTGATATTCATTTCTAATACGTCTAAACTGTCCTCAGAACGATGATTGATATTCACATCATCAATCTGTACGCCGTTGACGTATTTGTTAACCACTTCTAAGATCTCACGTTTCATTTTTTCGATACGATCAGCTGTTAAGCGGTTGTTTAAGCGATTTTCGCTCGCAACGATAACCTTAAGACGCTCAGTAGCCAAATTAGCGCTACCTGCGCTACTACTGTCGTCAGTACCGAATAGGCTACTCCAAAATCCTTTTTTCTTCGTCATCATTGACCTCCAAACCAGCGCTGTAATAGACTCTTTTTCTTCACATCAATATGACGTAGTGGGCGTTCTTCACCTAAGAAACGGGCGACGATGTCATCATAACATTGACCAGCGACCGAATCAGTATAATGAATAACTGGCTCACCATGGTTAGATGCTTCAAGTACTGAATGACTTTCAGGAACGACCCCAAGTAACGGAACTTTTAGGATGTCATTAGAAATCGTATCAATGTCCATCATCTCATTGGCCGCTGCGCGCTCGGCATTATAACGAGTGATAATCAAATGCTCACGTACAGAGCCTTGGTTTTCTTCAACCTTTTTGGTCTGGCTTTGCAAGATACCAATAATACGGTCTGAGTCACGCACTGAAGAAATTTCAGGGTTAGTGACGATGATCGCTTCATCAGCATGGTACATGGCAAGCTGTGCACCGCGCTCAATACCAGCAGGTGAATCACAGATAATATAATCGAACTGTTTAGACAGCTCAGACATGACCTCTGCCACTCCTTCGTCTGTCAGAGCGTCTTTATCACGCGTTTGACTGGCGGGTAGGATATACAAATTTTCAAGCTGTTTGTCTTTAACCAGTGCTTGCGACAAGCGTGCGTTACCGGTGATGACATCAACAAAATCATAAACAATACGGTTCTCACAACCCATGATCAAGTCTAGATTACGTAGACCTACATCAAAATCGATAACGACTGTCTTATAGCCACGCAATGCTAAACCTGCAGCAAAAGAAGCGCTTGTCGTGGTTTTGCCCACACCGCCTTTACCTGAAGTGATTACAACTATCTTCGCCACAATGGCACACTCCTATGAATCAATGGGATATCTTTTATATAAATAAATAGCGCAATTGCAGATTATTCACATGCTATGTATACACTACCTGCGAAGGTAGCCTAGCATAAATAAACAAAAATTTATAGCACGTCCATAGCAAAGCAGAAAAACAACTTATATATGGATCACAAAGCATTGCTACCTAAAATTTGCTGGCCGATATTACCTATTGTGAATAATAAAATAGACGCCTACGAGTAGTGTAGATAGTGGCAGAGCTAGCGATTCATCATAGAACAGTTTTGTTAAATAAACTTACTATAATATTAAGTGCGCTGTCTAAGTCTCTATCATGGAGATTTTGGCACTAAGCTTTTTCAATAAGCGTCATGTCTTATGAGATTCAGCTTAGTCTGTCTACATTTTTAAAAATTATGGACACATTTATTGTTCTTAATGGCCAAAGCATTTAAGCGTCATCCATTACGGTAAATACCAAGCCTTCGCCTTCTACAAATCTTACTTGTACAGATTTATCAATCACGTGCTCAGGTAAGTTGTCTCGTAAGCAATAAGTCCCTGCAACGGATACTAATGAGGGATTAAAGACCTGACAAAAAATACGGGCATCTTTGTCACCAGTTGCGCCAGCAACCAAGCGACCTTGGGCACGGCCGTAAACGTGCAAGCTATTATCTGTAATCGCTTCCGCGCCGCTATTGACACTATTGGTCAAAATTAAATCACCGCCAACGTGATTCAGGCTCTGTCCTGAGCGTAGCATTTGATCATAAATTAGGCTGGTAATGTGCTGAGCGCTCATCAGCGTTTCTGCTGTGGCGTTTGCTATCGTTGTTTCTGTATTCGACTCGCTGATGGCTGCGGCATCATTGTTACTGGCTGAATTGCTACCGGCTGAGTCTGTACGCTTATCATCGGGAGCTTTGTCCACTTGAGTCGCAGCTTTCTTGCTGGGTAAGATACGCTCAATACGTTTGCCATCAGCAGGGAAGATGGCCAATCGCTGCTCTCGGGCTTGCGCATCTAGTGTACCGGTCACGACGCCGATAGGCTGCAAGCCCCACGACCATAAAAGCTCTACTAATGCTGATAGATCTTGTTCGACCTCGCTATCAATGAGGATGGGGATGTTGCTAGATTTATTACTAAGCGTTGCGGCAAGCTGGGCGTCTATCGCGCTTAAATCATCTGTGCTAAATTGTAAACGTGAAAAAGTCAGCATCTTGCCATAAAATGCCAATGCTGGTAATGCTGGTGCGGCGCTTGAGCCTTGGGTGTCATTATCTGAAACTGTCATATATAAATCCTCAAGAGATAATTCTGTCGCTGTATTCACGGTGTTATTTTTATTATTGAGTCATACCATTCATTTGATTGCCAAGCCTAATATCTTGTAGGTAAGGCGTGCTATTAGCAGTATGGATTATAGATTAAGCATTTCTTGATGCTTCCATTGCTGCACTTTTACCTGCGCTTCAAATTCAGTCAAACTGTCATCAATGATACTCGAAATTAAGGTATCTAACGCAGTATTATCAGTATCGATACTAGCAATACCATTGGCAATTGCTACCATTAATGAGTCGAGACGCTCAGGATCTAGAAGGCGTTTATTCAATGCGTAAACGACGTTTTCACCTATATTGTGACCGACGTGTTGCAACTGTGATTCAATCAAGCTACCGGCAATCGGTATCATACGTAGGTAGCGACGTAGCTCAGGCGTATTGGCCAAACCTTCTTCAATAGCATTACCCATCTCGCTTGCCAGTATACTGCCGCCGCCTGACGATGCCGTCAACTCCTGCAGTTTTGGTGCTAGCTCTGAGCGCAGTATCGACAGTACTGCTGCCTCAATCTCGTTACGATTACGAGCTATCGTTGATTCAATAAAGGATTTATGCGTTTTAGGATCGGTCAGTTGCTGCCGAAAGTTTTGGATAGTCGTCAATATGACGCGGTCGGACAGCTCTTCTAACAGTAAGTCGATATAAAACCTAATCCGATTAATCCATGGCTGCGGCAGCACTTGGTAACCAAGTTGGTATAAACGTCGCCCAATGATGACCGCTCGGAATAAACGTAAGGCACGTAGCTGCGGAAAGCACCCTAATACCTCATACCAATGGACAAAAGGAAAAAAGAACCAGCGATAATAGACGTTTTGTTTAATCGCAATCGCCCAACGTAGCAGTAGTTCAAAGATCAAAAATAGGGTGAAAAATCCACCAGCGGTACGTAAAGGCTCATGTAAGGTATTTTGATACCAGTTGAGAGCATCGCTAATACTGAGCCATCCCGCTGCATTGCTACTAAAGCTACTCATCAAGATAGCGTCGATACTAATCAATAATAGATCGATACTGATAGCAATAATCATCACGATATCGTAAGTAAGTTTCAAACGATTTGGCGTTGGTCGGTTTGGCGGTGGCAGCGTATTATCGGGCCGGCTAGGCGGCTGATTGGGCACAGGCGCTGAGTCTAGAGGCAGGCTAGTAGAAGAGGAAGCGGGCACAGTCAAACCTTATAAATGATAAATAGCACGAAAAATAAGCGGCTCAAATAGTACAGGGCTATCAAGTCACTAATGGTCAAAAAGTCATGAGCTCATGACTATTCACATTATCAATGAATAGAGCCAAAAAACAACCCATCTTTCATTATAATTACGCATTATCATTTACAGCTGGTATTTACGAGTTGGTATTTAACCTTAGCGTTTGAAACAACAGTGGTCAATCGTGGTTCTAAAATGACCTAAAGTAACTCACTGCTGTGTACCGTTGCTCTTTTAACGATGTCTCTAAGTATTCGGAGCTTTAGGGTTTGTTTCAAACTCAGCCAGCATATCGGTAATACGCTGGTCTTTTTCGCGCCAGATTTTCTCAACCCAATCAAACATTTGTGATTTTACCTCATCATCGTTTTCGTAGCCCCCATTTTGAATTCCAGCAAACAATGAGTCAGGCATCTCGATATATCTAACATCAACGCCCAAGCGCTTGATGTTTCCTTTCCACAAATCCCCATAAGTCGGTACACCATCAGGATAAACAATGGTCATATCTAATATGCCATCGATGTCTTCGCCTAGCGCGTTAATTGCTAAAGATAGGCCGCCTGCCCGTGGCTTCAATAAGTGAGTATAAGGAGACTGTTGCTTTGCATGCTTGGCTTTGGTGAAACGTGTGCCTTCTAAGTAATTTAACAAAGTAAACGGCTTGTCTTTTAACAGGGCACAGGCGCGTTTGGCTTCTTCGATGTCTTTGCCTTGTAGAGCAGGGTTCTTAGCGATGGCTTCTTTAGAATGCCGACGCATCATTGGGAAGTCTAAAAAGTAAAAAGCTTGACCCACAATCGGAATGTAAATTAGTTCAAATTTGGTAAAAAAACGTGTGAGTGGCAGGCGTTTTTCGCCAATATATTGCACGATACTGGTATCGACCCAAGACTGATGATTACTGACCAGCAAATATTTGCCATTGATGTGAACGTCATCGGGTAAGCTGATACGCCAATCTTTACGCGGCAACATGTCATCGATCAAGGCACTGTTGCTACTGATCCAATAAGTAGCAATTTTGATGACTGCTTTGTCCGCGATAGGAGCACCAGTGATGACTTTGCCGACACCCATTAACCATAAGGGGATACTACCACCGAAGCTGTTGGCTGCAATAACACCAGTCGCTGTCGCAAGTGAAACGGCTTTGCCTAATTTAGGGTTGCGCTTGTGTATTTTTCGAATAGTAGATGTCAATCGCATGCTAAATCCTTCTCGGTCAGTCTTATTAGTATATGAATTATTCATTGCCAGTTCTATTGCATAATTTTAGCAGAAACGGCTCAGAGTGTACGAGTGTAAACGTGACTTGTGATAACATCTTATGATAATGAATAGCCAAAGGTGACCAGACAAACTTATCCAATCACTGTGAAAGCCTCATTAAAGCATTCTGCACTTCTCATACAGAGGTGTGACAAAATATTACACATGGTTAGATTGTAATTGCCATAATAATGACGAGTGTATACAAGCACCTAGACGGAATTAACAGAAAATATTTATAAAAAGCACACTTTGTCTATAATTTTTAAACTTAAGAGGAAATATTATGCGTAATACATTAATGATTGCAGCAGTAGCGTCAGGTTTGGTTCTTAGTGGTTGTGCTACTGATCCAAACACTGGACAACAACGCTTGAACAAAACTGCTATTGGTACATTGGCAGGTGCTTTAGGTGGCGGTGTTATTTCAAAAGCAACAGGTGGCGATAACACAGGTCGTGATGCCGCTATCGGTGCAGCACTAGGTGCGGGCGTTGGTTATTATATGGAGCGTCAAGCCAAGCAGCTTGAGCAGCAAATGGCTGGTACGGGTGTAACGGTTAAGCCCAATGCGAACGGTAATATTGATCTAGTAATGCCAGGCAACATCACATTCTCATTTGATGATGCGACTTTAAACCCATCATTTAGACCAACACTTGATAAGCTTGCAGCAACGCTAAATGAGTATAACCAAAACACGATAACCGTTGCTGGTTATACTGATAGCACAGGTTCTGATGCTTATAACCTGAAGTTATCACGTGATCGTGCTTATGCAGTAGCGAACTATTTAAGCGCACGCGGTGTGGCTTCTAGTCGTATCAATGTCGTCGCTTATGGTGAGTCTCGTCCAATTGCTGATAACAGCACCGAGTATGGTCGTCAGCAAAACCGCCGTGTTGAATTAACGATCAATGCGCCAAGCAGCGTACGTTAATTCAGCTGATAGTTTGGCTGTCATTATAGTCTTGAAAAGGTCAGTGATAAACTGGCCTTTTTTTATGTCTGATATTTAGGTTTTAAATTCAAAATGATTTTAGGTGTTACGATTCCGTTAGCTTCAAATCAATTTAGAGCTGTTTTTCGTATTTTTATTTATAAGACAATCGTTAGCTAAATGGTTATATTAATATTAATTAAATATTGATAATGATTATCAATAACACTATAATTTATAAAGCTTTGTTATCGTGGCGATACTAGGGCAGATTCTCAATTCAATTGATTGTGATCCAAATAGGACTAGAAACAGCTAAATTTTGTCTAATAGCATCAAATTTCTGGTCAATATCTTGATATTATCTGCGCTGTTTTTCTTGTTTGACTGTCATTTACCTCGTTTTTATCAGCATTATTTAAAATGAGGGTATGCCCTAATGCTCTTTATTATTCAAAGCCCATTTTTCTTTTGCGATACTTTTTGAGGATATGTATGACGATTACCACAGTAACGAGCCGTAAGATTTTACCAACTACTTTAGCTGCTGCACTTGCAGGGTTGTTAATGCTGTCGGGTTGTACCAAGCAAGCCAAGGAAGACACGGACACTACTGCCGATGCGCAAACAGCAGTGCAAGACACAACAGCCGCCGATACGACGAAACTATCAGCGGCTGATCAAGCTTATACCGATAGACTTGTGATCAGCTATGCCAATATGGCGCATGCTGCTTACAAAGATTCGCTAGATACTGCTAAAGTCCTGCAAGCGGCAGTAGAAACATATGTGACAACACCAACCCAAGCAAACCTTGATGCGGCAAAAGCAGCGTATAAAGCAGCGCGCCAGCCGTATTCGCAAACTGAGATTTTTCGTTTTGATGAAGGCTTTGTGACAGCCAATGATAAACGAGCACTCGGTAGTATCGATGGTTGGGAAGGACAAGTAAATGCTTGGCCACTTGATGAAGCGCTGATTGACTACGTTAGTGATAGCTATGAAGGTGAATATAATAGCCAAGATAATATCATCAATAGCGATAGCATTACGGTCGGTAGTATCAAACAAGATACCAGCACGATCACGCCTGAGCTGTTAGCAGAAATGAATGAGATTGGTGGTAGTGAAGCCAATGTGACGACCGGCTACCATGCGATTGAGTTTATGCTATGGGGACAAGATACCAACGGCGTTGGTGAAGGTGCAGGCAATCGTCCAGTGACTGATTATGTGACTGAGGCGGGTCAATGTACCAGTGGTGAGACGGTTAATGAAGATGCTGGTATATGTGAGCGTCGTGGCGCGTTCTTAAAAGCAGCGACTCAATTATTGGTTGATGATTTGACTGCAATGGAAGCTGAGTGGCAGCCTGAAAGTGAGAATACCTTACGTAGCGATCTGATGGCTCGCAAATACGATAATGGTCTACGTCAAATCATGTATCAGATGGGCAGTCTAGCACTGGGTGAGCTTGCTTCTGAGCGTATGCAGGTTGCATTTGTGACCGGCTCTACCGAAGATGAGCACGAATGCTTTAGTGATCTGACGCATTTGAGCTATGCCAACAATGCCCGTGGTATTCAAAATGTCTTTAACGGCAGCTATAAGACGGTCGCAGGTAAGACCGTTGGCGGTTATGGTGTTAAAAACTATCTCGTCGATACGAACAACAAAGAAGCGGCTGATAAATTGGCTGCCGACTTTGCTAAGGTAGAAGCCGCCTTTAATGTGATCGTTGAAAAAGGCGAAAAAGAAGGCATCAAAGTTGATCAAATGATTGCCACCGCTGGTCAAGTGAGCAAACAAGGTATTTCAGCTGAAGAGCAAAATGTCCGTCGTAGCTGGATTGAAAATAGTATCACTAGCTTACAAGAGCTGACAGCTGGTATCGAAAATGCGGCAAAAGCAGTCGGTATTGACAATTTAGATGCTGACGCAGGCTCGCAGTTTTAAGTTGAGACGTCTTCGTTTTCACAGCTTAATTAGGGTCTGCTCAACAGATCCTATATTTATAATGCCTGACAAGTCGCTATAAGCTAATGAGACTTATTTTTATGGAAAAATAATTTAGGTATAATACACACGTTGTCGACCACCGTTGGCAGCGTGTTTTTTACCGTATTAAAATAGCCTGATAGGTCAGTGCATTGCTGTACCTTATCGACTAGAAGTGAAGCACTTTATAGCATGCGATTTTAATGGTTCTAGATTAGAACTAAGGTACTCTTTATGAACACCACGATGAACACCACAAATGTCTTCAAAGCTAAAACTCCTGCCTCTTTTTACACGTCTTTTGTCATCAAAACCATACTATTAAAGCCAGCGTTTAGTATTCTATGCGTGCTATCCCTTAGTGCCTGTCAGCCGACGGACAGTGTTTCTGATGACGTTTCTGAAAATGAAAAATCTGCCATAAATAATGCTGACAACCAAACGCTAACACCTGAACGCCTCCAAACCATCGAAACGCTCGCTGGTGTACCAATGCAGCAATTGGCAAGCTTTGATCCGCAAGAGGTCAAGCAAGGTGGTGATACTGGTATTAGTATTAGCAGCGCTGAGAGTTACTCTAAACCTTCATCAAACTTGACCGCGTCACGGAAAGGGCATTTCTTTATTGGTAATGCGTTCTTTCGGCAGCCGTGGGTGATTGCCCCTGCCAGCACCGACAGCCGCGATGGTTTGGGCGCATTGTTCAATGTTGCTGCCTGCCAATCGTGCCATGTCAAGGACGGTCGCGGTCATGCGCCGATGACCAGTGATGACGATGCCGATAGCTTGCTTATTCGCCTTGCAATGCCAGCGACCACTGATGAGCAGCGTCAGCAATTGCAAAACTCACTTATCGAAAAAGTCGTTCATCCTATGTATGGTGGTCAGCTACAAGATCGAGGTATTCAAGGTGTGCCTGCTGAAGCCCGAATCGCGGTGCAGTGGACAGACAAGCCTGTTACTTTTGCAGATGGTCACATCGAAACATTACGTGCGCCCACCTTTAATTTAACCAAACCAGGTTATGGGGCATTTGATGATGATTTGATGGTGTCGCCGCGAGTGGCTTTACCGATGATTGGGCTTGGATTACTCGAGCAAATACCTGATGAAGCGATTAAAAAACAAGCGGTTGATAATAAAAATAGTACGAATGGCGATATCAGTGGTAAGTTCAACTGGGTGATGGATCCACAGACTGGCAAGCATGCCCTTGGACGCTTTGGCTGGAAAGCAGGGCAAACCAAGCTTATCACCCAAAACCAAAGTGCTTTTAATGAAGACATGGGCTTGACCTCAAATATACGTCCTCATGAATCCTGCATGCCGACACAGACTGCTTGTATGAATGCAACGACTGGTGCTGATGAACAAGGTAATGGTAAGCCGCCCGTCGAAGTCAATGATGAAGTAGCGAAGTTTGTGGAGTTTTATACGCGAAATTTAGCCGTACCACATCGCCGCGATGCTGACGATAAGCTAGTGCTAGCGGGCAAAAAACGCTTTTATGATATGGGCTGCCAAAGCTGCCATACACCAAGATATCAGTTGCCAAAAACCGACGATGACCATCTTGAGCAGCATGGACAAGTGATTTATCCTTATACGGATTTACTGTTACATGACATGGGTGATGATCTTGCCGACCGCACGATTGCTGGAAAATTACCCGCAAAAGATATCCAAGTCGAGTTTTTAGCCAATTCTTATGAATGGCGTACGCCTGCTTTATGGGGTATTGGTCTGGCACAAACCGTCGATCCACAAGCAACGTTTTTGCATGATGGTCGCGCCCGTACGTTGATGGAAGCGGTGCTATGGCACGGCGGAGAAGCACAAAAGCAACAGCAAAAAGTACTCAAACTCGATAAACAAGGTCGTACTGAATTGAATGCGTTCTTACAGTCATTATAGAGATAATGCCATTCAACTATTTTAAATGACTGAATAATGGCTAAGAAGATAAGTGAGTGTTGTTGAGGTTATCCACCCAATCAAATACTAGAGTTCGTAAGAACTAGAGTTTAAACAATTATTGATAATATCATTGAGAAATTTATGAAAATAAATCATGCTTTAGCGATGGCCTTGTCGGCCTTAAGCGCAGGCTTACTTATCAGCTGCGTTAAACCTGCTGATGACAATAAAGCATCAGAGGCAGACAGCCAAAAAGTTGTGCAAGACAAAGCAGCATCTACCAGCGCAGCAGAAGATAGTAGTGCGTCTGCGAATCCAGTGACGGCAGTGGAAATCAGTGCTGATACTGAAAAAACCTATTTGGCCCATGTGGCAAATGACATTGTCATTCCAGCTTATGCCGATGCCGCGAGACAGAGTGATTTACTGCATGATTTGGCACAAAAGCATTGTCAGCAAGTACCAGTCAGCGGTGACGATCTGCAAGCACTGCGCGATCAATGGCTAGTGCTCGCACAAGCATGGGCAGGCGCTGAGATGATTAATTTCGGTCCAGCGACCGCCAGCATGAGTAATTTATATATCAATTACTATCCTGATGAGCGCGGTCTGGTACACAGTGGCGTTGCCGAGCTGATTGCTGCCAATCCTAAGCTCACCGCCGAGCAATTGGCTAACGAGAGCGCCATCGTGCAAGGGGTGCCCGGATTAGAAGAAGTGCTATATGCCAATGACAGTCTGGATGCTGGTCAATGTGCTTATGTTATTAGTGCAAGTAGTGCTTTGAGCACGCGCTTAAAAGATATTGAGAACAACTGGCAGCAAAATGCCACTGAGCTATTAGCCATTGATAAAACGGCTGAAAGCGATCAAGGGTTGAATCAATGGTTTAATTCTTTACTCTCGTTGGTTGAGACTATGAAGTCTAATGCCATCGATCAACCGCTAGGATTAACAGGAAAGGCAAAAGGTCATTTGCCAGCCGCTACCGCAGAGCAAAGCCGTGCCATTATCAATGCTAAATTGGCCACGTTGAATGAAGCACTGACTGATCCTGTTTTGACGGCTATTTTGGGTAGCAATAATGAAAATGAAGTAGCGGATAACTTATCGACCGCACTTGCTGATGCCACGACATTGTTAGCGCAAATGCCAGAAGATTTAGGGGCTGCTGATAAAGCCACTCAACAAGAGCTTTATGATCACCTCACGACTATCACACGTATTATTAAGCGCCAATTGATTCCGACACTGGGTATTCGTGTGGGCTTTAACAGTACTGATGGCGATTAAAAAATGCACTCTATCGATGCTAAGACAGCAAAAAAATCACAACAGCAGCCAGAAGATAAGCAGTCTAATAATGAGCTGCTAGCGACATCAGCATTGACGATGGTTTCTACTATAATGGGTACCGTAGCGCTTGTCGGTATTCATCATCGTTATCGCAAGCAGCGTCAACCTGATGCCAGCTTGCAAGATTATGTGGTAGGCATACGCTCGCAGTTGCAGTCGTTAACCTCCACACCAAAACCCCAGCTAGCAAGGTTTAGTCACGTCTATCACCAAGCCGCTGCTGCATGGCAGCACGCTTATCATTTACCGATAGATGATCGGCAAAATACCAATCATCATCGCGTCGCTGACTTTAGTGCGCTACATACCACCACCGTACTGACGCGACCCATTTGTTGGGTTAGCGGTGTCGCCTCTATGCCAAAAAATAGCGTATTAGCAAATGATGATAGGCGTGATGACAATGATTTCGGTGTGGTCGGTATCGATGCCGATAGACAAATTATTTGGCAAACCACCATGCCTGAACGTGTCCATGATATTGTCGTCCAGCCCGTTGCTGATATTCAAAATACATTTATCGGGAGTAGAAATAGAGACGTCGTGGTGATGGGTCGCCGTCCGAGCGAAAAGTTTTGGGTATTAAACACGACAAATGGACAAGTAAAGTTTGCTATTAAAGCATCTACTTATCGTCATTTTTATGGGCATGCTTGTTATAGTTTAGATGGCAAGTTGCTGTATGTGACCGAGAATGACACCATAAGTTTAGATGGTAAAATCGGTATCTATGATGCTTATGATAATTATAAAAAAATAGCAGAGTATGACTCGCATGGTATTGGACCGCATGAGCTGATTATGCATCCTGATGGTGAGACATTGGTGATCGCTAATGGCGGTATCAAAACCGAGCAAGCGTCGCGTGAAGAGCTAAATTTAGACAGCATGCGTCCATCATTGGTTTACCTCAACCGTCATAATGGTGCTTTACTTGAGCAGATTATGCCTGAGCACAATCAAATGAGCGTGCGACATTTAGCCATGCATGACGATGGAACGGTGATGATAGGCATTCAATTCCAAGGCGAAAAGCATATCAATGTGCCGTTAGTATTGATGCATAAACGCGGTGATACTGATTTTAAAGCGCTCATTATGCCCAATAATCAATGGCAGCGTTTTCATCAATATATTGCCAGTGTGGCGGTCGATAGTGCGCGTAACCTACTATGTGTGACCACACCGATTGGCGGTTGTGCGGCGATTTATGATTTAAATACTTGCACATTGATTGATGATGTTAGCCTGCCAGATTGTGCGGGGGCAGCAGTGTTGTGTCATCAGAGCGCTAATAAGACAGACAATCATGATGTGCAATCAGGTTTCATCGTTAGTGATGGGCAAGGTCAGTTAACCGCACTAGATGTACATCGTTGGGCAACGGCAGAACTGGATGCTGTAGATAAAAGTGAGCGTATTTTTACAGACAGCAAGTTACATATGATGTCGTTTGATAATCATCTGCAAGCGCTGTGAGCATGAATGTGCCGCCAGCATATCAGTCTCCCTTATTAGAAAAGTCGATACAGCGTTTGGCGCACGCAGATATTGAGCTATATATCACCAAAAAGCGGGTTAAAAATATCAACTTTCGCTTAAAGCCACATCAATTACTGGTATCTGTACCATTGTTTATTAGCTCCGCACAAGCCGTACAGGCAGTGGTGAAACGGGTGCCATGGGCGATAGCAAACCACCCGCAAGTATTAGAGCAATATAAGCGGCAACGACTCCCTTTAGCGCAAGCTTCAACTGCTGACTGTACTCTGCTGTTGTGGGGCGCAGAGCAACCGTTCACCTTAAACCATGATGAAAAAATTGTCTATTATCGGCAACACCTCTCCGAAGCAATGCCTGCATTATTTGATAAATGGCAACCGATTGTCGGCGCTTATGCTAACCAGGTACGCCTAAAAAAGATGCATACGCGCTGGGGCAGTTGTAATACGCGCGCACGGCGGATTTGGCTATCCGTTTATCTGCCTGCTTATCCTATTGCGTGCACCGAATATGTGATTGTCCATGAGCTGTGTCATTTACACCATGCCAATCATAGCCGCGCCTTTTGGCAAACGGTGGCGACTGCGATGCCCGATTATCAGCATTGGCACGATATGCTGGCAGGTAAAGGTGGTCAGCTCGATTAGAAATAATACTTAGGTGGTTTCAGTAATGTCGATAAGACTGATATGATTAATCATAACGATACCAATTATGTCGTTTAAATAATATTCTTATTTATCATACATACAGGGATGTCATATGGAAAACGTCAATCAAGCGCAGTTTTGGCAGCAGCGTTATGAGCAAGACAGTATCGGTTGGGATATGGGGCAGGTGTCACCACCGCTCAAAGCCTATATTGATCAACTGCCAGAATCTGCCAAAGAGCAAGCGATTCTGGTGCCGGGTGCGGGTAATGCTTACGAGGTGGGTTATCTACATGAGCAAGGGTTTACCAATGTCACCTTAGTTGATTTTGCCGCTGCGCCGATTGCAGCGTTTGCTGAGCGTTATCCTGATTTTCCAGCTAAGCATTTAATCTGCGCCGACTTTTTTGAGTTATCACCTGAGCAATATCAGTTTGATTGGGTGCTTGAGCAGACGTTTTTTTGTGCGATAAATCCATCACGCCGTGACGAGTATGTGCAGCAGATGGCAGCATTACTGAAACCGAATGGTAAGCTGATTGGGTTGCTATTTGATAAAGACTTTGGACGAGAAGAGCCACCGTTTGGCGGCACAAAAGCTGAATATCAGCAGCGTTTTGAGCAACACTTTGATATTAAAATCATGGCACCAAGCTATAATTCACATCCTGCACGGCAGGGCAGTGAGCTGTTTATTAAGATGCGTGTAAAAGCGTAATTTCATGCTCAATATTTTTTCGAGCCTGCTTTTCTAAGCGTGCATAGTAATAATCTGTTAGATAAAGCGTTGGATGCGCCAGTAATTCTTTTAATACTGCTATGCGTCCGACGCGATAATCGCCATCTGCGACATGTGCATACTCTTGGCGTACAGCGTGAGCATACTGTTCATACTCCGACCAAGGTGCCCCTAAAATATTTAAGTCCATATCTAGTAAATAAGCGGCATCGCAATATCTATCCTTCTCTTTAGCTTTGTCTGACCATTCATCATTCCCGTCAATTTGATGGCTAGCCGTCATCATAATCAGCGTGTAGGTATGCTGGCATTGCTCCGCACTTAAATAACCAGTTAATGACTTTACTGCATATTCTGCACTTTTTAATTCATTATCCGATTGCGTCGGTTCATATATCACATCATGATAGAAAAGTGCTAACGCAATGATATGCGGCTCATGCAAATTATTCTTAACCTGCTCGAACTGCCCAAATAACTGCTGAATATGTTGCAAGCTATGATAAACACGCTGCGTTTCGTTATAACGCATGGCGATATCCTGCCAAAGTATTCTCACTTGCTCTAGCGTGATATGGCTACTCATAGCGGATAGATGCCGCGTGAAAATCGTACCAAGCTCAGTATCTAGCTGCGACAAATCGTCCATTGTTAACCTTCATTTGATAACTGCTGGAAATTTATAACCAACTGATTATTTTTTATTGGCAGCATCTTCAAAGGCTTGCTTGAATACTTTACCCAATAAATTAACATCATCGACACGGGCATAATTTAGACGGGTGACAAAGGCAATATGACGATGCGGGCCTTTTTCTGCCAGTGGCACAGCGACCGCATTTTGGTTTTGTAAATGCAGCTGGTCGAGCGCCATCTCTGGCACCAACGTCGTCCCCATATTGGCAAGTGCCATCTGAATAAGAGTATTTAGACTGGCGTCTGAAAAGCTTGATTTCATCTGTGCACGGTCAAAATGACAGACAGACAGCGTCTGATCGGTCAAGCAATGTCCTTCGCCGAGCAACATAAGATTGGCAGTAGCTAGCTCATCAGCGTTGATGGTTTCAAGCGTGGCGTGTACGTCATCTTTTGGGAATACAGCAAAGAAATCCTCTGCCCAAAACTCAAAGCTGTGTAAGCCGTCTACCGCATAAGGCAGCGCAATAATAGCCGTATCAATATGACCGTAGCGTACTTGCTCAAGTAAGCGCTCTGTTTGTTGCTCAACGATGGTCATACGAAACTCAGGATATTGAGCACGCAGCGCAGGCAATACTTTTGGTAGCAGATAAGGAGCAATCGTTGGAATGATACCGACAGTCATCGGATATGCCAGCGGTGATTGATGGCTATGGGCGCGTGTGGTCAAATCATTGACTTCAGAAAATACCCGCTGCGCCCGCGTGAGAATGTCTTCACCAATAGGGGTAATCAATACTTGCTTATTGTTACGCTCAAAAATCTGCGTATCCAGTTGCTTTTCTAACTCGGCAATACCCAAGCTCAGTGCCGATTGCGAGATATTACAGTCTTCTGCTGCACGTTTGAAGTGACGGTGTTTGGCCACTGCTAAAGCAAACTCAAGTTGACGTAAAGTAATCATAAAACCTCTCTATTAATGGGCTTTTAACGCGATATATTATGCTGATTTATTTGGTGTACCGGTTCGATAGCCAAACTCGATGTCATCTTAACGTAACCTAACGGTTGTATAGTGACTGACGTACAGTGCACTGATGATAAAAATTAGAGAGAATAGTTTAACAAGTTTAATAAAACAAAACATCACATTAAAAACTTTTAACTGGATTAACGATAGAATTCGCGTATAGTTTGTCAGGTAGCCCAAAGTATTAAAGGCTTGATAGAAACAATCATACCAAAAATTTCAATCAACTTAACTATAAAGGAGCCAATCATGGCGTCTATTATCAATCAAGAAATCCCAGAATTTTCAGCTGATGCGTATGTCAATGGTGAATTCAAAACCATCACTTCAGAAGACGTAAAAGGCAACTGGGCAATCTTTTTATTCTACCCAGCTGATTTTACTTTTGTTTGCCCAACTGAGCTTGAAGATATGGCCGCTCATTACGACGAGCTTAAAGGTCTTGGTGTTGAAGTATACTCAGTATCGACTGATACTCATTTCACGCACAAAGCATGGCATGATTCTTCAGAAGCGATCGGCAAAGTACAGTATCCAATGATCGGCGATCCTACTGGTAAAATCACTCGTGGTTTCAACGTTATGATTGAAGAAGCTGGTTTAGCTGAGCGCGGTACATTCTTAGTAGATCCTGATGGCTTGATTCAAGTAGCTGAAATCCATGCTGGCGGTATCGGCCGTAGTGCAAAAGATATGCTACGTAAAGTGAAAGCAGCACAGTATGTTCGTGAAAACGATGGCGAAGTTTGCCCTGCAGCTTGGGAAGCTGGTCAAGAAACGCTAAAACCAAGTCTTGATCTGGTTGGTAAAATCTAACTCCTGATTTCATGAATCAGTTTAACGATTTAGATATTTGTAGTATTGCATATAATGCTATTAGTTAAATCAGTACTATAAATGAAGCCCTCATCAGCCTAAGTTGATGGGGGCTTTTTTATGGTATGTATCAATGAAGAATTTTACTTCTGTCTTGTGATAATAAATGAAGCGCTAAGCATGAGATTGAATTTTATTTTTGTCAATTATCTTATAGATCTCATCTTTTAAATGCAGTTTTCGTCGTTTCATTTGTTCAATTTCTTCATCGCGACTGGTGTGTGTTACCAAGTCTTTATCCAGTTGATTAATTTGCTGATCAAGCTGAGTATGCTCATCAAAAATGCTCGCGAAGTGGCTGTCTTTCAGCTTGAGCTCAGCAATAATATCTCTGTTGTCTTGCCATGTATCAGTCTTTCTCATGTTGTCATCCTTGTTATGAAGCGCAAGCTTACGATAAGCATCCGCGCATTGTCGTTAAAAGTGCTGTGATGAATTGCTATGATTTTGAGACTTGATTTTTATTAAGCCAGAACGATATTTAACACAATATAGATAAAGCCTAATAGCAGCAGAAAGCCCTTTTAATGAACCTGTAAAAAAGCCAATCTGCAACTAGACAAATAGGAACTATTCCTATCAGCCTCACTTGATTGTAGCGGAAAAACAACCTCGTTACTATGATAATAATCTGATAAGAACGAGCAGTTTAATTAGAATTTAATGGTAAATAACTAATATTGATTTGTTTTATAAAACATAGTATTTGAGTTTCTCAGCTTGCCCAAACTTCTAGAACCTATGATAATAGAGACATCAAAGGGCATAAAGTTAGGTCCTATAATACTTTAGATAAAATTATTAATACCAAATAATCCATATTTGAGCGTGCAACATGATAGTTGCCGTTACATATCCAGTAATGATGAGGAACAAACATGATAGATCAAAGTTTATTAGACGCCGTGAAAAGCTATAGTGAAAATATGACTCGCCCAATTACTTTTGTATTGGGTAGTGGCGACCATAATAAGCGCGCCGAGTTGATTGATTTTTTGTCTAAAATTGCTGGCACCACAGATAAAATTAATTTTGATGCAACAGCAACTGATGACAGCTTACCAAGTCCAATTAGCTTTAAAGTAGTTAGTCATGTCGATGGCGCATTGACTGATACGGGTATTGTTTTTAGTGGTATCCCAGGTGGTCATGAGTTTACCTCCTTGATTTTGGCTATTTTGCAAGCGGGTGGTCATACGCTAAAACTGGATGAAAGTATTCAAAAGCTGATTAAGCGTTTTAACAAGCCGTTGCAGTTTCAAACTTATGTATCGTTGTCTTGCCACAGTTGCCCAGAAGTCGTACAAGCGCTGAACCAGTTTGCGCTACTGAACGATGACATCAGTAACGAGATGATTGATGGTGCTTTATTCCAAGAGCAAGTTGATGCCAATAACATCCAAGGTGTACCAGCGGTATTCTTAAATGGTAAACCGTTTGCCAATGGTCTCATCGACACGGCAAAATTGATTGAAAAGTTGCAAGAGCAGTTCCCTGACTTATTAGCAGAAGCTGATGACGATGCTGAGCAGTTAGAGCAGCAAGATGTGACGATTATTGGTGCTGGTCCTGCAGGGGTTGCTGCTGCGATTTATACCGCTCGTAAAGGCTTAAAAGTCACCATGGTCGCTGACCGTATCGGCGGACAGGTGAAAGACACGCAGGATATCGAAAACTTGATTTCTGTGCCTTTGACGACTGGTAGTGAGCTATCAGCGAACTTTGAAAAACATTTGCGCGAATACGATATTACTTTAAAAGAGCACGTCAGCGTCAAAGAAATCAGTGAGACGGAAGATGAAAACTACCGCATTCATCTAAACACGGGCGAGACGTTTGAGACACGTAGTATTATCTTAGCGACGGGTGCTCAGTGGCGTAAGCTTGGTGTTCCGGGTGAAGAAGAGAACATCGGTAAAGGCGTGGCTTTCTGCGCTCACTGTGACGGCCCATTCTTTAAGGGCAAAGATATTGCTGTCGTCGGTGGTGGTAACTCTGGTATCGAAGCGGCATTAGATCTTGCCGGTATCGTGAAGCATGTAACGGTACTTGAGTTCGCTGATGATTTGAAAGCGGATCAGGTATTGATTAACAAAGCCAAAGAAAAAGATAATATTGAGTTTGTCACTGGCGCGGCGACGCAAGAAATCAAAGCGACTGATGGTAAAGTGACTTCTGTTGTCTATCAAGATCGCAGTACAGGTGATATCCATGAGCGTGACTTGGCAGGGGTGTTCGTACAGATTGGTCTAGTACCGAATACTGAGTTTGTTAAAGGCTTTGTTGATTTAAACCGCTTTGGCGAGATTGAAATTGATGAGCGCTGCCGTACTGATCGCAAAGGTATCTTTGCTTGTGGTGACGTCACGACTGTGCCGTTTAAGCAGATTAATATTGCGATGGGTGAGGGTAGTAAAGCGGCATTATCAGCATTTGAATACTTAGTGATGCAGTAAGTTGTTCCGCACCAAAGTTAGTCTAAGAAGCCACCTCTTTTGAGGTGGTTTTTTTATGGATGATGTTTTAGTGCTTGTTAAATAATATAAGTTGACTTACATTTGGCAATGTAAATTGTGTAGAGTATAACTAAATTGATTATCGATAAAACGATGGTGAAAGGAACTTATTTTGCAGCATTTAAATACATCAATTTTTAAGCGCATAGCCTTTGTAGCCACTATATCTTATGTATTTTATGGCAGTCATGCGCTAGCGAACACCACTCAAATTAATAACCCTATATTAAACAAGACTCTTATGGGTCTATTAGAGTCTTATTATCCATTCTATAACAAGAAACTTAAGTGCCACAGTGTGGTCATTGACTCAAGTTTTTATGGTGTCTTTTCTGCTGAAGATAAAAAAACGGGTCATTGTGTCGAAATTGACCGTCAAATTATGGTTGAGACTAATAAAGGCAAACGTCTCTATGTGCTAGTCACTGGCGATATAAAATTTGGTGAGCACGATGAGGGATTGATAGATAGTAACAATGCTCTTTCTCACCAAGGCTTGGTGGGTATGTTTGTCTTAAAGCCAAATGGCAACAACTGGAAAATAGAATCGGCAAGTCCTATTATGAGTGCTGGTGCACAGGGTATGGGACTGCATGATTGGAAGTTGATGCGCTTTGCTCCCAATACTTGGGGCTTTGTAAATGAGGATGGTTACGAGTATTTGGGTTATGTAGAAACCCGTTTGGTTATATTAACGCCTAGTGGGCAAAATATTATAAAAAGCTTGATTAATAATAGTAATTTTAGTGCTTATACTGATCTTTGTAGCGATGAGGTAAAACGGGTCTGCGATGATATCAATGCTAAATTACAGCGCATTGATACGAGTAAAGTAGTTGATGGTTTCTACCCCCTAAGCTTTACCATCAACGGTCGCAAAAATAATAAGACTTATAAAAATGCAAACTATACCTTTCATTATAAAAAAGGTCAGGGCTATCAAATACCTGATAACTATCCTATAGGCTTAGAGAACTAGATGAGCTAGGGCATTTATAAGCGTTAAATTTGACCTCATAAAAGAAGAGAAAGCATGATAAACGTTAAACGATCAAAAATAACTTTGAGCGCTGTTAGTGCGATTATGCTTATGAGCTCATCAATGCCAGCTTCAGCAAAAAGCGTTAATGAAATTATTAAAGAATATTATCCTATCTATAACAAGGCTAAGCAGTGCCAAGGTATTATTGCTAATAATGGCTCATCATCTGGCGAAGAAACACCTCATCAAAGCGGATATTGCATTGAGATTGATAGACAACTAGAGGTACAAACCAAACACGGTAAGCGGTTATATATATCAGTCATTGGTGACGTCGCTTTTCATGAAAGTGGTGCCGCGTCATATAGTTCTCACGCTGATACTGGTCTAGTGGGTATGTTTGTCTTAAAGCCACAAAGTTCAGGCTGGGAGGTAGAATACGCTAATCCAGCGATGAATGCAGGGGCTTCTGGTGAAGGACTAAAAGACTGGAAGCTGATACAAGTTGCCCCTGATAAGTGGGGATTTATTAATATTCATAGTGACTCGCACTACGTTCAATCTTTTTCTGAATACGTATTAATGACACCAGATCCTAAGTCAAAAAAAGTGATAGATAGTCATATAGCTGCGAAAGCAACTACAGAAAACAATCCTATAGCACCATCTGGCTGTAGTAAAGATAGAAAGGTAGAATATTGCACATTGCTTAAAGCTAAACTCAATATCGATAAAACGACGCTGATAAATGGTTTTTACCCGTTAGAAATTACAGTCAATGGTCATGAGTATAACTATAACGGTTCAGAAAAAAAGACCTATAACAATCAGGTCTATAAAATAAAATATGAGCCGAAAAAAGGGTACCAAAAGCCTAAAGATTATCCACTATAGTGATATAGAGCTAGTTAGTTGTTTCGTTGAGTATCATTTTCTCACTATGATTGTTATCGATGACATAGCTAATTACTGGATATGGAGCTGTCCTAATGACCTAAAACGCCATTCAAAGATAAAATCTCACCTGCTTCATCTTCTTTGATTACGCGTGTCTCTTTTAAAGCTGAATCGATCCAAGCTTGTATATGAGGATTGTTTAACATCGTTTCACAATATTGTTTGGTCGTTGATTTCAATACTATGTCAGAGGTATCGGCATACGTTTGCAAGCGTAGCACTACTGGTGCGAAAAAAGCATCAGCGGCAGTGAAATGACCAAATAGATAACTGTCTGTTGAGCGATTTTTTAAACAATCTGCAAAAATCTCTTCTATACGCGCGATATCATTTAAGCAGGCATTGCTGGGTTGTATTCTCGCGATGGCTCGAATGTTCATCGGCATCTCACTACGGATACCCATTAGCCCTGAGTGCATCTCAGCAATGATGCTTTGGCAATAAGCGCTATTTATTCTAGTGCTAGTATTGGTCTCAGCAACAGACTTACTCAATCCTGTCCAAAGATCTAAGTCTGTCAAATAATCATTGGCGTGAATGGCAATCGCTAAAGTATCCCATACCGTAACTTTTTCATCACCTTGACCATAGACTAAAACTGGCACTTTTCCTGTTGGTGCATGTTCATTGAGAATAGGTGTCGCGGATGGATGAAAAAGCTCAATCAGCTGTTCATCGAAGTCAATATTGAATGCCTTGAGTAGTAGCCAAGCTCGCAATGACCATGACGAATAGTTTTTATTGCCGATGATGAGTAGCGGTTTTTGCATCATAAAATCCTATTGAGCTGTATAAGTAAGATTTTATTATGTTCTCAATATTAGAAATTAACCAGTCTATAGTTCAGTAGTTTCAAAAAAATACCCATCCAAATTTGGATGGGCGTTCTTTTAGCAGTAGTAATTGTATTTAAATCACTATCAATCGTCTAATAAATCCATACGCTTAGCCGCTTCGTAGATACCTGTTGAGCGGTTACCGGTACGGCAAAAGATCAGCATTGGCTGCTCAGCTTGATTAAAAAAGTCAGCAAATTCTTCGACATGGTTTTGATTGAGCTCACTACCAGCAAAAGACACTTCTTTATAAGCAAGACCTGCTTTTTTAGCAGCGGCTTCAATCTCAGCGCTGGTCGGTTGATTTGGTTCTTCACCATCTGGACGGTTGTTAATAATGGTTTTAAAACCATTTTCAGCAATCATCGGTATTTGATCAGGGGTGATTTGTCCGGTAATACTAACTTGATGGCTCATAAGAGCTCCTTCTTATTTTTTAGAGTAAAAATGAAAATTTTGCTATTAGCGTATAGTGTTTGCTGAAAAAGCAGTGTCTTAGCCTAAGCTTAATGTACAGATATCTAAATATACGCTATGTAAACGCCATCGCTTTTTTATAGTAATGGTTATAACAGACCTTGCATCAATGCGCTTTGATACAACAATTTAGCACGTGCACCCGTCCCGCAAAACATCAATATCGGTTTAGGCATCGAGCGATAAAACGCTGCAAACTGCTCGACAGTCGCCATACTTAAGCGCTCATCATCAAAGGGTAAATGATGATAAGTAAGGTTGGCTTTTGCCGTGGCACTAGTAAAATCACAGCTATTGGGCTGCGTTTCTGTCTCGGCATCAGGACGAATATTGAGCACGGAGCGGTAGCCAAGCTCAGCAATCTTGACACATTGGCTTGGATAAATTTGCTTATAAATAGTTAAATTATCGGTCATAAGTAGCTTCGGTCGCGTATATTAAAAGACGTTTGGAGGTATCGTGTTGTAGCTAAGCGCCATTTTATAAAGGCTGTGCTTTAGGTATCTCTTCTAAAGGCTGTATTTTTTAAGGGCTTATACCAATTTAGCATAACACAGCTTTTATCATATCTATATTTTGTCACAGACAATAATAATTATGCTTGATTAAGCAACATATCGCTCACAGACCGATCAGACATCCTTTAGCGCATTTACCGCATCCATCGTGCTTAAATAAACTTGACCTGAGAGGGTAGTAATGACCGGAGTATGCTCGATAATGTCCATTACTGGCCCTTTAATAAAGCTAAAGTTTAAATGTTTATTTTGGTTCAAAAGCTCTTGATTGAGACTGATAAGCATCTCCTGTCCCGTCAAGTCAATGTGATTGACCGCTGACATGATAAGTATGACCTCATGCGCTTCGGGATATTGCTGAGTGGCTTGTATCACCCTGCGATGGACGGATTCACTATTGCCAAAAAATAAGCTCTCATCGATACGCAGCATCAATAAGTTGCTAAATGTCACTACATCGTGACGGTTTATATTGCGAAAATGCCCTGTGCCAGCTAGCTGACCAACAACGGCGACGTGCGGTTTACTCGATTGCCAAATGAGGCTAGCAAATGACACCATCAAACCAATCACCAAGCCAGTATTTAATCCAAATATCAGCACACCAACGAATGCTGCCAAAAAGCTGGCTGCATCTAGGCGGTCGCGTTGCCATGCCGACTTTAAGGTTGCCATATCAATGAGACCGATGATTGATGCCATGATGGTCGCGCCCAATAAAGCATAGGGCAGTGGTGCGAGTGCATTGCCAAAAGCGATTAAAGCAGCAATCATGACCAGCACGGTTACTAAACTTGCAACTGGTGTTTTGGCGCCTGAGTCGGCATTGATAGCGGTGCGCGAAAATCCGCCAGCGACGGTAAAGCCTTGAAAAAAGCCGCCCGCCATATTGGCGAGCCCCAGTCCAGTCAGCTCACTATTGGCGTTAAAAGCCTCACCGCGCAGGCGTGCATAGTTGCTAGCGACGGAGCTGCTAGAGACAAATATTATCAATGCCATCAAACCTGCGCTAGGTAATAGGTTCAGTGCTTCATCGAAGTTTGGTACATAGGGCAGGGTAAAGGTTGGTAGGCCTTGTGGAATACTACCAATCGTGGCTACGCCGTTCGTTGTCCAGTGTAAGCTGATGCTCAAAACAATCGCAATACCAAGCAAAATGAGCGGAAATAGCCGCTCAGCCCATTTGGCATAAGACACTGATAACCAAGATTTCCATAGCCATTTGCTACCGTAGCGATTGGCCACCAACAGTGCAAAAGCAATGACACCAATAACTAAGGTTAGCGGGTGTAGCTGGCGCGCATACATTTGCATGCTTGATAGATAACCGATTAAGCTATTTCCAGCAATAGGAATCGCGGTCAGGTATTTAAGCTGACTGATAAAAATTAATACGGCTGCACCACTGATAAAGCCTGCTGAAACGCCGCGACTGATAAACTGCATAATCCAGCCAAGCTTGAGCCGACCTGCCAACCATAACATCGTACCAACCATCAATGACAGCAAACTTGCCATCAATATATACTGCTGAGTGCCCTCTGTAGCATAAGGATGTAGGCTACTGGCTGTCATAATCGCAGTAATAGCGACAGGCCCTACTGCTTGCACATTACTCGAGCCTATCCATGCATAGACCAGCACGGGAACGATGGCCGCGTAGAGTCCATAGACGGGTGGCAATCCTGCCAATACCGCATAACCTAAGCTTTGTGGAATGACGAGCACCCCAACCACCAACCCAGCAATAATATCAGTTGGCAGGGCAGACAGCTGGTATTGACGCAACCAAGCAGGAATCAGACGAGCGGCGATAGAAGGCATAGCAATACGTCATCACAATATAAAAGAAAAAGTTAAATAAAAAAAGTTTAATTACAGCTAAGCACTAAATTCATAAGGTCATGCTGAAGAATGAAGCTAAAAATTGACGCTAAAAACTCAAGCCAACAAACTAGCTGTCATTTTTGGCACAAAAGCGTTCATACAACAAATGTAACACCGCCAAGGCATCGTCACTGGCAATACTATAATAAATTTGCTTGCCTTCGCGGCGGGTCGCCACCAACGCATCTTTGCGTAGGATACCGAGCTGCTGTGACAGGCTTGGCTGACCAACACCGACTAAACTTTCAAGCTCGCTGACGCAATACTCTCCTTGAGTCAACTGACATAAGAGTAATAAGCGATCCGGATGTGAAAGCGACTTTAATAACTGGCTGGCTTGCATGGACGCTTGCTGCATTTGCTCAGCAAGGTCTTTAGGTGCAAAGTCTGCTACGCTAGATGACAAGTCATCAATGCTAGTAGTCGAGGTGCTCAATGCTGAAGTAGAAGTAGTCAGAGCAAGCTCCTTATATAAGACATAATAAAAAATTTAAGATTTATAGCTAAGAGATAGTTAATTATCAATGATATTGCTAGCGATAGCAAGTTATCATTATTTACATTATATAAATTGATAAAATGTTAAATCGTTGCTATATTGGTATGAATCGTTGATAAATATATGGCTGTAAATACGATAAGCATAAGCCAGCGCATATTATACTGAACAATTTATCAAAAAATAAAATATTCATCTAAAAGCAAAGAGGTAGCCATGCAAGTTCATTCATTCTTACATAGCGACACAGAAACTTATACTCACGTACTCGCGGACGTCCAACAACAAGTCTGTGCCATTATCGATCCCGTATTGGATTTTGATGCTAAGTCAGGGCGCACTAGTACTACTAGCGTCGATGAGGTGGTTAAGTTCGTCCGCGAGCATGGGTGGGAGCTGGTTTACATCATAGAGACTCATGCGCATGCTGACCATATATCCGCCGCGATACACGTCAAAGACAAACTCGGTGGGCAGTTGGTAATCGGTCAACATATCACCGAAGTGCAAAAAATATTTAAGCAAATATTCAACTTTGATACCAGCTTTCGCACCGATGCCAGCCAGTTCGATATTCTAACGGATGATGGCGACACCTTGGCGCTTGGGAATATTACTCTTACGGTCATGTATGTGCCAGGTCATACGCCAGCCGATATGGCCTATATTGCCACTGATGATGAAAAGACCGTGGTCTTTGTTGGTGATACTTTATTTGCTCCTGATGTCGGCACGGCTCGCTGTGACTTTCCAGGTGGGGATGCCAAGACGTTGTATCACTCAATCAAGAAGCTCCTTGCGCTGCCTGAAGATACGATGATGTATCTGTGTCATGATTATCCAAGCAAGGGTCGCAAACACTGCCCAACCACGACTGTCGCTGCACAAAAACTGGGCAACATCCATGTGAAAGATGGCATCAATGAAGCAGAGTTTGTACAAATGCGTGAGCGCCGCGATGCCACTCTTGATATGCCGCGCCTAATTATTCCATCGGTACAAGTAAACATCGATGCAGGTCATTTTCCAGAGCCAGAAGACAATGGTACCCGTTATCTCAAAGTACCGATTAACGTATTGGGACAATAAGATAAATAGCAGTAAAAGCAAAACATTATAAACATGCACAACATTACGTAAGCACAATACGAGTACAAGCCATCATAATGCTAGTCTGTACTGTAAATACATGGCTATATTACTCCTTTACCACTAAGTCTTCACTCTTAAGGATTGAACCATGGAAATTAATATCGGCAGTACTGAGCGTTTATTACGTATTAGCGCGGGTGTTGTGATTATCGGTTTGGGTTTATATTTTCAAAGCTGGTGGGGCGTGATTGGCTTAGTTCCTTTACTCACAGGACTTTTCCGCTTTTGTCCTCTGTATAAAATGCTTGGGATGAATACCTGCAAGCGTTAAACAGTCGCTAGATTTTTTGTCATAAATACATCATCAAGCATGGATATTTTGATTGACCAATACTCATGCTACTTGTATAGGAGTCTTATAATGAGTGAGCAAAACTCTCATCTGGTCTGCCCACATTGTCAGGCAACCAATCGCATACCAGCAGCCAAACTTAGTGCTGCGCCAAATTGTGGCAAATGTGGTCAGCCATTATTAACTGGAACGCCGCATGAACTAAACGCCCAAACGGTTGGTAAAGTCATTCAGAAAAATGAAGTATTGACCATCGTTGATTTTTGGGCAAGTTGGTGTCAGCCGTGTTTAATGATGGCACCGCAGTTTAAAGGCGCAGCGGCGCAACTGCCACAAGTAGTCTTTGCCAAAATACAAACGGATAAATATGAGCAAGCAGCGGCACCTTATAATATTCGTAGTTTGCCAACCATGGTGGCTTTTAAAAATGGTAGAGAGGTCGCGAGACAATCTGGTACGTTACCTAGCGATCAAATTGTTCAGTGGGTGCAAAGCTTAAATTCTTGAGTTTTAAATCGTTATAATTAGACAAAAAAGCCAGCATGCTTATCACATACTGGCTTTTTTCATCACAAATACTATCTAAAGTGATCAGAGAATTAAGCGGTTAAACGTCATTCATCAAACATGACTTGTTAAACATAACCTATTGAGCCTTACTCGCCATAAATCTTAACACCATTTGCAAAGCTACAACGCTGGATGCGGGCGGATTGGATGATGGCATCACGCTCGCCGTAAAGCCGTGATAATTTTGCATCGCGCGCTTTGGTATTGTTGCTTTTGCCAACACCAAAACTGATGTTAGGAGAGATGCCCCAACGTCCCGCAGAAACCCCAACCCCCACACCTGAAGCGGATAAAGTTGATTGCTCATTGCGCGCCGCGTCGACATAGCGATTGACGCGAGTATATTCTTGGCTAAGGGCTTGGCAATCGTAACTTTGATAAGTGCTTGGTGGCACATATTGTGGCGTGACATTGCCCGTAGAGGCACAGCCTGAGAGACCAAAAATGCCAGTTGTCGCCAGTAGTATCGCTGCAGTAAGAGTTTTCATAGTGGCTCCATTAGGCTAGGTTGAGGTGATTATATTTGTTTAAGATAGCAAAAATAATGTCATTAAGATATTGAAAATACATCGGTTATCAAATATTTTTCACCCCTAGCAACACGACTATTTGGGCAACTCTACTATTCAATACTCATCAAAATAGGTTGCCAGGCTTAGCGAAAGCCAGTATGACGATACCAATATATGCGATAGCAGCGATAAGAATCCCTGTTTTTCTTTGTACGGGTGTTGCATTACTATTAAAGGCTTTTATGCTAGAACTAATGGCTGCGACCAGTAAGATAATTTTGGCAAATACCCATTGTATCGGTGCATTGGCACTCATTAATTGCATTAACATGACTGCCCCTGACACAATAATAAGGGCATAGATGATATGGGTCGCTATTTTAACTGCGCGAGGTGCTAGTTTATTGGTGCTCAAAACCAGATAGCTCTGGTATAAAAACAGCACAATGAGCAATACAGCCATGAGCATGTGTAAATGTTTCATTGGATATCGTTTCCCTTAAAGTAGCATTTTGACTGCTTATTGATTGCATGTAATTATGGTATGGAAAAGACTGTTTACGCAACAGTCAGCTACTAGCCCTTGTTTTGTCCAGCACATAATGGGCTCTCAGGGCTTTGACCTTGCCATTCTATGGGGGTATAAGCATGAATTGCTAAGGCATGGATTTGACCGCCTTGTGAGGTCAATAACGAGTTTGCCAGTCCATATACAAGCTGGTGGCGTGCGACCAATCGTTTGCCTTCAAAAGCATCACTGACAATCGTAAGCTTAAAGTGACTTTCTTTACCGTCAAAATAACCGGCATGATCCATCGATTCATTCGTCAATTCTAGATGTTGCGGTTGCAATGCTTGTAATTCAGCATTGAGTGCATCAGCAGTCGGTGTTTTACTCATAACAGTCCTTCCATATATTTTGCTTAATAGTACTTATAGTATTTGGCGGTATCATACTTAGCAATTTGTGAATTGCATATCATGCCCATTATAACAGACGCTATTAGTGGTAAAGCCTGCTATTAAGTTGCGTGTGTTTGTAAGCGATTAAACTTTTAAGTAACCCTGTTTCTAAAAAAATATAGCAATGAAAGATATTCTCTTTAATGGCAAGTGCGATCACTTATTAGCTAACAGCAAAAAAAGCAGAGTACAGTTTATAACATGTACTCTGCTTTTCTAAGCGATGGATATTAAGCTATTACCACTTACTCAAAGCATGAAATCGGATCACCTCATTAGCGACGCGCTTTTTGATAAAGCGGCATGACTTTAGGCATCAATGATTGCAGTTGAGCAATACGATTACTGCTGGTCGGGTGAGTGCTTAAGAACTGTGGTGGCTCACCTTGGCTTGCGCTTTGCATTTTCTGCCATAAGGTAACTGCTGCTTGCGGGTTATAGCCTGCACGTGCCATTAGCTCTAGACCAATCTGATCGGCTTCAGCTTCTTGTGTGCGACTGTGTGGACGGCTCAGCCCCAAGTCACCAGCGACGTTTGCTAGCTCAGCCTGACCTTGTGACAGTCCAAAGATGCTAGCGGCCACGCCGATACCAGTTTGCGTGGCATATTGGCGTGAGAGACGTTCACGTGAGTGCTCACGCAGCGCATGTGACATCTCGTGACCCATAATGGCCGCAATCTCGTCATCAGTGAGGTTCAGGCGGTCAATGATACCCGAGTAAAACATGATTTTACCGCCTGGCACCACAAAGGCATTCAACTCATTAGATTTGATCGTATGCACTTCCCATTGCCATTTCGCGGCATCTGGACGGTAGACGCCGACCTGACCGACCAAACGATTAGCGATGTTTTTTAAGCGATTAAGCTGAGCCTTATTAGTATCTAGCACGCCGCGCGCTTTTGCTTCTTGTAATGTTTTAGCATAACTCTGTGCAGACAGCTGCAAAACTTGCTCACTAGAAACCAGTAAGAGCTGCTGACGGTCAACGCCAACGGCACCGGTGCTGGTGGTGCTGGTACAACCTGTCAGGGTTAGTGCCGACAATGAAGCGGCCATCACGGTGGTGGTCAGTAATTTTCTCATAATAAACATCCTCGCTGTAAATGATAAAAAGTAAAATAGAACAAAGTGGCTGTTAATAATAAAGCGGTTGTCGTTAAAGTGATTATCGTTCAAATGACTCGTATTAAATTTTTTTCGTAGAATAGAGAGTTAAAGTAGCAAGTAAGGCAATTTTTTGTTGATGTTCTACCTGTGCTTGCTACGCGACCTCAAAAGTAAAATTTTACCCGAACTGTCATTAGGCATAAGTATAATAATGTTACCAAGGCAAAACCAATGCAGGAAAAGTAACAATACAACGTAGGATTGTAAGTGAGAGGGACGCTGACACCAACAAATCTATTTTTCGCTACTCACTGTTGCAAACTTGATAGGCGGCATAAATATCAGTCAAAAAATTGACTCATAAGCAATGTGATATCATCTAGAAGGGTAGAGCCTTAATTTTCTATCATTATTGTGGAAAATAAGTCATATTATTTTAAATAAATAATTATTGATAAATCAATTATTTATGATGATTGCATCAATAAATAGCGAATTAAAGCCATAATATTAGAAATAAATATAAAAAAGTGGTTGACACTATCAGAATATTTGATAGAATAGCCAGCCTATCGAGACGGAGTTGTTGTTAACAACACTATGATTCGATAATCAGCGGGAATAGCTCAGTGGTAGAGCATAACCTTGCCAAGGTTGGGGTCGAGAGTTCGAATCTCTTTTCCCGCTCCAAATATGGCTTGAAAAAGCGCAAAAAGCCTCACTATAAAGTGAGGCTTTTTTTTATGCATAAAATTTACTTTGGGCTGCTGAAGAGCCGTTTATTGACAGCCAAAAAGTCTGTTCAATAAAGCCAGTCGAAATACAGCATGCTAAGCACTGGCAGTCTTGTACTCTACAAAGCAAATAAAGAACAAGCGGGTAGCAATAATGATTGCCACTCACTAAACTTGTAAACCCTTAAGTATCGCAAATTACTAGACAACATAAGGGCGCGTCATGGCTCCACAAACATTGACCCAGTTTTCATCCGGAGTGGCAGCTATTATTTCAGCCATTGTCATCACGATTATGGGCGTCACGATGATTGGTTTTGGCTGGGTACCTCATCTCCCCTTGATACTCGCCATCTGCGTTTTATTGGCTATCGGTCTATATAAAGGATTGACCTTTAATAGTATGCAAGCACAGATGGCTGCTGGGGTGATGAGCGGTATTGGTGCGATATATTTGTTTTTCTTTATTGGGTTGATGGTGGCGGCTTTGATGATGTCAGGCGCGATACCAACGCTCATGTATTTTGGTTTTGAGCTGATATCACCAGAATTTTATTATATATCAGCCTTTGTATTGACCTCCATTATCGGCATCGCCTTAGGCAGTAGCTTAACGACAGCGGCAACGCTAGGCGTGGCTTTTATTGGTATGAGCAATGCGTTTGACGCCAATATCGCGATAGCAGCGGGCGCTGTCGTATCAGGCGCTTTTTTTGGAGATAAGATGTCTCCGCTATCAGATACTTGTACCATCGCTTCATCGGTTGTGGGTATTGACTTATTTGCGCATATTCGCAATATGATGTACACCACAGTACCGGCTTGGATACTGACTGTCATTTTATTTTGGCTGTTTTCTGGGCAAACGGTCAATGCAGATTTGAGCCAAGTGACGGTTTTGCAGACACAGCTTATCAATAGCGGTTTAGTGCATTCTTATGCCGTACTGCCATTCTTAGTATTGATAGGGCTGGCGATAGGTAGAGTCAATGCCATTTACACCATCATCTGTACCACGATTACAGCGTTGATCATCACTTACTTACATAGCTCACCAAGTTTTGAACAATTAGGTGGCTACCTTTTTGCTGGGTATAAACCTGCTGAAACGCTAGTATTGGGTGAGGTCGGTGGCATGCTGTCACGCGGCGGTGTGCAGAGTATGTTTTTTACTCAAACGATTGTGATATTGGCGTTGAGCCTTGGCGGGCTGCTGACGGCATTAGGAATTTTACCCGCGCTACTATCTGGACTAAAAGACACGTTGACGCATTCAGGGCGAGCCATCTTTGCTGCTGCCATGTCAGCGCTCAGTATCAACGTGCTCATCGGTGAGCAGTACCTCAGCATTTTGATATCAGGTACGACCTTTCGCTCGACGTTTGAGCGTCTCAATTTACACCCTAAAAACCTCTCTCGCACTATCGAGGATGCAGGCACGGTGATTAATCCGTTGGTGCCTTGGAGCGTGTGCGGGGTCTTCATTAGTCAGGCGTTAGGCGTGCCTGTGCTTGACTATTTGCCGTATGCTTTTTTCTGTTATTTATCGCTGTTGCTGACGCTGCTATTTGGTTTTACTGGCATAACTATCAGTCATTTGGATAAAGCTGATGATGGTCTAAACAAACACATTTAATAGAGATACATACTCAGTGCGGTCTATGAAAACGCCGTCACCATATTTAAGTTACAAAAGAGGGTCAATTCGACACATTAGATTCAGTTTGACCGCGCATAATTATATATAGACTTTAAATAAATATAACAATAAATAATCTATTTATAAATAACGATAATAAGGAATAATCATGCAAGAATTCAAACATAAAGCATTTAGTCAATTATTTGATCTGTCAGGAAAAACTGCGATTGTGACTGGCGGTGCAAATGGTATTGGCAAAGCAACGGCGCTACGTCTGGCACAAGCGGGCGCAAACATTGTGATTGCCGATCTAAAAATAGAAGACGCCAATGCGGCGGTTAAAGATATCGAAGTGTATGGCGTCAAAGGCTTGGCAGTCGAATGTAACATCTTAAAAGATGATGATTTGGTCGCTATGGTAGACAAGGTAATTACTGAATTTGGGACTATCAATATTTTAATTAATAATGCTGGTGGCGGCGGTGGCGGTCGTGAAAACCCTGCGAAGATATCAGTGGATGATATTCGTCGTGACTTTGAGTTGAACGTCTTTAGTGGCTGGCGTTTATCCCAGTTATGCGTGCCACACATGAAAGCATCGGGTTATGGTTCGATTGTATTTACCACTTCGATGTCGAGTATCAATAAAAGCCCAAATATGAGTGGTTATGCGGGATCAAAAGCAGCCGTCAATCATATGGTGGCAAATTTAGCACATGATTTTGGCCCTGAAGTACGTGTGAATGCTGTTGGCCCTGGTGCGACACGCACCGACGCCTTACAAACTGTCTTAACGCCAGAGATCGAAAAGAAAATGCTAGAGCATACGCCGATTCAACGTCTAGGTGAAGCGGATGATATCGCTGGTGCCATGCTGTATTTTGCCGCACCAATATCTGAATGGGTAAGTGGTCAAACCCTATTTGTGAATGGCGGTGGTGTGCAAACTTTAGACTAAGATTATCTGTATGGATAGTTAATGTTTTCATTTATGCCGCTTGAACGATGGTGTTTAAACCATAATGTTTAAACCATAATGTTAAAGCCATAGTAAATAGTGAAAAAACCGTTCTGAAAAGCGTCGTCCAATGTATAGTTGGGCGACGCTTTTATCGTTTTTGTCATTATGTTTTACGATATAACTATTGGCACTTCGATAAACTGAATATGCGCCATCAAGATTATTCAGATCATTCAAAACAAATACGCGCGGCTTCATTGCAAAAGGTTTGTTTACCATTTTTAAAGCCTGCTATGGCTTGTGAGTTGGTTCTAATGGCGGCTACTGCGTCTTTCGCCTTTAGTACGACCAACGTCGCTTGTGCTCCTACTTTGATCTCCGTTTGCCGTGACAAAAGCTTCGCTGTATTTTTGCCAATCATATCGAATACCTCTGCTATCTGCTCATCCTTTGCTAATTGAGTGATATTGGCATACATATTTGCCATTCTAATCAGTTAGGCATCACCGTGAGGCGTGAAAGCATTTAAAATATTATTGCTAGAAATAGTCGTATTGATGCCCGTCGCTAACGGATATTCACAAGTTTTTATGACTTGGTAATTGGACATTTTTTGTGAGTAAATCGGGCATTGTGTTTCTCTCATTATGGGATTAGGAGAACCCACGGATCGATCAAATTTAAGGTTAAAAATAATATCTTTAAGCTCTAAAATAGAATCATTATTGATTGCGATTGTTTTTCCTACTCAGTGGTCGTTTTTTGTTCATGAGCGGTTAGGTACAAATGTTCTCTAGTTTGTTATATAGAATATAATAGCCAGCACTACGGGGTTTAGGTTTTGTTTACGAGTACGCTATATTTTTTGTACCAAAAAACACATTTAATTATTTATATTGAATTATCATAATTTTCTTAAATATAAATGATTAAATTTAAGTTAATCTAATAACCAAGTGGTGAATAAGCTCAATGCAGTTTAGTATTATTAAGCTGCACAAGCGTTCCCGAAATAGCATTATTTTATTTAAACACAACCAAATGGATAGGAAGAAAGTATGTCAAATATCAATGAGTCTTTACAAGAATTAATGGATCTTGATGGTGCTATGGGCGGCTGTATTGTCGACTATATGTCAGGTATGGTATTAGGTATGACCGGTGGTGGTGTTGATTTAGAGCTGGCGGCAGCAGGTAACTCACAAGTAGTAAAAGCGAAAGTAGCAACAATGAAATCACTTGATATCAAAGGTGAAATCGAAGATATGTTAATCACATTAGAGTCACAACTGCACATCCTTCGTCCTGCTGCTAATCATGAAGATTTGTTTATTTATTTGGTTCTTGATAAATCAAAAGCCAACCTTGCATTAGCTCGCCGTAAGGTGCAAGCCGTAGAAAGTAAACTAGAAATATAATTTGGTTGGTAATATTCAAGCCAATGGGTGATTGGTCAGACTCTCCTTGTTGCTTACCGTGTACTAAACAAGACTAGTAAGAAGGTCATATTCGTTATGTACGTACTGTGCATAGCGAGTGATCATTTTATATACAGTGATGACAACTTAACGAGCGTTAGCCGTTTTATCAAGTGGTGGCAAAATGAAATGTATTGCATACGTCAGTAGAGCACCTATTAGTGATCGCAGTATTCGACTGCCTACTGGATTATCAGACATCATTAGGATATCTCGAAATAAAAATCTAAAGTCGCAAATCACTGGTATCATCTCTTACCGTGAAGGTCAGTATCTGCAAGTGCTGGAAGGGCATGATCTTGAAGTAGACAAGTTAATGAGCAAGATAGCTTCTGATCCTAGACACGAAGATCTTTGGGTCTTTTTGGACGTGCGCGTTGCCAAGCGTAGTTTTCCTAACTGGGGCGTTAGCGTGTTTGATTTTGTGGATCAAGGCAGCTTTTTTAATGCATTCATAGAGAACAATAGTGCTGTGTTAAACAGCTTTGATGAGTATCAGCAGAAACGTATTCAGCCCTTTATTGATATAAAAAAATCTGACACTGTGCCTGAAAAGTATTATGAAGGTAAGAATCTAAGATTGCTGGCATGGCCTGACCTCAACAATGAAAGCGAGCCGCAGATGATTATGAATCTGTGTGTTAAATTGACTAAGAAGCCTTACCCGTTCAGCGCTTTAGTGAGCAGTGGTGAGTTTGGCACTCATCATCAAGTCACACAAATTATCAAAGAGTTTGAGCGTTTAGGTTTATTGAGTGTCACAGAAGCAGAGCCGATAAATGAGCAAGCCATAAATGAGAAAAAATCTAATAAATTTTATGGTGCGATCAAAAAATTCTTAGGAATGAGGTAAAAAATTGAATTATCAGAAGCTAGCTATCATTGGTGAAGTAGGCGCTGGAAAAACTCGGTTGGTCAAGACCTTAAGCGAGATAAGCCCCATCGAAACAGAAGCAAAATCTAGTATCGATATCGGTAAGGAGTACACGACGGTAGGCATCGATTATGGGCGTATCACTCTGTCTGACGATATGGCGCTAGGTATTTACGGCGTACCAGGTCAAGAGCGTTTTTCTTTTTTATGGGAGTTCGTCAATCAGTCGCTATGGGGATTGCTCATTTTGATTAGATATGGCGAGACACCCGATTATGCCAATTTAGATAAGCTGTTACACTTTTTTGCACCAGAAAAAAATCAGACCACGTGCATCATTGGTATTACGCATTGCGAGGATGCTGACAAAGATAGCCTTTCAGCACTGGGACAAGAAATAAGAATGATGTTGATGCAGCATAATGTAGTGGCGCCCGTGATCCATGCCGATCCCAGAAGCAGAGAGTCCGCCGTATCTCTGTTGTCATTATTTAATACCCTTAATAATCAAGACTAATGCCAGATATGACTATGTTAAAAGAAAAAGTAGACGAAAAATCACCAGCAAAAATAGCGTTATTAAGCCACATGAAAGCATTGTGCGAGGCCAATAGAGAAATTATATTGGTCAGTATATGCACCACAGATGGCTTTCCCATTAGTTGTTTTTCGATCAGTGAATTGAGCAATCAAACGGACAAGTTTGCAGCGATGAGTAGCACGCTATCAGCGCTGAGCGATTCATCTGCGAGTCAAATGAAGCAGGGCAAGTGCGACATTACTATCGTCGAAGCCACTGCTGGAAATATACTATTCGTCAAAACTGACTATATCGGTAAGCCGTGTGTATTGACCGTGGTAGCGCAGAATAAGATGGCACTAGCAGAAGCAAGGTATAAGACCAAAAAACTGATTGGTGTAATTTCTGCTATCACTGAGTAGGACGCATAAGTAACTAAGATTGCTAGATTTGGCAGGCTATAAGCGATGATTCGACTGTGATCGATAGGTGCTGTTATTTGCGTGATAAAATATCGATATTGTATCAATGTGCTTGTTCTAATCTTTGCTTATGTCAATCATTGTGGCTTAGTTTGATTCGTATGGCTGCATAGAGATTCTAGAATACGGCTCAATTTTCTGAATCAAAATTTATCCCAATAAGGATCGTCTCCGAAACGCTCGGCTATAAAGTCAATCAGATAGCGACAGCGCTGTGATAAAAAACGATTTTTGGGATACACCGCATAGGCATTTAGCGTGGGCAATTGATATTGCTGAAGGATGGGCATCAGCTCGCCACGTGCCAATTTTTGGTAAGCGATAAAAGTTGGTATAAAGGTAATGCCATGACCTTTGACGGCCAGATCTACCAAAAACTCACCATTAGTGGCTTTGATTTTGGCATTAATCGTGTGGTTATGCTTTTTGCCTTCTTCATCGGTCAGCTCTAGGCTGCTTGTTTTACCAAGACCATATTGTAAAAACTCATGATTTTCCAAATCTGCTAGCGTCTCAGGTGTCCCCATTCTGCTCAGATAATCGGGACTGGCACAGAGCGAATAACGAATCAGCGCCAAACGTTTTGCTTGGTAGCTAGAATCTTGCAGCTCTCTAATGCGAATGGCGAGCTCATATCCTTCTTCGATCAAGTCAATGTGTCGATCAGAAAAATCCAACTCAAAGTGTAGGTTAGGGTGCTGATTGGCGTATTCATCAATCACATCGTTCAGATGCATGAGTCCAAATGATAATGGTGCAGTCATCTTGAGTGTGCCTTCGATGCGTGTGGGTGCGCCGCTGGTTTGTTCATTCAGAGTATCAACTGCGCTCAAGATATTGTTCACTTGTTGGTAATACTGCTCACCTGCTTGCGTTAAGTTAGATTGTCGAGTGGTTCGGCTGATGAGCTGGCTACCCAAACGTGTTTCCAATTCTTTAAGACGGCGGCTGACGGCTGACTTGGCAATATTTAGCTGTTCTGCTGCTTTGGTGATACTACCAGCTTCGACAATGCGTACAAACATCGCCATATCTTCTAACTGTCCCATTTTACCTTCCCACCTTTGTAGGTTTATGATTCTTCTAAAGTAATATTTTTCTAAAGCAGCATTGTTCTAAATTTGAGAACTTATATTTGTAATTATTGCTGTTTATCCCTTTACAGTCAACACCTATACTGATGCCATTTTTTGGCTAAAAACGTATTTGAACATTCCCTTAGTTTGACGATCTTCTTGGTTTGAAAACATACTTAGATAGCAACGATATATAAATTACAGCGGTGTAGCGCCTCGATTGGTCGCCTATTTTTATCGATGACTTTGATCCTTTACGTTTTACTAAAATCACAGGCTACGCTGCGACGCAAGACTATATGAAATGGATGAACGTGCCGGTTGTGCAACTACCATTAGTCATTGCGCTCGAGTTATTTGGCGGTATCGCTATACTGTAAACAGCTAAGAAAACAGTAATTAAAATATATTGAGGGCAACTAATAATTATGACAACTCAAAATCACAGCGCTACCAATGAGCAGTTACCGAGCTTTTGGCAGCGTTATCAGACGCCAGTGTTATTGACGGTGGTCGGCGGCGCCATTGATACCATTGGTTTTATTACCCTGTTTGGGTTCTTTACGGCACATGTCACGGGGAACTTAGTAATGGCAGGCAGTAGTTTGGTCAACGGTGAGGCTGGTCTATGGATTAAACTGGCTGCTCTGCCGCTATTTGTTTTGACTGTCATGGTGACCAAGACTTGTATTGATAGAAGTCAAAAGCCTGTATTAATTCTGAGTCACTTGTTCTTAGCCGAAGCGGCATTTTTGACGGCATTTATGGTCGCTGGTTTGTATTATCAACCTTTTGTCGATGCAGGTGATATCACTGTGGCGATAACGGGCGCTTTAGGCTTGATCGCTTTAGCGATACGAAATACCGCCAGCAAGACGGTGATTAAGAAGATGAGTCCAACTGTATTGATGACGGGTAATACTACGCAGCTGGGTATTAATTTAACCGATTATCTGAATAATCGCAGCCCTGAAAATGCTAAAGATCTGGCACACAGCTCGGTATTGGTTTTTAGCTTTTTAATAGGCGCTTTGGTCGGTGCGCTTCTGTATCTTAAACTGAGCTTTTGGGCGGTAGGCTTGTTTATATTGCCAGTGCTATATCTATCAGTGATGGCGCGTGATAAAGAGTTTCTACAACATATTGCGTAATGGCTTTTGGGCTTACTTATTATTGAGCTTATAAGCTCAATTTATTATGAAATCAATGGTGATGGTATCACTATTTAACGCTATGTTTATCATACTATTGTTCTGAAAATTAGAATAGTTAATTGCATTTATCGTTGTTTATCTATTAGCAGACAACAATTATAATAGACCCATTGTTTAAGTAAATTAATTAATAATAAATTTACAAAAATTTAACTTATTAATATCTAAGGATAAATTATGCAAACTGTCTATCATGCAGCAGACTCTCGTGGCGATGCCAACCATGGCTGGCTCAAAAGCAAGCATACCTTTAGTTTCGCCAACTATCATAATCCAGACCGTATGGGTTTTGGCGCTCTACGTGTCATCAACGACGATTTCGTCATCGGTGGTCAAGGCTTTGGAAAACATTCCCATCGTGATATGGAAATCATTAGTATTCCTTTGTCTGGTAGGCTCGGTCACGGCGATAATATCGGTAATAATGGCATTATTGAAACGGGTGAAATCCAAGTCATGTCAGCAGGTACTGGTATCACGCACAGTGAAATGAACGGCGATAACGAAGAAGCGGTGAAATTTTTACAGATTTGGGTGATCCCCAATAAAATGAACGTTGAGCCACGCTATCAGCAAGTACGCATCGATGAAATCATGCAGCCGAATGAGTTTCATCAAGTATTGTCGCCAAACGCTGACGATGCGGGTGTGTGGATTCATCAAAATGCTTGGTTTAGCATGGGCGATTTTGATGAAGGTGTGACTGAGACGTATCAGTTAAAAGACCCTAGTAACGGCGTTTATATCTTTGTTATTAGCGGTAAAATCGTTGTAAACGGTAACATTTTAGATACCCGAGATGGGCTTGGTGTTTGCGATACTAAGAACTTTACGATGGACGTAGAAGAAGATGCTAGGGTGCTGTTGATGGAAGTTCCAATGAGCTTTTAATTGTCATGAGCAATAAGTTTCAGCATCACATAATAAGAGATGAATCATGAGTATCGAAACTCTAGAGCCACGGTTGGCAGAGGTAGGCGGCATACCAATTGCCCGTTTGTTGCCCAATACTGGCAAAAAGCCAATCGGTGCGTGGTGTTTTTTGGATCACGCTGGTCCTGCTGAGTTTGGTGAAGATGAGACAGGCATGCAAGTCGGTCGCCATCCACATACTAACCTGCAAACTTTTAGCTGGATGTTAAGTGGCGAAGTCCTGCACAAAGACAGTTTAGGTAATGAGCAAGTTATTATCAAAAATCAAGTCAATGTCATGACGGCGGGTACAGGTCTGACCCAAGGCATCAGTCATACCGAACAAAGCGTTTTTCCAGATACGGGTGGCTCAGTAGATGCGGCACACGGTCTGAGCATGGTACAGCTGTGGATAGCACTACCGACGGATCAGAAAATCGAGCGTAGCTTCCACCATTATCCTGAGCTACCAACGTGGACGGAGGATAGTGTCGAGATGATTCTGACGACGGGCAGCTATAACAGTCTATCAGGTAAGCGTTACGAAGCACCGACCATCCAGTATTCACACATGGTGGGTATCGATGTGTACTTCATTAAGGACGGTGAGGTCATTCTCAACTTAGAGCCAAATTTTGAATACGGTATCTTGGTTACAGAAGGTCAGATCGTATCTGAAGGCAAGGTTTGCGCACAAGATCAGCTATTTCGCTTCAGTGATAGCGATGTTGCGAATAATAACAGTATCAAGCTGGTTGCCAGAAAAGGTACGCGAGTGATGTTTATCGGTGGTGAGCCGTTGAATAACCAAGTACTACTGTGGTGGAATTTTGTCGCGGACAATAAAGCAGAGATTGAGCAGTCAATCAGTGACTGGAATAATGGTCATGAGCGTTTTGGTAATGTGGACTCTGATATGAAGCGTTTACCAGCACCAGAATTACCGCAAGGTTTTAAGGGTGAAAGCCGTTAGACATTGTCTATGAACGCAGTTTTTAAAGGTTCATCTATCATCAATTTTATGTACGAAACCAAAGTATGGGATTAGTTGGATTACTCCCATACTCATTAATCATCCATATTAACCGCAGTTAAACAATCAATACTAATAACGTGGAGAAACACTATGTCAGATCTAAAAACATTACAGCAATTGGCTGAAAAACGTCGTTCTATCTATGCATTGAGCAATCAATTACCTGTCTCAAATGACGAAATCGTCAAGCTGGTTGAGCATGCTGTTTTGCATACGCCATCATCATTTAACTCACAATCGACGCGTGTCGTGGTACTGTTCGGCGATAACCACAATAAGCTGTGGCAAATTACTGAAGATACGTTACGCGGTATCGTTGATAATGAAGAGCAATTTGCTGCAACCAAACAAAAAATCGCTGGCTTTAAAGCAGGAGCAGGTACCGTGATGTTCTTTGAAGATCACAGTGTGGTTCGAGACATGCAAGCTGCTGCGCCTTTGTATGCGGACAAGTTCCCAATCTGGGCACATCAGACCAATGCTATGCACCAGTATGTCATTTGGACCGCGTTGGCCAGTATTGATGTTGGCGCCAACTTACAGCATTACAATCCAATCATTGATAAAGCAGTGGCTAGCACCTGGAATATTGATGAACATTGGGAACTGAATGCCCAAATGGTATTTGGTGCTATCGAGCAACCAGCAGGTGATAAAGCGTTCAAGCCAATTGAAGATCGTATGCAAGTATTTGGTAAATAGATTTTTTTGATGGTTTAATATCAAAAGCAGCCCTCAACTGATTGTTGAGGGCTGCTTTTTTTGGTAAAAATTAATTTTAGACAGTAGTTTTTTAGATGCTAAGCTTAACGACACTAAGTTTAAAAATAACATCAATAATGAATAGTTAGGCTTGGCTTTGTTTACGACCCATCACGCTATTAGCCACCCATGCTGGACCAATTAATAAGAACTGTAAGTCTTCAAAAAATGAGGGTTTTTTGCCTTCAATTTTATGACCGATGAATTGTCCAATCCAAGCAACCACAAAAATAGTCGCCCAAATCTTAAAGCCCCATGGGAATAATGTCATTACTGACAAGCAAATCAGGATAAACATGCCCATCGCTAAAAATAACGGCGTGGATAGACGCATATAAAACAATAACACCAAAGCGCTCATCACTAAGGTAAACCAGACTGATAGCGACATGCCCATGCCTAACAAGCTGACAAATATAGTGGGAACGCATAGCCAGTGGATTTTTTTATTGACTAGGTTTTGATGACTGACAGAATATTCACTAAGCCATTGCTCAAGTGTGCGTTTAGACAATCGCTTTTGCTGAGTACGAGACATACTAACCTCCGTGTTAGTCAATGAATTGAGAAATCTCTCATATCAGTTTTAGCATTAATTGAGCCAGTCCACCACATTATCTGATAGACGGCACAGTCAAAACTTATAGCGCTATCAATATACTTGTCAATATCCTCGAGTTGGTCAATTTTATCCTTTTAATCTGTCAGTACTTACAGCCATGCAAAACAACCGTTAACCTTGTTCACTGCGCTGCCATTCATACAGACCAATAAAGGCATTTATTTGATATATCATGGTTTGAATGGCAAAAATATAATTGCCTGACATTAGATTGACGATGAGCCAGACAAAGTTAACGATGATCCATAACCACCAGTTAAATGAATAGCGCAAAATCATCGCGGCTTGTGCAGTAATGGAGAGGACAAAAGCAATGACGTTGATCCAAAAGAAGGAAATAAATCCTAAGAATTTACTGTTATCATCTTCAACCACTGCATAGCCATAGCTGGCGAGTAAATTATTTACCGTGGGGAAAAGTGCAAGACCGATAATAATAAAGGCGGCGGTAATCAACCAAACGGCTTTGCTAGCGGCCTTTGGTATCATGTCGCCATCAGGATCGGTATGTTTTGACCAATAAAAAATACCGTAGACATGGGTGAAAAAGTTAAAGAGTGGTGCGAGCATCAAACCGACTGCACCAGACGTCGCCTGCACGACGACTTCTCCCGCAGTTGCTGCCATTCCCAACCCGTTACCCATGACGTTTTTGCGAAATGACAGCGAAACCACACAGACCAAACCAACGAAAGATACGCCCAGATAAAACATATCAAGCGTGGTGTGTTCTGTCGTGAGCCAAAAACCTGTGGATAATGCAATCACCCCGCAAATGAACCAGATGACAATCCATTGCATCGCCCATTTTCCAGTAATATTATCTAATAGCTGAATACGCATAAAGCCTTTTTCCTTAAAGTATTAAAACTATAATGGGTTCTTATCTTGTTTTTTAATATCATATTATTTTTGTATTATCGCTATTTTTACCATGCTGCCTATTTACCATAAACATACTGATCGATAAGCAGCAGTGCTTGCTGATAGCGCGCATCGTAATCTGGCTGGTCAATCATGTGCGGTTTGATATCATGACGAGCGAAAATATCGACGAGACGTCGTTCAAAGCGTCCGCGCGCCTCAGGAGTGCCCAATGAGCGCATGCCGTCATTAACCCACGGCGTATTGTTATCCAGCATAATGGTATGATCTACGCGAAACTCATCGATACAAGCCGCCACAAAAGGATGGCTGCGACCTTCGTACTCTTCACAAAACGCTTGAGTAGTCACAAAATCGGTATCAACAATGGTGACAGGAGCCGTCGCGTTAGCCGCCGCATCTCTTATAGCTTGAGCATGCTGGAGGGCAATCGGACCATAGTCATTATATTGTAGGCCGACTTCACTACCGCCCAAATCTGTGCCGACATATAAACGTCCCATCTCTAAAGCAAAGCTGGCACCATAATAATTGGCCAGTTTATGCACCAATGTCGTCTTACCTGAGCTTTCACCGCCGACAATCGCAACCGTTTTGGTATAGTCGCCGCGTGCTTGGGGATGAATGGCTGACCAATGCGCGACCGGATTACGGGCAATGGCATAAGAATCAAACTCAGGTTGTAGCGGGGTCGTGACGACCGGTATCGATAATTGCTCATAGACATCACTCTGCGCCAATGGGTGGTTTTCTGCGACAAACAATACCGTCTCTGCTGGTAAGTCGAGCGCTGCCGTTAAACGTTGTAGTTTGGCATTGCTGGCGGGAATGTCGATTGTCACATCAACAAAGCTATCATGCAGCGGCAGCTCAATCTCATGAGTGGTATGAATCTGGATAAATGGCAAATCAGCACACGCCATCTGTAGCCAACGAGCTTTGTCTTGCAAAGTAATTGTAAAGTCTGGATGCGGTGCTGGATGCGCCATAATGATAATATGCAAGGTTTTCGCTTGTCCTGCCGCAGCCAATATACTGCGCATTTGACCTAAATGTAATGGCTCAAAATGTCCAATCATCAATCCTGACTCGTACATAGCTTTCCTTTATTTTTATTTGTGCTTCATTGCACTAAGTTTTATAGGTAGATTTCTAAAATAGAAGCGGTTTATCAGCATGGTATAAAGGTTTAAGTGGATTTACAGGTAGGTTATTGTAAATAGGTGTTTTTTTTATAAGATTTTTTCTAATAAAAATATCACCAAGTTATTAATTTAACTGTGATTGTTTGAATATTGCACCATTTCTGAAGTTACATCTATAACAATATTTATGTGCTGACAATGGCTAAATATTGAATTTGTAACAAGCGTTGTAATGTGGCAGCAACAAAGCTAATTTTGAAACATTTTGAAATAATTATTTAAAATCAGCAGTTTACGAGGTTTTATGACAGATTAGGGCAAGCTTAAGTAGCATAAACTCACAAAGTACTTCTATACCTTCAACAGATAAATATTTAATAGTTGCTATAATTATTCATAAGTTAAGAGGGCTAAATATCTTCATGACTACAATCAGAAAAAAAGCATAAAAAATAGAAGAACAAACGAAAATAATAGAAATTTAAACAATCATAGAAATGATAGAGAGGTATTTGATTTGGCTAAACTAGCAAAACTACATCGCTCACAGAATAATCGCATGATAGCAGGTGTGATGGGCGGCATTGCCGAATACGTTGGTTGGTCACCGACTTGGGTGAGAGTATTATTCGTGATTATCTCATCTTTGAGCGCAGCAGTACCGGGCATCTTAATTTATATAGTCTTATGGATAATCATGCCAAAAGCAACCAGTGAATCCTATCAATAAGATTGTTTCATATTTTATAGCAGTATTTTTAATAGCAGTACCATTTTGACAGTGCTATTTTGATAGTAATACTATCAAAATCCACTTAGATTAAATTTGTATCAAAAGAAAAGAACAGCAGTTCAACTAAAAAACAAAAAGCCTGACTCATCAGGATACCAAAGACATACTTTTCCTCCTGCCCAGATGCTCGCGCATTTGGGTATTTTTTTATCTGCTACTTTTGTGCCCTTTATTGCAGCAGTTTGATTATAAATGAGCCTTATAACGACTCGTTTTGGTCTGCAGCATAAATTTAGTTGATGTAAATATAGATAAAATAGTCAATTTTTAGTAAGGTGAGCAGGCAAATAGAGTCGTTGCCAAATAGGCTATACGAGTGCTATCAAAACTTTATTTATTCATATTCATTTCACAGTGGCTTTACTATGAAAACCCAAACTATGACATCCCAAGCGACAACCCCGATGATACAAGACACAGACTCTCAACCGATGACATTTCAAGATTTAATTCTAACCCTACAGAATTATTGGGCTGATAAGGGCTGCGTTATCTTGCAGCCTTATGATATGGAAGTCGGCGCGGGTACTTTTCATACCGCGACATTTTTACGCTCGTTAGGTCCTGAGCGTTGGAATGCTGCTTATGTGCAGCCATCACGTCGTCCAACTGATGGTCGTTACGGTGACAACCCCAACCGCTTGCAGCATTATTATCAGTTTCAGGTGGTGCTAAAGCCCAATCCGCCTAACATCCAAGAGCTGTATTTGGACTCACTACGAGCCATTGGTATTGATCCATTGGTGCATGATGTACGTTTCGTTGAAGATAACTGGGAGTCGCCAACGCTGGGTGCGTGGGGGCTGGGCTGGGAGATTTGGCTAAACGGTATGGAAGTGACGCAGTTTACCTATTTCCAGCAAGTGGGCGGCATTGAGTGCTTTCCAGTGACTGGCGAAATCACTTATGGACTTGAACGCTTAGCCATGTACGTGCAGGGTGTCGATAGCGTTTATGATTTGGTCTGGGCAGATGGTGAGTTTGGTCGTGTCACGTATGGCGATGTTTTTCATCAAAACGAAGTAGAGCAGTCTACCTATAACTTTGAACATGCCGATGTGCCGATGATGGGTCAGATGTTTGATTTCTACGAGCAGCAAGCGGATAAGTTGGTTGCTGAAGGTTTGCCATTACCTGCCTATGAGATGGTACTAAAAGCCTCACATGCTTTTAACTTGCTTGATGCTCGCGGTGCGATTTCAGTGACTGAACGTCAGCGTTTTATCCTACGCGTACGTACGCTAGCACGAAAAGTGGCCATTGGTTACGTTGAAGCACGCGCTAAGCTGGGCTTCCCATTAGCAGATGAGGCGCATCGTCAAGCGGCGCTCGATAAGTATTTGCCAAAAGAAGACACTGACATGGCAATTGAAGAATCAAATACAAACCAATCAACTAACAATAATAAATAGGAGCATCCCATGAGTACTATTCTATTTGAACTGGGGTGTGAAGAGCTACCTCCAAAAAGCCTAAAGCCACTACGTGACGCGCTACAAGCAAGTGTCATTGAACAATTAAATGAAGCAGAAATTAGCTTCGATAGCATCAAAGCCTTTGCTGCACCGCGTCGTTTGGCGCTTCAGATTCAAGGCATTAGCGATAAGCAGCCGGATCGCAGTGAGCAAAAACGCGGCCCTGCGATTAAAGCCGCGTTTGATGCAGATGGTAATCCAACACGTGCGGCGATGGGTTTTGCTAAAGGATTGGGCATCGACGCCAGCGAGTTGATAACTATTAACACCGATAAAGGTGATTATGTCGGTTATGAGCAAGTCATTCATGGTCAAGCAACTACTGAACTGTTACCTGCTATTTTTCAGATTGCACTAGACAATCTACCGATTGCTAAGCGTATGCGTTCAGGTGCCAGCCGCAATGAATTTGTGCGTCCAGTACAGTGGGCAGTGTTGATGCAAGATAGCACCGTCATTGATGCCACTATCCAAGGACATCAGACAGGCACGCAAACTCGTGGTCATCGCTTCCATAGTCCTAATTATCATGAGATTGCGCACGCCAATGATTATGAGCAACTGCTTGACGGTTTAAAAGTCGTGGCTGATTTTGATAAGCGCCAAATGCTGATCAAAAATCAAGTCAAAGCGCTAGCAGATGAGGTCAATTCAGACGCCATTGTACCGCAAGATTTGTTAGATGAAGTCACCGCATTGGTTGATTTCCCCATTGCGCTACGAGCAAGCTTTGAGCCGCGTTTTTTACAAGTGCCGCAAGAAGCGCTTATCTCTACCATGCAAGCGGATCAAAAGTATTTTTGCTTAACCGATAAAACTGGCAAGCTACAGCCTTACTTTATTTTTATTACCAACATTGAATCAAAAGACCCCAATCAAATTATTGAAGGTAATGAGAAAGTCGTACGTCCACGTTTGTCGGATGCCGAGTTTTTCTTCTTACAAGACCAGAAGCAGCCATTGTTTGCGCTGACAGAAAGTCTCAAAACTCGCGTCTTCCAAGACAAGCTGGGTACGATTTGGGAAAAATCTGAGCGTATTGCTAAGCTTGCCGCCTTTATTGCCGCCTTGATGCAACAGCAGGGTCAGCAGATTGATATCGATGAAACAGTGCGTGCGGGTATTTTATCCAAAGCCGATTTGGCCAGCTCATTGGTCGGTGAATATACTGAATTACAAGGTATTGCAGGCACTTATTATGCGCGTTTGAATAATGAGCCAGAAGCAGTTGCGGCAAGTTTAGAAGAGCAATATTTACCTAAGTTCAGCGGTGATGTATTACCACAGACGCCAATTGGTATTTGCTTAGCATTAGCCGACCGTTTAGATACGCTCGTCGGTATTTTTGCCATTGACCAAGCGCCGACGGGATCTAAAGATCCGTTCAGCTTACGCCGTTCAGCCATTGGTATTCTGCGTATCTTGATCGAAAAGCAATTGCCAATTAATCTAGTTGCGTTGGTTGAACAAGCAATCAAAGGCTATAGTGACGCTGAAGGCAGCAAGATTGAAAAAATGGGTGATACGTTTACTCAGGTCATGGTATTCTTAAACTCGCGCTATCGTGCGATGTATACTGAGCAAGGCGTGAGCGTTGATACCATTCAGGCAGTGCAAGCGATTAACCCGCATATGCCGCTTGATTTTGATCAGCGTATTCGCGCGGTACAAGCCTTTAGCGAATTGTCACAAGCTTCAATGCTTGCTGATTCAAACAAGCGTGTTGCCAATATATTGGCCAAATCAGAAGTGAGTGTTGCTGATAATGTCGATGAAGCGTTATTATCTGAGCCTGCCGAGCAAGGTTTATACGCAAGTGTGCTGCAAGCGCAGACGGCGGTTAAACCGCTGCTAGAGCAAGCGGATTACACGCAAGTATTGCAAACACTTGCTAGCTTAGATGAGCCGTTGACGCAATTCTTTGATAATGTGATGGTTAACAGTGAAGACGCCGCCCTCAAAAATAACCGCTTAGCGTTACTTAAGCAAGTACGCGCATTGTTCTTAACTGTGGCTGATATCAGTGAGCTGCAGCTATAGTTTCACTAATATAGATCGCTCACTTTATTGTTTTCTGTTTAATATAAAAACTGGCCCGCTATGGCCAGTTTTTTACGCCGTATCATGGCATTTATTGATAAGTTACCATGAGAATTGGATAGTCAATTAACTCGCTCAAGCATATTACTATCGTCAGTATTGTTGGTTAAGTTATACTGTCCAGACGTATTGAATAATCCGCCAAGCGGCTTTTATCATTCATAGCGCTTACTCATATTCAAAGGAGCACTGCCGTGTTTGCTGTTATCATTATCATCATCGTTATTTGGATCGTAATGTGGGGGTTTTATAAATTTATGTACCCGCGTGCGCCCAAAAGCATGATGCCAAAAAAAGGTGATGTGATCACACCGCGTCAGTGCAACTTTTGTGGCAACAGCTTGGCTGAATACCGCGGCGTCCTTGAAACCAAGCCTAACTTAGCTGCAAGTAGTGATAGTGCTATTGGCGAAAACCAAGCATTATTCTTTTGCAATTATGAACATCAAGCAGACTTTCATGCAGGTAAGGTTTATAACCCTGACGTATAAATAATTAGATTATAGCTTAGGCATAAAAAAGCGCTTGGCTCATCAGAGCAAAGCGCTTATTGTTTCGTCGCCTAATACAGACTTATAAAACAGACTGTGCGTCTTTCATAATTTTATTTAATAGAGCTTCAGATTGTTTGTCTTGTTGTAACCGATCTTCATCGCTTCTTTGATTGGTGTGTATTTTTTCATACAAATTTAAGCAGCACAGTACCAAGATGCTTTCTTGACTGAGGCTTGGCGCGTCCCGTTTGAGATCTAGCGCATGGTTATTGATATAAGAGACGGCTGAGAGTAGCTCTTCTTGTTCATGTACTGGGCAATAAATAGGATAGGTGACACCAGCAATTGCGATATCTACTTTTTTGATTTGTGGTTCAGGGATAGTGGTTTTCACAGTAGTACTCGGTGTGTTTGAGCCAGTTGCAGCGACTGGTTGTGGTTTAGAGCCAATACTCTGCTGCTGGCTATTTTGTGGCTGTTTTTCTATAGAGTTTTTGTGGTCATCGGTCATGATAAATCCTACAATGTCTGGTCAGTGAAATGAGTGATATCAGATTTTACGAGTAGCGTTGGGCAGTTAAATAAGTAATATGTCCTTATTGCCATCACTGATCAGCCTTCTACTTGATCGATGTGGGTTAAGCGTTTTAATACGACTTGTGTACGCTCTGCTGCCAATTGATTCTTTTTCTGCAGCTCACTATTTTGCTGTTTAATATCGCTATATTGCTGCTTCAATTCATTATTTTGTTGCTCTAACTGGCTGTTTTGTTGTTGTAATTGGCTGACCTGTTTTTGCAGTTTGTCTTGCTCTTCACCGATCATATGATGCGCTTCTGCGAGACTTTGATAGCGCTTGTCGAGATCGTTCAATTGTTTTTTGGCACCATCGCGTTCGCTATGGCTAGTGTTGAGCTTGGCTCTTATTGCCGCAAGCTCCTGAGGGTCGCTAACAGGGTGTTGTTTGAGGCTGCTAAGTTCAGCACTGACAAGCTGATACTGTTTTTTTATGTCGAGTACCATTTTTTCTAATATTCTAAGTTGATCATACATAGTCAGTTTTTATCCTTAACAAGTAAGCGTGAATGAATTTTGTTCTCTGCGTTTAATAATGCCATAGGTGACCGCATAATATCTATATCAACAAAGTAATTACCTATATTAGGGGTTGTTTGTTTATTTTTATGAGCCATGGTTTGATTGATAATATCAAGCGATGTCTCACACCTATTTTATCCGTCTATTTTTATTTTTTAAGCAATAATCAATTACTAGGACATCTATTATGAATGACAATATCTCTGGCTGGAATACATGGCTGACTGCGTTTGATGACTGGACTGACGTGTCTATCAGTGAAGTGCATGGCCTGATGACAGGGCTGATGACGGCCTGTAACGCACCTGATGAAGCAACATGGGCAAAGGTGTTTGAAGAGCTCAGTTTTGCGCCTTTACCCGATGAGGCATTGACTCTGTTAACAGAAGAAGCGGAAGACACCGTTTTTCAGCTTAAAGACAAAGACGATGCTTATTCTTACACGCCATTAGTGCCAGATGATGAACATGATTTGTACGAGCGCGTGATGGCATTGAAACAGTGGGCAAATGGTTTTATGACGGGTTTTGGTATTACCGACTGTGGTCTGAGTGGCGATGAAAATGAGATGCTGTCTGATTTGGCTAAAATCGGTGGTATTCGATTAGAAGATGACGAAAACTTTGAAGGTGGCGAAGAGTCTTATCTGCATATTTATGAGTTTGCGCGCATGGTGCCAGTGAGCTTTGCTACCCGCAAGCGTAAACCTGTTAAAGATATTGCCCTGATTGCTGGACTGGCTATCGATGCCAAAACCAGAAAAGAGCTACAGGCAGAAGGTAAGTTACCAAAGCCAATGCCGCCAGTCGTCGATGCGATGAATCAAAACCGTCCTTCATAATAAAGACGCCATCGTAAATGCTTTGATATGGGTTAATATTCAACACGTCCTAGAATGAATTGATAAAAGGAGATGGGGATGATCACTGACAATGATATGATATATTTGCGCCGCTGCGTAGAGCTTGCTACTGAAGCGCTAGCGGCGGGCGATGAGCCATTTGGTAGTGTATTGGTTGATGGCGATGGTCAGGTGCTACATGAAGATCGTAATCGTGCCAATACTGTCGATGCAACTTACCATCCTGAAATTGCTGTTGCAAAGTGGGCCGCAGAGAATATGACTACGGACGCGCGTACAAAAGCGGTGGTTTATACCTCAGGTGAGCACTGTGCTATGTGCTCAGCTGCGCATGCGTGGGCAGGTCTGGGTCGTATCATCTACGTTAGCTCATCAAAACAGCTTGGCGAGTGGATGGAGGAGATGGGCGTGACGTCAACATCGCCAATCAACTCATTAAGTATTCAAGAAGTAGCGCCAAACATACCAATAAAAGGTCCGATTGCAGGATTGGATGAAGAGATCAAGGCATTGCAGCGGCGCTCATTTAAAAAACAGTAACCTTTTTTATCATATATCGTGATAAGGATATTTTATGATCCAAGATACTAATGATACAGCTAGTAGTGATAACGTTAGCAATGACAAGCAGTTCAACAATACTGAGCATCCCAAACACAGCCTCGATTGGCTAACGCGCCTTATTGCCTTTGATACGGTCAGTCGACACTCCAATCTAGTTTTGATTAACGATGTAAAAGCGTACTGTGAGCAATTGGGTTTAACGGTAGATCTGACCTTTAACGAGGCTAAAACCAAGGCCAACTTGTTTGTGACGGTACCCGCTGGCGAAGATGCCGACCAAATTAATAACGGTTTGGTACTCTCAGGGCATACAGATGTGGTGCCAGTCGATGGTCAAGACTGGACGTCAGAGCCATTTACGGCGACGATACGTGGCGATAAGCTATATGGACGCGGTGCGTGCGATATGAAAGGTTTTATCGCGTGTGCGCTAACGATGTTGCCACAAGCAGTACAGTTGTCGAACAGCGGTCAGCTGCGTCGCCCATTGCACTTGGCTTTGTCGTTCGATGAAGAGGTAGGTTGTTTGGGTGCGCCATTAATTTTGGCAGACTTGAAAGCGCGTGGTATCACGCCTGATTATTGCATCGTGGGTGAGCCAACTAATATGGCGATGGTGGTCGCGCACAAAGGCATTGCCGTTTATCGTTGCCGCGTCCATGGTAAGTCTGCGCATTCGTCATTGACTGCCCAAGGCGTTAATGCCATCAGCTACGCGAGCAAATTGGTTGGCTATGTCGATACGCTTGCCGAAGAGCTCAGTGCGAGAAACGATAACGATGCATTGTTTACGGTACCTTATTCTACCTTATCAGTAGGTACTATACACGGCGGCACAGCCACCAATATCGTGCCTAACCTGTGCGAGTTCACCTTTGACTACCGCAACCTGCCGCACATGACGCAAGACGATATACTAGCGCCCATTCAAGCGAAAGTCGCTGAGCTAAATGCACAAATGCAAGCACGCGCTCCCGAGACTGGCATTGAGCTGATGCAAGAAGAAATCGTGCCTGCAATGACCGACGATGATAGCGCCGAGTTGCAATCATTGATAGCTGCATTGACAGGCGATGACGAGCGTCATAAAGTGGCTTATGCAACTGAAGGTGGTCAGTTTACCAATGCAGGCATCCCAACCATCATTTGTGGCCCTGGTAGTATTGAACAGGCACACAAAGCCGATGAGTATGTTGAATTGATTGAAATTGAACGTTGTGATGCGTTTTTGCAGAAATTGCTAACCAGCTGCACCATTAAATAGTCTATAAAAATGCCGAACATATGTATATAATGTGAGTAAGTAAAAGAAATACCGTCTTAATGGCGGTATTTCTTTTTTTGGCGATATGGCTATTAGTATAAGAACCATTCATATATAACAAAGTAGGGGTTAGCTGATGTCTTGGCATCTGTTTGCAGTATTTTTCGCAAGTACGTTTTTGATTTCCGCGACCCCAGGTCCCAATATGCTACTGGCGTTCCAATACGGCATGAACTATGGCGTGAAGCGGACATTATGGACGCTGGCAGGTCTAAGCCTTGGACTGTTTGTTTTGTTACTATCAACGCTGCTTGGACTGGATGTGATCAGTCGGCAGTCGCCTTGGCTCCTCACGATCATCAAAGCCGTGGGTGCGGCATACTTGATTTATTTGGGTATCAGCTCATGGCGTGATGCTGGCGATGGCAGCTTGATGAGCGATGCTAAAGAGTTAAGTGCAGAGGTGGAATCTGACTATACTGCCTCTGAGCGCGCACCTACTACACCGCAGCCACGTTCGCTCTCTAGCGCTGCCGTGCAAGTAGGTCCCAGTAATCTTACTTTATTTCGTACCGGTGTTTGGGTCTCTCTATCCAACCCAAAAGCTATTTTGTTTTTCGCGGCTTTTTTTCCCAAGTTTATTAATTTTAGTGCGCCACTATGGCCGCAATATATCTTACTGACCATTGGGCTATTCATGAGCGAGACCATTTGGCAGATCGTATATACGCTAGGTGGTAAAAAGCTAGCAAGCTGGCTTGATGTAGGAAATCGCTTAGCATGGCTCAATCGTGGTTGCGGTGTTATCTTTATCATAATTGCAGCAGCTTTGCTTGCTGAAGTAGTTAATAGTTTTATGGTATAAAAAGCTATTAGTTATTATCTAAAATAATTACTCTATTAAATAAATGGTCTTGATCATTACGTTTTTTAATTAATTTAAAAACTAATAGTTGACAATATTTTTTAAATCGTTATTATTATCTCACTGATTTATAGTCTTGCTATAAATTTCTAATAAATCTGCTACTGTCGCCCTGACATTAGCCACAACCTATGGAGGAATCATCGTGTCCTATATAACTGTTAAGACATTTTTAAAGACTGAATGTATGAAAAGCATGACAACAATGAAGACTTCGAAAAGGTTTGGCTAAATTTATATATAGCTATTGAGTGATGTTCTATCTATTCATATCAATGAATAGCCTCCTATATGTACTCGCTCCATCCTTCTTCTAAATCTACTTTGTTAAAATAGCGATGCGATAGTGCTAAGTAGTTTCGCGCTTGCCGTTATTTGTTTATCCAACATTCTGCTGTATCTTTATTACCAAAAAATTATTCACGCTAATATTTAGCGACTGTCTATCTGTGCGCATAATGTTTACGCCCTCATTTTTGGTATGAAAGATTCTTCTTTAAAACATCCATAATAAATCAGCCATGAATTTTTATTGATTTTTAATTAATAAAAATACGGTTTTTTATTGCTTATTATTTTTTAATTGATAATTTTATTTCTTATTAAACTTTGCGTTTAATTGGGATAGATAAGTAATGTCTAAAAAATTTAATAGGTAAATATAAAAATTATTTGTATGGAATTAAAAATAAAAAAATTGGAAAAAATAAGTAATGAGCATTCAATTAGTATTAAATAAAAATAGTAAATATGGCGTGCCTGTCAAGATTTATACCTCTGATATCGAGCAAGGCGCGATGCAGCAATTACGTAACTTGGCTCAGCTAGAGTTTGTACACTCACATATTGCGGTCATGCCCGATGTGCATGTTGGCAAAGGCGCAACCGTTGGCAGCGTGATTCCGACCAAGTCTGCCCTCATTCCTGCGGCGGTCGGTGTGGATATCGGCTGCGGTATGAACGCCGTGCGCTTATCCCTCACCGCAAGTGATTTGCCTGATAGCTTGAGGTCATTACGTTCAGTAGTAGAGCAACAAGTGCCTGTGGGTTTCAACATGCACAAGCAAATCCAAGCGAAAAACTCAACGCTTGACCCGTTAGGCAAACGCTTAAAGCCAATTACCGATAAGCATCCAGGCTTGCTCAAAATGCTTAAAGGTTTTGAGCGTACGTGGGCGAAGCAGCTGGGCACGCTTGGCGGTGGCAATCATTTCATCGAGCTGTGCCTAGATGAAAACAAAGATGTCTGGGTCATGCTGCATTCTGGCAGCCGCGGCATTGGTAATTGTATCGGTCGCTACTTTATTAATCTGGCCAAAAAAGAGCGCCAATCACGCTTCGGTCATGTGCCCGATCGTGACTTGTCGTATTTTGCCGAAGGGTCTGACAGCTTTGCTGATTATGTTGAGGCAGTCGGCTGGGCGCAGGATTACGCGCTAGAGAATCGCCGCGAGATGATGCGCTTAGTGATTAAATCGCTGCAGTCGCCACAAGCGGGATTGCCACGATTTCAGTTAACCAAAGAAGCCATCAATTGCCATCACAACTACGTCAATGAAGAGGTACATTTTGGCGAGCAGGTTTACGTGACGCGTAAAGGCGCAATCAGTGCCTATGCCGGTGAGCTTGGCATTATCCCCGGTTCCATGGGCGCAAAATCCTTTATCGTCCGTGGTCTTGGCACGGCAGAGTCGTTTTGCTCCTGCTCACATGGGGCAGGGCGACAAATGAGCCGTGGTAAAGCGATGCGCGCGTTCACCATTGATGAGCTAAAAGCGCAAACTGATGGTGTCGAATGTCGTAAAGATAAAGGTGTGATCGATGAGATACCTGGCGCGTATAAAAACATTGATGAAGTGATGGCCAATCAAGCGGATTTGGTCGAAGTGGTGCACACGCTTAAGCAAGTCATGTGCATTAAAGGCTAATACCAAGCCTGCAAATCATCTTAGCGTCGTCAAACTCGCTTAATGTACTGGATGTACAATTTGCATTCGTTTTTCTTGCTAATATGGTTTTCGGCATTGGTATCTAAGAAGAATTACAGAATAGGTAACAATATGAGCTTAAAAGAAACCTTAAAAAAGGCCAAGAAAATTGAACAAGCATTAGAGCGCCAAAATGATTCTGACAATAGTTTGAGTCAACAAACACTAGGCGTAGTGAAGCCTCGTAATTACTTGGCGCTTGATCCACTATTAAGAAAGGGCGGTATTCATGAAAAAGAGGATATCGATATCGTCCGCAAAAAACGCCGCCGTGAAACCAAGCAGCAGTTACGGCAGACAGACTGGTTCTCAGAGTAGCGATCATTCATTCTTAATTCATATGACTGGGTTTTTAAGTAAGATATTATCTACGATCAAGATTTAACAGACATAAAGGAGCGTTCTATGAGATTGCTTAATAAAGTTGCATTAGTTACGGGTTCAGCACAAGGCATTGGTAAGGCGATTGCTGAGCTTTTTGTAAAAGAAGGGGCAACGGTCATATTCAGTGATATCCATGATGATAAAGGGAGGCAAGCTTGCGATGATATTAATATCAAGCGTCAACAATGGCGCGAGTCAAAACCAGCAGAATATATGCATTTAGATGTCTCAAACGAGAGCGATTGGCAAAAGGCCGAGCAGTATATTCAACAACATTATCAAGGGTTAGATATTGTCGTAAACAATGCCGGCATTACTGGATTCTTGGAGACAACAGGCTCTCATGACCCTGAACACTTAGATATGGCAAGCTGGCACAAGGTTCATCAAGTAAACTTAGATGGCGTGGCGTTAGGTTGTAAGACGGCCATCGCGTTGATGAAAAATCGTCCAACGGATAAAAACAGCACATCGAGTATCATCAATATATCCTCTCGCTCAGGTATGGTCGGTATTCCTTTAGCGGCAGCTTATGCCTCAAGTAAAGCTGGCGTTAGAAATCATAGTAAATCAGTCGCCTTATACTGTGCGCAAAAGGGCTATGATATTCGCTGCAACTCCATTCATCCTGCCGCTATCTATACGCCTATGTGGGATGCGATGTTGGGAGAAGGCGATGCGCGTGAAGACGCTATTAAAGCCATTAGCAAGGACATTCCGCTCGGTTATATGGGTGATGTCATGGATGTGGCTTATGCGGCACTCTATTTGGCCAGTGATGAGTCAAAATACGTGACTGGCACTGAGCTGACGATTGATGGTGGCATTCTGGCAGGGAGCACGGCTGCCCCTAATGGCTAAAATTAATGAAACGCTAAAAATGATTCTGTACTACTGGAAGATTATGATAGAGACTACCTCAGAAGTAACCAGCAAATAATGAGCAGTCTTCTCAGACCGATCATTATTAGACGCTCACAAAAAAGCCGTTCGCTATCAGTAGCAAACGGCTTTTCTATTCTTACTCAAATTTATAACTTAACAGCTACGCTAATACTTCGATTAGCTCACCTTTAACCATATGCGGACTAACAAAATCAGTAATGCGCACGCTGACGATTTTACCAAGTAATTCATCCATCTTATCTTCGTCATAAGGGAACATGACCGTACGGGTATTATCCGCTGTACCGATTAGGCAATCAGGGTGACGATTGGCAATTTGTTCAACCAAGACGCGAGTCGTGGTGCCAACCATCTCATGCGTTTTGGCAAGCGTCGAGTCAATGATGACTTTTTGGAACTCAGCCAAACGCGCTTTTTTGGTCGTAAAACTCACATCATCCGGCAGCTCTGCCGCTGGCGTGCCCGGACGCTTAGAGTAGATAAAGCTATACGAGTGATCGAAGTTTAATTCTTTTGCCAAGTTTAAGGTATCTTGGAAGTCTTGTTCCGTCTCACCCGGAAAACCAATGATAAAGTCGCTAGATAAGTGAATATCTGGACGAATAGTTTTTAACTTATTGATCTGATTGACATAAACATCAATGGTATGGTTGCGCTTCATCGCTGCCAAGATAGCATTTGAGCCACTTTGTACTGGTAGGTGCAAGTGTGATACCAATTCTGGTAATTGTGCATAAGCATCAATGATATCATCGGTGAACTCAAGTGGATGACTGGTCGTATAACGAATACGCTCGACACCATCGACGTGCGAGACATAATGCAACAGCTCAGCGAAACGGCAAATACTGCCGTCGTCTTTTTCACCGCGATAGCCGTTGACGTTTTGACCGAGTAGGTTTATTTCACGCACTCCTTGCTCGGCTAAACTGTCAATTTCAGCCAACACATCATCAAGCGGGCGTGACAATTCTTCACCGCGGGTATAAGGAACCACACAAAATGAACAATATTTTGAACAGCCTTCCATAATAGAGACGAAGGCCTTATAGCCTTCTACTCTTGGCTCTGGTAAAAAGTCAAACTTTTCAATACTAGGGAATGACACATCAATCGTACCGATACGATTTTTAGGCGCGATTTCACGTTGCTCGTTTGATTGGTCATATAGTTCTGGAAGACGATGCAACGTTTGCGGACCAAATACCATATCAACGTAAGGTGCACGCTTTTGAATATTATCGCCTTCTTGTGAGGCCACGCAGCCGCCAACGCCAATGACAAGGTCAGGACGTTTCTCTTTTAGCTTGCGCCAGCGACCCAACTCTGAAAAGACTTTCTCTTGTGCTTTTTCGCGGATAGAGCAGGTATTCATCAGCAGCACATCGGCTTCATCGATATCGTGTGTGACTTCCATACCGTGTGAATCACCGAGCACATCCAGCATTTTGCCAGAATCATAAACGTTCATCTGACAGCCCTGCGTGGTGACAAAGACTTTCTTCGTCGCTGTTTTGACAGGTGCTTGGGCTGAACTTGATTCTTTGAGTGCAGTGACAGCAGGTGCAGTAGCGGTTGTTTCAGCGACAGCAGTGTCATCGATGCGGGGATTAAATACAGTAACACTCATAAGGATAAGTCCATGATTGACTAGAAATATAGCGTGATAGGTGATTAACAGGTGGCGTATTTTATCACAACCCTGTGACAATGTGAAAAATTAGCACAGACGATGAGTCAGTAATATAGTAAATAATTCGTAACAGTATCAATTGTTTACTGCTAATAGCAACGCATTTGGCAAAAATTATGGCTTGCTATCACTTCTATGTTACACCGTGCTATCGTATTTATTAACAAAAGGTAAAGGTGATGGTTGAAAGTGCAACGAGTATAGTATGATGAATGCAACCATATTAGCGCGATTGATTACATCGCGATTTACGCCGTTTTGGCATTGTTATTCTAAATATATTATTTAGCCAAATCATTTGGACACATTACAAAGAGAGTCAGTATGACAAAGCCGCAGGTTGCTCATAGCATCAAGGATAGAGAGTTTATTAAGCAAAATGAAGATGCAAAACGATTGAAAGCAAGGACGCTACGAGTAAGTGCGTTGAGTTTGGCGACGGCAGTAAGTGCGCTAGGATTGTCGCAAGTGGCTTGTGCAGAGCTGACGTGGGGTGAAGAGGACAGTTATCAGCAAGAAGATAGCTATCAACAAAACAGTGGTTATCAACAAAACAGTAGTTATCAGCCAGACAACGGTGTGAGCTCATTTACAGCAGCGGCAATTGCGGCAGATCGCGGTGATGTCAGTGCCCTATACAATTATGAGCAAGCAATGAGTGGCGGTTTGTTTGCCATGTATCCAACTTATTGGCGGATGAATTTAGATCTTAATTCGCAAAGTTCGGCGGCTGTATCACAGTTTGTGCGTCAATATCCAAATACCGTGATGGCAGAAAAACTAGTGGCTGATTTTGCTGAGACCAAAGCAGGCTCCAATGATTACGCCTCAGTACGCCAAGTCGCGAATTTGATTACCAATGCGGATGCCAGTGAGCGCTGTGCGGTTGCGCTTGGGTTTAATAATGGTGGTGACACCATGCGGGCTATGGCAGCCAAGTCTGAGGTTTGGTTGACGACCAAAAAGCAGCCCGCCTTGTGTGACCAGCTCGCGATGGAGATGAATAATAACGCGCTAATTAGCAATCAGGATCGCGCGGCTCGGCTCAAACGTATGCTACGTAAAGGTAAAACGGGCGACATTATGGCATTGTCATCACGTTTAGGAACGCCCATTGCTTATTCAGCATTGAGTGAAATTCAACTGAATTCGTCTGCCTTTTTTAGCCGTTTTAGTCAAGAACCTGCTAGTCAAAACAATCAATACCTATATCTATATGCCATGGGGCGCGTTGCTGACAAGTCTTACCGTGAGGCTGCATTACAGTTGGATTTTGATATTAAGCAAGACAATCAGCGTTCAGTTAAGCTGTTGAATGCTGAGACCCGTCGATATGCGTATCGTATCCTTGGCGTGCAACGTATGAATCATAATACTGATGATGGCTTTAATGCTGAGGCGGTCGACTGGTTCCGCAATAGCTTAGACGAAGACTTTAATTTTGAAGAAGCTGAAGACTATGCCATGGCAGCGATTCGCTTTAGCCGCTGGGATGATGTGGTCGAAGCCATCGCAAAAATGGATGTTGAAACCCAAAAGAGTGACCAGTGGCAATATTGGTTGGCTCGCGCTTATGAGCAATCAAGCGATGCTAACAAGCGTAATACTGCTAAAAAAATGTATCAAAACTTGGCAAAGAATAATGACTATTATGGCTTAATGGCAAAGGATAAAGTGGGTCAGCGCTTCGATGCCAGTCGTTTGGGTGGTAGTAATTTACCAAATGTCAGTACCGCAGATCGCGCACGTGTTATGCAAGATGCCAACTTTGCGCGTGCTTTTGCTCTATATAATGCCGACGCCAGCCGTGCCTATGCCAATCGTGAATGGAACTGGGCGGTAAAGCAGGCGCGTGACAAGCGTGATGACAACTTGATTATTGCCGCCGCTCGTCAAGCCTATGATATGGGCTGGCTCGATCGAGCAATTTATGCCGTTGATAACACCGATAGAGTAGACAGCTTGGCGTTATCACATCCGATGCCGCATCAAGATGCAGTCGTACGTTATAGTCAGTCTGCAGGTATCGATCCTGCTTGGGCTTATGGCATCATGCGTCAAGAAAGTCGTTTTGTTACATCAGCACGCTCAAATGTTGGTGCCAGTGGTCTGATGCAGGTGATGCCTGATACGGCGAAATATATTGCTCGTAACTTAGGTGAGACTTATAGTGCCAGCCGTGCCAATAGTGGCGATACAAATATCCGCTATGGTACATGGTATATGGGCGATATTTTTGGCAAGCTAAACAGTCAGCCTGTGTTGGCAACGGCTGGCTATAATGCCGGTCCGAACAATGCCAAGCGTTGGCAACCAGTATATGGTTCGCTCGCAGCCGACCAGTACGTCGAGTCGATCGCCTTTCCTGAAACCCGTAATTACGTCAAGCACGTGATGGAAAATGCCACCATTTATAGCAGTCTATTAGGTCGTAGTCAGCCTATTAGTCAGCGTATGGGAACGATACCTGCCTCGTTCTAAAATGCTAATGTATAAACCAAAAAAACCATTAATGAGCAATCATTAATGGTTTTTTATATGTTGCTTTTTACAGTGTAATCAAAGCTGGCTTTGCCTTAACGCGACGTTCAATTCAATGATAATGGCATGCTAACGCTGCGATATTTTCGTATTGTTGATGCCATCATTAGCTTATGTTTACGTTTCTGCTATAGATTAAAAAAAACGTTTTGCTACCATTGCATCAATTAGTGTCTTTAATACGTGCTGATAATAAGTGCTTATCAATCAATGCACACATCTTTGTTAGCTCTATTCTTAGTTTCATCAGTGTTTATACGTCGAACGCTATGATCTAAGCGATAGCCCATGTTTTTATCATTGCTAGATGCCTTCAGCCCTATGATCAAAAAATATTTCAATCTGTCCATATTATCCAAAGTTAGGCATCAGTCATCTATTCAGCAGATGCAGGTGCGCTCGCTATCTAATCTGACATCAGATTTAAATCAATCGAAAAAACACTCAGTGACTAAAACTGTCAAGTGTTTGGGTCAATACTATGCAAGCTCGATAACTAATAAACCTATGGGCAAAATGAATACGACGCTAAGTATCGGTGCATTCGTGATGTTGCAAGGCATGATGCTGATGCCCGTACATGCCGCGAGCGCTGTCAAAAGCGGACAGCGTGTGTTGATGATTGAGATGACACCAGCATTGTGTAGCATACAGCCGACACGTGCTCGCATGCGTCAATGCTTGGAGGGTTACTCCTTGACAGTATCAGGTCTAGATATGGGATATGGTGAGCGCTGCGGACGCGGTAGTGAGCCACGTCTGACACCGCTTCAATTAAAAGTCGTCAACCGTGTCATGCCTGATACGACAGTGCGTAGTCAAGCTTGGCAGCGTCATGGGGCTTGTAGTCCACTCAGTGCCAGTAGTTATTTTCGCCAGATTACCAATTACGCTAGCGCATTAAAGCTACCAAATGAGCTTAATACGGGTAACAGTTATACGGTGTCTAAATCTCGATTTATCAGTCAAATGACCCAGCTTAATAGTGGTATGTCCTCAGACAGTATTGATTTGATTTGCCAAGCGGGCAGTCGTCGTCAATCAACATTGACTGAGATTCATATTTGTTATGAAGGTAGCGAATTTGGCACATGTCATAATGTTGTGGATAATTGTGGCAGTAAATTCATCATTTCAGGTGGAAAGTAGTTTTTTACCACCTTTTCAAACGTCTTTTATCAGTATTCGCTGACCTTCTTTAGGATATTTATAAGCAGCGATTTCTAGCAATATTTGCTTATCTTAAGTGTCATATTATTGTATATAACGCTTCTAAATGTTGTTATCAGCTGCCTTTTATTACTTTCTAACACTATATCCGTATAGCTTTATAGTGGGTATAAAACTCCTTCCGTATAAAATGTAACAATATAATCAGTGGTCGGCGTCTTATTGTCTCTAGACGATTTGCTGAACGAAGTGCTACACTAGCTCTCGGTTTATGACTGCTATATTCAGTAGGCAAGTCGCTATCTACAACGATAGTCATCAATTAGAATCATGAATTATCTAATCTATAATTAGGGAGTATTCAATGTCAATGAAACAGCCTTTACGTGTTGCCGTCACTGGTGCCGCTGGTAATATCAGCTATGCTATGTTATTTCGTATTGCATCTGGCGAGATGCTAGGTAAAGATCAGCCAGTTATTTTGCAATTGCTTGAAATCGCTCCAGCACTTGACGCCCTAAAGGGTGTGGTCATGGAATTAGAAGACTGTGCATTCCCTTTATTAGCGGGTATCGTTCAAACTGATGATGCGACCGTTGCATTCAAAGATGTTGACTATGCTCTGTTAGTAGGTTCACGTCCGCGTGGTCCAGGTATGGAACGTAAAGATTTGCTAGAAGCCAACGCTGCGATTTTCTCAGCGCAAGGTAAAGCATTGAATGACGTTGCAAGCCGTGACGTAAAAGTATTGGTTGTTGGTAACCCTGCCAACACCAACGCTCTAATCGCTCAGCGTAATGCACCAGATCTGGATCCACGCAACTTTACTGCGATGACTCGTTTAGACCACAACCGTGCCATGGCGCAGTTGGCTGGCAAAACTGACAGCACAGTAAATGACGTGAAAAAAATGATCATCTGGGGTAACCATTCATCAACTCAGTATCCAGACCTGACTGCTGCTACTGTCAACGGTAAGCCTGCGTTAGATTTGGTTGATCGCGAATGGTACGAAGCGACTTATATCCCAGAAGTACAACAGCGTGGCGCAGCAATCATTAAAGCACGTGGTGCATCATCTGCCGCTTCTGCTGCCAATGCTGCTATTGCACACGTACGTACATGGGCATTGGGTACTGATGAGAACGATTGGGTATCAATGGGCGTTTATTCAAACGGCGAATACGGTATTGCAAAAGGCTTGATCTACTCATTCCCATGCACATGCACTAACGGCGATTGGTCTATCGTAGACGGCGTTGATGTGTCATCAGATTTCTCTAAAGAGAAAATGGCAGCGACTGAGCAAGAGCTTAGCGAAGAACGTGATGCGGTAGCTCATTTACTACCATAAGCAGCCAATGTAATAATGTCATAAAGCTGTTATATAGAAATTGTTCTAAAAAAGCCCTCTAATGTAGAGGGCTTTTTTGTGTGTCTTGCATGACTATTAATACAATTGATAACGTTAGATACACGTTGATTAACAGCTATTAAAATAAAGCTTGCTACAATAAATATGTCAATTTGGATAATAAACACAATGACACTCGTATCATTTAAGGAGAAAAGTATGTTGGGTGAACCAGAATACAATATGAATGAATTATTTGCACAGTTGGGACTTGATAGCTCAGATGCAGCGATTGATAGTTTTATTGAAAATAATCAGTTGGGAAAAGAAGAGAAGTTAATAAAAGCGAGCATTTGGACAGACAATCAACGTGCTTTTCTACAAGAAGAATGGGAAAAAGATGCGGAATGGGTAGAAGTCATCGATGACTTAAACGTACGTATGCATCCAAATGCTTAGAAAAGCTACCATTAATTAAAAACCCACTAACGTTATAAACGCTGTGGGTTTTTTTATAAATTATAGATATCGAGGCTCGCATTTAAGCTTAATAGCAACCTAACTGGGCTGCTGCTCTCTCCACTCAATCAATGTTTTCACATCATTATGGATGCCTGTTTTTAATGCTTCTAAGCCATCGTAATGTCGTTCACCATGTAAATAATGCAAAAAACGAACCTGTAAAGTTAATCCATATAAATCAGCACTTAATTCTGGGAAGTGCACTTCCAGCCGCCAATCGTGTTGTTTGTTGACAGAGGGTCTAGTGCCGATATTGGCTGTCCCAAATAGGCTGTTTGAACGTAATCCTGAGATACCTGATTTGCCATCTATAGCAAGTGCCGTTAAGCCATCAGCAATCACTTGCCCATCATCGTCAAGGCTGACGACATCAACAGCAAATATACCATGCAGGGCAGGTTTTAAACGCTGTAGGTCAATATTCGCAGTAGGGAAATCCATGGTGCGACCAATTTTATCGCCACCAACGACCAACCCTGTAATCGCGTAATCGCGACCAAGTAGCGCATTAGCTGCGTGAATATTACCAGCCAATAGTAAGTCACGAATGCGAGTAGAGCTGATACGTGCCGCTTTACCGCTATCATCGATGACGGTATGTAGATTGGTCACATCTAAGCCATAATTCCGCAAAAACTGACTGTCGCCAGTACGATCATGACCAAATTTAAAGTCATCACCCAATACTAAAGCTTTGACATTTAAGCGTAGGGCTAAAAGATCCGCAAATGCTTGGGCTGATAGCGAGCGAAATTCCTCATCAAATCCTGCCACAATCAAGGTCTCAACGCCATACTCTGCTAATAAGGCTTGTTTTTCAGCGAGATTGGTGAGGCGAGCAGGTGCAGTAGCTGGTGCAAAAAACTCACGAGGCTGTGGCTCAAATATCATGACAGCAGAACCAAGATTTTGTGCATGGGCAATATCACGGACTTGTTTAAGCATCGCTTGATGACCAAGATGGACACCATCGAAGTTACCGATAGTGAGCACACAGGGCGGTAAATCTACTGGGCTAGTATTTGCAGTCAAATTACTTGGCGAGGCAATCAGTTGCTCAAGAAAATAGGTGTTCATAAATTTTCAGCTATGATGGATGAAACCAGATAAAAAACACACCCATACCAAAATCAATGTGTTTAAAATCAGCCATTATAAAGTAAAATGACTATACTAACATCCTATAGTCTGCTGACAATAAAAGTATGGTGCTATTAGTTCTGTCATCTTAAAATAACGTGATGCTTGTGTATATGCTTCTATAATGACCCTCTTTATAGATGGATTGTCTTACAAGAATTATCACTAATAGGCTACTATTTAATAACTACGGAGAACTTATGTCCGCTGCTGCCTTAAATGCTGTACCAGCTGTTTTATCGGAACATTATCTTACTGATGAGGTTGTCGTGCAGCGTGCAAGTGAAAAAGACTTGTCAGAGATTTTGGCGATTTATAATCAGACTATTGCAGGTAAACAAGCCACTGCCAATCTCACCCCAGTGACTTGTGAAGAACGTACGGATTGGTTTGATGAGCATATAAAGAGTCCGACGCGTCCTATTTATGTCGTAAAAGTGATAAATAAGGCCACTCAGAGTGCAGCACAAACAGAGACAGCAGCAATCGTCGCATGGGGGAGCTTTAGTGACCTTTATGCACGTCCCGCTTATCATATCAGCACCGAGATTAGTATCTACTTGCATAAAGATTATCATGGTCAAGGACTGGGTAGCTTATTGACATGCTGGATGTTGACACAAGCACCAAACCTAGGCATTCATAATGTGATTGCGCTTATTTTTGCGCACAATCAGCCAAGCTTAGGGTTATTCCGTAAGCTTGGTTTTGAGCAATGGGGATACATGCCAAAAGTGTGTGATATGCAAGGTTTTATCGCTGATGTCGTGATGCTTGGTAAAGCCGTTATATCAGTTGAGGTTTAGTACAAAGCACCTGATGTGTCTTAACCTAAAATTTTCCATTGACCTTCAATTTTTTGTAGCTCATAGGTCAACGGTGCAGGCTCGCTTTGTCCTTTGAGCATCAACTCTCCAGTGATGGTAGCACGGGTTTTATCATCACTGTATTTAGTATCAGTAATAGTGACGCCATCAACGGTTTGCTGAAAGGCATATTGGGTTTTAGCCAGCTCTTCTTCGAAGTTTGCCATATCCACTTTATAATATTTAGCGGCTTCTTTTACGTCGCCATAATACAAGCTATCTAGTGCTTGCTTTACAGTATCGTCTGGGGTGCCAGCTTGGGTTGGATTGGTGATTAGGCTTTTTTGCTTGGTCGCAGAAGTGACTGGGTTGATATTATCACTATCAATCGCCGTTTCAGCTTTACCACTGTCAGCCATCTGTTCGCTTTCCACTGCTGACGTTTGATTAGCAGCATCGTTTTCAGTATCAATACTTTTATCAGAACTGCCTTCAGCGACCGCTGCCGTATTTTCGTTACTGCTAGCCGTCTTATCGTTGTTGCTACAAGCACTTAAAAGCAGTCCAGTGCTAAGGACACCAGCAGTCAGGATGGTTGGTAAGCGTAGCAAGGTTGCTTGTTTGGTTGTCATATTAATCCTCAAATTTCATTTATCCATTAATGGTCAATTATGGCAACTATCCGCGTCATTCACTATCTATTCTCTTACTAAGCTTGTTTTGGTTTCGTAAAGAAGCTGCTTAACCATGCTTTAGCTGACGCGGACGGAAACCAGTGGCTAGTAATACCACGCCATAAACCAGTGCCCCCACGGCACACATAATGAGCAAAGCGGCGATACGTCGCCACTGCGCATCATCGCTAGGGAAGTAAGGCAGCATGACATAAAGCACGCCAATCATAGCGCTGGTCGCAATCGCAAACTGGGTGAATAGTTTTTTCCAATGACTGCCAAAACGAAAAATATCGCGTTTATGTAAGAAGTAATATAATAAGCCTGCGTTCACAAAGGCCGCGCCTGTGGTTGCTAATGCCAAGCCGCCATGCAGCGGAATCTCTAAGAAATAAAATATACCGATGAAAATGACACTAAAAACCATATTAGCAAAGACAGAAATGATACCGATTTTTACTGGTGTTCTGGTGTCTTGACGGGCAAAAAAAGCAGGGGCAAAGATTTTAATAAGCATAAAGCCTAAAATACCACCAGCCATACTACGTAGTGCTAAAGAACTCATCTGCGCATCGCGTAAGGTAAATTCACCGCGCAAAAACAGCGCTTGCATCAGTACATCGGCGAGTATAAATAACGCTGCTGATGCCGGAACACCGACTAAAATGATTAAGCGTGCCGCCCAATCAATGGTCTTTTTAAAGCTAACATCGTCTTTTTTGGCTTCACTTTTCGATAAACTGGGCAAAATTACTGTACCGATTGCCACGCCAATCAAGCCTAATGGTAGCTCACTCATACGCTCTGCGGCATACAGCCAAGAAACCGAGCCGCCAATCATTAATGAGGCAAAAACGGTATTGAGTAGTAGATTAATCTGAGTGACAGAGACGCCAAAGATAGCAGGCAGCATGAGTTTTAAAATACGGCGAACGCCTTCATGCTGAAAATCGATTTTTGGTGCGACCAGCAGCTTTTGTTGCCATAGCTGCGGCAGCTGTAGTAAGAATTGCAACAATCCTGCGATAGCGACGGCATAGCCTAGCGCCATGATAGGAACATCGAACATAGGAGCAAAAATTAGCGCGCCACCAATCATACATAAGTTCAATAACACGGGTGCAAAAGCAGGCGCAGCGAAGCGTCCGTAGCTTTGTAAAATGCCACTGGCAAAGGCGGTCATAGAAATAAATAGCAAATAAGGAAAGGTCAGACGCAGTAATTCAGCAGTGATGGCAAACTTATCGGGTTGGTCGGCAAAACCAGGCGCGAATAAAGTCACGACCCAAGGTGCCATTAAAATAACAACCACGGTAAGCATCGACAAGATTAACAACAGAGCGCCTGAAGTACGACTGACTAAGATTTGTACCTGCTGCAAACTATATTTTTCTTTGTATTCGGATAGCACAGGGACGAAGGCTTGACTAAAAGCACCTTCTGCAAACAGACGCCGCAAAAAGTTTGGGATTTTGAAGGCGACCAAAAAGGCATCCATCAGACCACCAGCGCCAAAGACGCCTAACAATACGACATCGCGTACCAGACCTAAGATACGAGACAGCATGGTCATACTACTGACCACCATGGTTGAACGAAATAACCGACTTTTTGCCATGAGAACCTATTATGCCAAGTTGTTTGCTGATTTGCTGGTGTCGAAAAACTGACGAATTATATCACTTTCATCGCTGAGATAAATGGATTGGATGTGGAATTGATGCGTACGGTTAATAGAGCTTTTGACATGGCTGACAAAATAATTATCCATACGACTTAATCCTCAAGAGTGTTGGCGACCATCTCACGCAATTTTGCCCATTCAAAATAATCACCGGGATCCGTTTTGCGACCAGGTGCAATATCGCTATGACCTGTCAGATGACGACGAGTTTTGGGGTAGGCGGCATAAATTGCATAGACCACCTTTGCAAGTACCTCATATTGTGCGGCAGTGAAGGACACAAAATCAGACCCTTCAAGCTCAATGCCAATGCTATAATCATTACATTCAGGGCGACCCAAGTAGCTAGAGCGTCCAGCATGCCACGCGCGCTCATTAAAATTGACAAACTGAGTAATCGTGCCATCACGCTCGATAAATAAGTGAGCCGAAACCTCTGCGCCTTTAATCGTTTGAAAATAGGGATGTGCCTCCCAGTCTAGCTGATTGGTAAATAATGCTTTAACGTAATGAATGCCGTCAGCATCATGCGCTCCGAACTCGTTTGGCGGTAGGCTGATATTATGAATAACAATAGTATCAATACTCATGTCTGCTGGTCGCAGATTGCAGTTTGGTGACGCAAGGTATGTGGCTGCCGATAATCTGCCATCATTAATCGTTATTGGTGTTATGGACATAATATTCTCTTTTATCATGATATTAATAAGTGTGCATTGATTGTCAGTTGCTAGCCATTTTTTATCAATTAATAGCTATTCTGATAGTAGCAACTATTGATAAATAGTCACTTTGACTAAGGTATTTCAATGGTCTAGCTTGTATATGGTTTTTGAGATTATTTCGGTGGACGATCCAATCGGCATTATCAACCAGCCATCAATCACGCTATCGGCGTATGAATAATAACGTGCGAGGTTTACCCCATGTCTCTAAAGCCTAATTTTTTATCTGTAGATTGTACCCTAACTACTATGAGTCAACGAGCGTGTTTACCACTTGTTATTGCAGGATTGCTGCTCTCTGCACAAGCGCAAGCTTTTTTGCCAACCCCAGCATCATTAGTAACGACAGGGGCATTAGCGCCTACGCCTCAAGCTGCTGCAATCGCTAATAATACGCCAGATAATGACGCTCCAGAAGATACCCAAGGGCTAGAAAAAAGCACCGCTGAGCAATTATTAGCCAAGTGGCGTGAGCAAGCAGCAACACAAAATTTAGCCCAACATACGACATGGCGACGTTTGTTATATTTCTTTGACGATCAAAAGAATCTGATTGGTAAGAAAAAAGACACCAGCATGGTTGATGAGGCTGACTTTTTTTTAAGTGAGAATGGACAGCATGATTCAGCTGCCGAGCTAGATGCATTACTCGTCGCTCTCGCTAATGAGGTAGCGACAACGAATAACCGTACTGTTAAAAAAAATACTGCTAATAATTCGGTATTATGTCGTTTTCCAGCCCGCGTACAATGGCTGACCAATACATTAGGCATTGATAAGACGGCGCTACAAGTTGACTGTCCGGAGTTGAATGAATGGATGCAGAAGATCGCCCCCGAGCAGCTATCTATCATGTTTGCCCAAGAGTATTTAGACAACCCTTTATCGGCCTTTGCTCATACTTTATTACGTATCGACTCAAAAGCGAGCGTGGCTGATCCGAGCCAGATTCATCATGCGGTTGCGTTGAATTATACGGTTGGTGGTAATCCAAAAGACAATTTTGTGGTGTATGCCGTCAAGTCAATGACTGGCCGCTATGATAATTTGATAGAAATCGATCCTTATCCAGAAAAGCTTGCCAAGTATCTGCAAAAAGATGAGCGTGATGCATGGACATATCAATTAGATTTGACTCCAGCGGAAGTGCAGCAGATTATGTTACACGTTTGGGAAACCAAAGATTTAAAATTGCCGTATTACTTCACCACTGATAACTGCGCGTCTGAGATTTTACGCTTAATTGATGTGGTGCGACCGCAGCAGCATTTATTAAGTCGTCTACCTTATGCGGTTATTCCCTCAGATGTCGTGCAATTACTTGATGATGAGGGCTTACTCGCCAGCACCAACTATACTCCTTCTGATAGTACTTTACGCCAATCACAGTTGAATAAGGTCAAAGAGCAGCGTGAGCAATTCGGCTATCACAACAGCGCTAAACAGACGATCAATGAGATTAAATCTGCCCAACTCAATGCTGTTTCGAGCATGTCAGCTGACGGACAAACATTATTGCAGCCTAATATAGCGGTATCAGATAACAATCCAATAGATAGACATCCGCTGCAACTGGCTCATATTGGACTAGGGCAGCGCGGTGATAATAACTATATCGATTTGGGCTTACGAGCGGGCTACCATGATACCCTCGATCGTCCCTCAGGATTCCCACAGTTTTTTGATTTAGAAGGCGCATCTGCGACTTTGCGTTTGTACGATACCGATAATGACAAAGCCAATCAGCCAAACAGTGTGGTTTTGCAAAATTTCACGTTGATTCGTGGGCGGTCGTTTAATCCAGTAAATTCTGCCAAAAAAGGCAAAACGTGGGGCGCCAGTATCGAGGCGACGCGCGTTAATGATGGCTCTCAGCAAGAGGGCACCGATCATTTAGTCGGCAGTTTGGGCTACGAGACGGGCTGGTCATGGGCGTTTGGCACGCCTCGCACAGGTACGGGTGAGATGCCTCCTCAGCTATGCTACACCTTTTTGTCCGGCACAGCGCAAGCAGGGCGTGGTATCAATAAAGGCTTTCGCGTTGGTGCAGGCGTGAATGCAGGTTGTCGCTATCAGATTAACAATCAGTTACGCGCGCAAGCTGAATTGCAACTGCCATATTGGTATCATGGCAGCAGCGATGAGTCTAATGTCCGTGGTCATTATTGGCAGCCGATCTCAAGCTTAGGCTTGCAATATGATATCGATAAAAAACAAGCGTTACGCATTAATGCCAATTATGAATGGCAAGATCGTGTTGATGTCAGTGAAGACATACAGCTGTCGTACAGACGCTATTTTTAGTACTTATTATTAAACAGATGCATAGGTTATTAAAAAGATGTATAAGCAGTCATTAGAAGTGGCATTCGAATAAAGGATAAATGATGAGTACGCAAAATCTATTGATTATCGGTCAAGGTGATATTGGTTTGCCAGTCAGCAATCAGCTGGCACAGGACGGCTTAAATGTCACAGGTTTGGCTCGTGGTGAGCGCCATCATTACTCTTTGGATGATAACGCTGAATTTATGCAAGCCGATGCATTAACTCTGACGGCTGAGCAGTTGCAAGATTTTACGGCGATAGCAATTATCGTTACCCCCGATGACTATTCAACCAGTGGCTATCACAACAGCTACTTAGCAATTAGCCAGCATTTGGCAACGCTTGCGGACAAACTCACCAACCTTTCGCGCATTGTTTTTATTTCATCAACGGGTGTTTATGGGCAAGATAATGGTAAATGGATTGATGAAGATACCGCGCCTGTGACGCCAGAACGCGAAGCATCGCAGGTGATATTGCAGGCAGAACAAGTCTTGCAACAAGGCTTTGGTGATAAAGCCATTATCATTCGTCCAAGCGGTATTTATGGACGCGCGCGTCTCATGCGCTTACGCAAAGCCCGCGAGCCACACAAAGAGGCAGTGGCAGCAGCGCACTGGAGCAATCGAATTATGGATCGCGATTTGGTCACTATCATTACTAACGTACTGACTATCCATGCGCCCAAGCCCCTTTATATTGCTACTGATTATACGCCAGTCACGACTTTTGAGTTAGGCGTTTGGTTAAGTCAGCAGATAAATGAAACGCCTCCTGCGCTTGACGATAAAAAAGTAGCGGTTACGGGAAAACGCTTGCACAGTAATATTCCATTAGCTTGGTTGGCATATCCTGATTGGCAAGTCGGTTACCGTGATATTTTACGCCATCAAGAACAACATCAAGAGTAATATGCCAGTTTGATTTGATTGTTTCATCTTTTATAGCTTATGGAGATTTCATGACCCAGCCTTCTACTTCTGACAACCATTTGCCCAGTGCTAACCTTACAGCAGTAGGCGGTACAATTTCAGAAGGCAATGCTGAGCAGTCGTCTATCTTGCCAGATAGTACCCAACCTGCGATTGTGCATCCTAATTTTGACCCGAGTCGTTTGCCACTTGATCCTGCCAGACCCTTGAGTGATATTCCAGAGCCTGCCAGGCGCCTAAATGGTCAGTTGCAAAGGCTATATGGCCGCTCTGCGCGTTTTTATCAGCCTAAAGAACACAGTTTGTCAAAATGGGCGCTGATTGCTTCAGAAGTATTGGGCGAGCATCTGTCATTACTGCGGGCGGCAGAGCTTGTCGAGTTTCCAGACAGTTTTTATCACAACCATAGCGCGCAACCATTATTATCATCATTAAATGCTATGACTTTGCTCGATATGGCCGATATCCAGCAGGTGCTTCGTGCTTATCCAAAACTACATCGTTACGGTTTTGCACTGAATGACTCTCCTGCAAGTACTGAGACTAGTGTGAGTAGCGATGCTAAAAACCAACAGGCTTCTTTACGTGCATTGACCAAACGTTATAATCCAGATGAGTTGCTCAACAGTGTTTACGCCGAAGATTGGCAGGTGGTTTTGCAGCCGCAGCAATTTGAGACAGGCGAGGGCAGTTTGGCTACTGACATTATGGCGTGTAGCGTTGCTGTCCATGCATTGAGGCAGTGCGATACGCGCAAAAGTATCAATCATCGCTATAGCGCTGCGCAAATCTGTCAGCACATACGCAGCTATCTGCTGAGTCAGATCATTTGTGAACCATCGCAACGTCATGCCTACCGTCAAATAAGGGTTTTCACAGGACATGTTATTGTTGCCGCGTATCATTTAGGCTGGGAGATACAAGTGAGTGATGACGGTCAGTGTTATTTTAATCTCTCATCGCGCAGTGGACTATTGACCCGTTATCCTAATATGCAGGATTACGACATCAATGGTTGGTCAAGCTGATCAATAATGCGTACAATAACGCCAATTTTTTTGCTCTTCTTCTTGTCAATAGGAACGCTTCCATGCTTAATGCCCCAATGCCTAATGCTCAACACCCTTCTTTCTCCTCACATCAATTTATCCAACTGGCCTTAGACAATCAAGTCCTTAAATTTGGCGAGTTTGTCCTCAAGTCTGGTCGTATCAGTCCGTATTTTTTTAATGCAGGCTTGCTGGCGTCGGGTGAGATGTTGTCGTTGCTAGCATGTGGTTATGCCGATGCCTTGGCTGAGCAAATGGTGGCTAGTCATAACGGTACAGATGAGCAGGAGTTGGTGATCTTTGGTGCAGCGTATAAGGGTATTCCTTTTGTGGCAGCAACCGCGCAAGCCTTATGGATTCATCATGGTATCAATGCTAAGTGGGGCTATAACCGCAAAGAAGCCAAAACTCATGGCGAAGGTGGTAACTTAGTAGGCGCTGACGTTAGTGGTAAAGCAGTGTGGGTGCTCGATGATGTCATTACTGCTGGTACGGCGATGCGCGAAGTGGTTGAGATTTTAGAGCAAGCGGGCGCTAGCGTTGCCGGCATTATCGTCGCCCTTGACCGTAAAGAAAAAGGTCAGGCTGAGCATTCTGCTATTCAAGAGCTGGCATCGACATTAGAAGTACCGGTGCGCGCACTCGTCGATATTGATGATTTAATCAGTTACTTGGCAGATGACAGCAGCCAGTATAAAGATGCGACCCAACTTGCCAAGATGCAACATTATCGCGCGCAGTACGGCGTATAGTTGTGTACTGAGTTTGAAGCTGTTCTATATTAATAATATAACGTAAGTGAGTCTTGTTATGAGTCTGGAAAATCAAAAAAAATTGTTAAACATACTCGTCATTATGGATCCTATCGAGCAGGTTAATTATAAAAAAGACACGACCCTTGCGATGATGTGGTCGGCGCAAGACCGTGGGCACAGCCTTGGTTACTGTCAAATTCATGATTTGTGGTTAGATCGTGGACAGTTGATGGTTGATACGCAGTCAGTGACCGTCAAGCGTGACCCTGAGGATTTTTATTCATTAGGGGATAAATCGACAGCGCCAATCAGCGATTATGACGTGGTTTTGATGCGTAAAGATCCGCCGTTTGATATGCGTTTTATTTATGCCACTTATATGCTTGATCATGCCAAAGCCGCAGGCGTGCTAGTGGTCAATGACCCACAAGCGATACGTGATTGTAATGAAAAGCTATTTGCGACGTGGTTTAGCGATTATATGAGCCCAACGATTGTGACCAGTAAACAGGCGCATATTCGTAAGTTTATCGCTGAGCAGCAAGACGTCATTGTTAAGCCATTAGATGGTATGGGCGGTACGGGGATTTTCCGTTTGACCGCAGATAGTCCAAATATCGGCGTCACGCTTGAAATTTTAACTGAGCTTGAAACCTTGCCGATTATGGCGCAGCGCTATTTGCCAGAGATTAAGGAAGGTGATAAGCGCGTGTTGATCGTCGATGGAGAAGTGGTCGATTATAGCTTGGCGCGTATTCCTACCAAAGGCGAAACGCGCGGTAATTTAGCGGCAGGTGGTAGCGGTGTTGCGATGCCGCTCACCGATATCGAACGTCAAGTGGCAGAAGTAGTCGCACCGATTGTCAAAGAAAAAGGTCTAATGTTTGTCGGACTAGATTTAATCGGTGGTCGTATTACTGAGATTAATGTCACCAGCCCAACGTGTGTTCGTGAGATTGACGACCAATGTGGTACGGACATCGCGACAGACTTTATCATCGCCATTGAAAATAAACTAGCAGTTTGCGCAACGCTGTAAGGATAGAGTGATTTATCACTAAGCTATGCGCACAATACTTAAAAAACAGTGTGCTAAGATAGATTGATACACAGCATCTTTTAATAGCCCATAAAAATGCGATAAAACGTCATTAACAAACGATGCTTTTATGGTTTCTCGATAGTATTTATAACAGCCAAGTCGCGATTACTCACGGCTTGGATTTTTGTTATTGACAGTGCATAAAGTGCTATATATCAGACAACGATTTACACTATACTATGCGAGATTTTATAGGGTCATTATTTGCTGATGACTGAGATGATTATAGGATAATAAGTCCTTCATATAAATAAAGAAAAGATAGGCAGGCGTTCATGAAAGCACCGCATATATTGATGATGGCCGCGGGTACGGGCGGGCATGTGTTCCCAGCGCTGGCAGTTGCTGAGGAATTGACCCAGCGTGGTGCGGTTATTCATTGGCTAGGAACGCCAAATGGTATGGAAAATGGCTTGGTTGCACCGACTGGTTATCGCTTTCATGCTATCGATATGCAAGGACTACGTGGTAAAGGAATCGGGCGTTTATTGAAGTTGCCGGTGACCTTATTGTCAGCGACGATGGCCGCTATAAAAGTGATTCGTAGCAATCAAATTGATATAGTCGTCGGTTTTGGTGGTTATGTGACAGCGCCTGGCGGTATCGCCGCACGGCTGACCAATACACCTCTGATTATCCATGAACAAAATGCCATCGCAGGGATGAGTAATCGCTACCTATCCAAGATTGCAACCAAGGTGTTGCAAGCATTTGAGCATACCTTTGCCAATAGTGCACAGGATCCTAAGCTTGAAACGGTTGGTAACCCAGTACGCAATGCCATCACTGGTGTCTCTGAACCGACGGTGCGTTATGATGTTAATGATAATGCACCGCTTAAACTTTTGGTGGTGGGCGGCTCACTTGGTGCGCAAGCCTTAAATGACACTGTGCCAAAAGCGCTGGCATTGCTAAACCAGCCTTTTGAAGTCCGTCATCAATGCGGGCGCAATAATGAGGCTGCCACGCAAGCGGCTTACGATGAGCAAGATTTGAGTATGCACACGTTTGTGGTACAGCCTTTTATCGACGATATGGCCGCCGCTTATAATTGGGCAGATATTATTGTTTGCCGAGCAGGCGCATTGACGGTTACGGAAATTCAAAACGTTGGTATTGCCGCAATTTTTGTACCGCTGCCGCATGCAGTAGATGATCATCAGACTGCTAATGCCCGCACTTTAACCTCACACGATGCGGCGATTCTGTTACCGCAGTCTGAGCTGACAGCCCAGCGTTTGAGCAATGAGCTTGCGACACTTAATCGAGAGAAGTGCCTAGCGATGGCAAAAAAAGGTCATGCCCTTGCCAATCGAAGTGCGAGCAAGCAAGTTGCTGATATTATCTGGCAAACGCTGTAGCCTACATTCTTATAGCTGACTGTTTTTATCACCAATTATTTTGATACATTAAATTTTATTAGCCTTTAATAAAGAGAAGCCTTATGTCTAATCCTGCGAAAGCTCTACCTAAGCGTTTGATTGAAATACCAGAAATGCGTCGTATTCAGCATTTGCATTTTGTCGGTATTGGTGGCTCGGGGATGTGTGGTATCGCGGAGGTGATGAACAATCAAGGCTATCAAGTAAGTGGTTCTGATATTGCTGAAAGTTTGGTTACTCGGCGTCTACAGCAAATTGGCATTAAAATATCAATCGGCCATGATTCCAAAAATATTGCCAATGCCGATGTCATCGTTGTATCGTCAGCGATTGATCGTAGCAATCCTGAAGTTAAAGCGGCGTTAGAAGCGCGTTTGCCGGTGGTACGCCGTGCTGATATGCTGGGTGAGTTGATGCGCTATCGTCATGGTATTGCAGTTGCTGGTGCTCATGGTAAAACGACAACGACCAGTTTGCTGACTACAATGATGGCAGAAGGGCAGCTTGACCCAACGTATGTGATTGGCGGTAAATTAAACGCTTCTGGTAAAAATGCGGCGCTGGGTAGTAGCCGTTTTTTGGTGGCAGAAGCCGATGAATCTGATGCGTCTTTCTTATCATTGCGTCCGATGGCAGCGATTGTGACCAACATTGATCAAGACCATATGGAAACGTATGAAAATAGCTTTGATAAATTAAAAGCCGCTTATATTCAATTTTTACAAAACATGCCGTTTTACGGTTTGGCGGTGGTCTGTGGTGACGACCCAGAGCTGTATGCAATGATTGATGATATCGGTCGTCCCGTACTGACCTTTGGACTTGAGCCTTTTAACGACGTACAAGGCGTTGATTTGGTGACGGAAGGAACCAAAACTCACTTTACAGTACTGCGCCGTGACCGTGAACCTTTACGTTTGACTCTCAATATTCCTGGTACTCATAACGTTTACAATGCGCTTGCCGCTATTACCATGGCGACCGATGAGGGAGTCGATGACGAAGCCATCAAACGCGCTCTGCAAAAATTTGAAGGGGTTGGTCGCCGTTTTGAGCAGCATGCCTCTGTCAGTATTGATGATGGTGATGTTTTGTTGATTGACGATTATGGTCATCACCCAAAAGAAGTCGATGCCACTATCAAAGCGGCGCGTCAAAGCTTCCCTGAACGTCGTTTGGTAATGATGTTCCAGCCGCACCGTTATAGTCGTACCCGCGATTGCTTTGATGATTTTGTCGAAGTACTCTCCAGCGTTGATGAGCTATTATTATTAGACGTATATTCAGCAGGTGAAAGCCCGATTACCGGAGCTGATACCAAGTCATTGGCACGTAGTATTCGGTTGCGCGGTGAAGTTGAACCGACGATTATTGACAAGGACAATTTAGCTCCTGTCATGCAGCGTTTATTAAAAGCCAATGACATGCTCATTACTCAAGGTGCAGGTAATGTGGGGCAGATCGCTGTCGACTTGGCTGCCAATAACCTTTACATTAAGTAAGTTAAAAAATTCTAGGAATGATCCTCATGACGACTGATAATAAAGAAAATACCAGCACTCAAAATTTAGATAATTTAGATAGTAATGGCGCAACCCTAAACACGACGACCAGTGATGCAAAAGATGCCAGACAGTTTGGTAAAGTGGCGGTTGTCTACGGCGGCAGTAGCAATGAACGCAGCGTGTCATTAGACAGTGGTGCTGCCGTATTGCAGGCGCTACAAAACCAAAACGTTGACGCCACTCATTTCGATCCTAAGTATCAAGACATCACGGAGTTACGCGAGTATGACCGTGTGTTCAACGTGTTGCATGGTCGCGGCGGCGAAGATGGTTTGTTACAAGGTGTGCTGCAATGGTTTGATATTCCGCAGACGGGTTCAGGCATTTTGGCATCAGCGCTGGGCATGGACAAGGTTCGTACCAAGCAATTGTGGCAAGGTTGTGGATTAGCAACTGCGCCATTTTCATTGCTGACAGCTGATACCGACTGGCAGCAAGTGGTCAACATGCTAGGTCTGCCACTTATTATCAAGCCTGTTCATGAAGGCTCTAGTATTGGCATGACCAAGGTCAACAATCTTGACGAGTTGCCCGCGGCTTATGCAACGGCGGTACAGTGCGGTGATGCTGTAATGGCTGAGCGCTGGATTACCGGTCGTGAGTTCACGATTGTCATTATCGACGATGAAGCTTATCCAGTCATTCGTCTTGAGCCTGCTGATATTACCAACTTCTATGATTTTGAAGCCAAGTACAATCGCAATGATACCAGTTACTATATTCCCTGTGGTTTGAGCGCTGCTGATGAAAAGCATTTACAAGATCTGAGCCTTGCGGCATTTCGTGCCGTTGATGCAAAAGGATGGGGACGTATCGATGCTATGCAAGATGAAGCAGGTAACTTTTGGTTGCTTGAAATCAATACGGTTCCTGGTATGACCAGCCATAGCTTGGTTCCGATGGCAGCCAAGGCTCGAGGCATGGACTTTGATGCATTGTGCTGGCATATTTTAGCGCAGACATTAGAGGGACTTGTTTAGCAGTCATTGCTTAAATGATTATTTAGTGATTCTACTTTTTTACACTGCTCATAATGCCATTCATATTCATTAAGACAGTTATCATTGATAGGCTGTCTTAATAAAGCAGTGATAAAACTTATGAATTATTAGATTTGAATTTTGCTTATAGTCGGTGAATACTAATAGACGAAAACGGGCTAATGTATCACTAGAGCTGCTATACCACAGCGTCATGTAAACTTGTGTAAATTCGTTGTCACTAGTAGGGGTTAAGCTATTGTTTAACCATAAAATACGTTAATATTGTAATTATAGGTCTGTTTTAGTGATATTTCCGTTTTCTACGAACATAGCCCATAAGTTATTCATAAATTAAGAAAAATGTTACGTTTAAATGAGCATAATGTCATCCTATAAATCGTTTTAGTAAAATATTTTGATAACATGTTAACTCAATAGGCTTCTGCAAAAATATGCAGATTTACATTTATAAATAGCATGATCAGTTTTATGCAAATATAGGGACAAAGGTCGTTATGGCTCAAACTGTCAACGAGGTAACTGACTTGATGAGTGATAAAACCCGTCGCCCAAACTCTAAATTCCAAGTACCGACTTCGGTCAAATATTTTTTTATGGTATTGGTACTAGGGTTGCTCGTACTGATATTGATAATGGGTGGAAAAGCGTTGCGTGATGCGCCGCCAGCTGCGATCCATGTGAATAATCAGGGTTTGACAGTTACCCAATATCGCGCATTGCAACAGGTTATGAATCAACAAAAGGTAAGCAGCTTTTTTACCTCTGATTTGCAAGCGTTAAGAGATATTACGACGGGTCTGGCTTGGGTTGATCAGGTTAGTATTTCTCGTGATTGGCAACGGGGCATAGTCGTTACCGCATTACCTAAGCAAGCGGTTGCTAATTTTGGTACAGAGCGGTTGGTAGATGCAAAGGGGGCGGTTTTTGTCCCTGCTGATAGTAGAGATCTGACGCAGGAACGCTTCGCCACCTTACAAGGTGAGATAACGCAAGCCCCAGTTATCATGCAGCAGATGCAGCAAGTTAATGATTGGTACGCGCCACTGGGTATGCAGGTCGAAGATATTATCCTGTCACCAAGAATGACTTGGCTGATTCGTTTTGACAATGGGCTACGTGTGATTGTCGATAATGAGAATACCGCTCAAAAGCTGCTGAGTCTAAGTCAGCTGCTGGGTAATCAGTTAAGTAAGCGCCGAGGCGAAATACAGTCTGTAGATTTGCGTTATAAAAATGGCTTTACCATCGCTTGGGATATGACACAGCCAAAAGTTGATGAAGCAAAATAACTATAGATAGATAGATAGATAGCATAAGCAGGTAAAAACTGCTTTGTATGTTAGGTTGAGCTGTTTTGATAGTTTGTAGCACAGAATATACAACATCATAGCGTGTTGATAACGCTTTTTTTAATGATCTAATGGAGACGTCATTTGGTCTCCTGTTTAGCGATAATTTGTCTGGTACCATGAAAAATACTGAAAATCTGGTTGTTGTCCATCTAAGTGCCACGGCAGTCTATGTCGTCATTGGCAATGTTGTCTCTGCAAAAGACATTCGTATTCTAGGCGTGGGACAAGTCAAAAACAGCGATTTCTACCAAGGTCAAATAAAACACCGTGAACGTCTACAAGGTGCTATTAAGCAAGCCATTCAAGAAGCAGAAGATACTGCCAATTGCCGTGTGCACAGTGTGTGGTTGACCTTAGCGACCCCCGAACTATCGAGCAAAAATAGTGCAGGCGAGGTACGCGTAGAAGATGAGGCGGTACGTGCCAAAGATATGGTACAGGCGTTGTCTAATGCTAAGTCACGCGATCTATCGTCAGACTATTATTTGATGCATTGCTGTCAGCAAGGTATTTATGTCGATGATCAAGATTTCATGGTGGATGATGCAATCGAAATGATGGCGCATAATATTACTGTGATGTACCACATGATGATGATGCCTGTTGCTAGCCGTCAGAATATCCAAAAATTACTGCAAAGTTGTGATGTTGGTATTGACCATATCGTATTTGATGCAGTGACGAGTGCTGAATATAGTTTGATGAGTGACGAGCGCCAGCAAGGGGTTTGTTTGGTAGATATTGGTGCTAGTACAACCAGTATTTGCGTATACAAAGAAAACAAGCTGATATTTACCCATTGTATCGCGACGGGCAGCCACGAAGTAACGATGGATATCTCAGCTGATTTTGGTATCTCCATGATTGAAGCTGAAAAGCTGAAAAAAACCCATGGTACTGTCGATGTCAATAGTGTCGATCCTAGCTCATTCTTTATCTTTAAACCACAAGGAACAGGTGACGAGATTAATATTGGTATCTATAATCTAGCCCGCATTATTGAGGCGCGCTATGTGCAGATATTTACGGAAGTTGCTCGTCAATTGCATGAGGCTGATCTCATCGGCTATATCGACAAAGGTATCGTACTTACAGGTGGCGGTACGGCGATTAAAGGTATGATACCCTTTACCAAAAAATTGCTCAAAATGCCCGTAGTATTAACCAATACTCATCCTGCTATTAGTGCTCATAATCATTTTGATAATGATGAGTCATTTAAGCAGCTAAACAGTCAAGTAAATGATCGTGCTTATCAGACGGCATTTGGTACACTATTATATAGTCAAAGCGAGCAGTTTCGCCGTAGTGAAAAAAGCGAGCCTGAAGCGATTCAAAAAAATCGAGTCACTGGTGTTTTTCAAAGTGCAGGGCAACGTTTTGCTAGTGTACTCAAAAAGATATTATAATCTGTTAGCAAAGCATATTTATATTAAGCAATATAAGAGTATGCAGCTAGATTATAGGCAAGAATACGAAAAGTAACACCCTGTACCATACTGGCATATTTTGGCTAACACAATTGTCTAAGCCATTGCCCTGTTTTATTTAAATACAATTATATATAGTAAGTCGATAGCGCGCCATATAAGTGTGTTACCAAGTATCGACCATCACGCTATCTGCAACTGGAGAAACCTTTTTATGTCAAAATACACCATGCCAGATGATAACCAGCTTCAAAATAACGGCCAAGCAAGCTTCACTGTATTCGGTGTTGGTGGTGGTGGCGGTAATGCGGTTGAACATATGGTACAGCAAGGGATTAGAGGTGTAACGTTCGTCTGTGCTAACACGGATAAACAAGCGCTTGATCGTTTAACTGCACCGCACAAATTGCAGCTTGGCGCAAAAACGAATCGTGGATTAGGCGCAGGGGCAAACCCAGAAGTTGGGCGTGAAGCAGCAGAAAGCGAAGAGGAAGCTATCCGCGCATTACTCGAACATGCCGACATGGTGTTCATTACTGCTGGTATGGGCGGTGGTACAGGTACGGGTGCAGCGCCTGTGGTTGCACGTATTGCTAAAGAAATGGAAGTATTGACAGTCGCCGTAGTGACTACGCCATTTAAGTTTGAAGGTGGCAAACGTATCAAGGCTGCCAAAGCAGGTATTGAACAGCTGACCAACTTCGTTGATTCTATCATTACGATTCCGAATGATAAGCTGATGAGTGTCTATGGCAATATCTCTATGCAAGACGCCTTTAAAAAAGCGGACGATGTGTTATTACACGCGGTTCAAGGTATTGCTGAAACTATCGCTAGTGAAGGTATGATCAATATCGATTTTAACGATATTCGCACCGCAATGACGGCTAAAGGTCATGCAATGATGGGTATCGGCCGTGCCAGCGGTGATGATCGTGCGCGTCAAGCAACTGAGAAAGCCATCAGATCACCATTGCTTGATGACTTGCGTTTAGAGAATGCAAAAGGTCTATTGGTTAACGTAATCTCTTCTGAATCACTATCATTGGATGAGATGAGTAAAATTAGTATCATCGTTGAAGAAATTACAGATATCGACGATGCTCATATTTTCTATGGTTCAGTGATTGACGAAAAAATGGGTGATGACTTGCATGTTACCGTTATCGCCACGGGTCTGACTTTAGATGAAAATGCTGGGCAAGAGCCAGAAGTAGTTGAGGCGCCAGTTCCTTCTGTCAATAGCACTCAGCCTGTTGACCCTAACGTGCATACCAGCGCTTTAAACAGTCAAAAGCAATCGCAAGCCCAGATGTATCAAGATACAGCTGGTGCTACCCGTGCAAGCGCGCCTCAAGAGCAGGCAAAAACCAAAACCAATAGCATTCAAGATTATCTAAAACGTCAACAGAACAAATAATATTTTTAGATATTTGGAATCAAAAAAAGCCAGTACTAAGTTGCTGGCTTTTTTGTGCGTATAGATAATGTCCATATATAAGCTGATTCAGCTATCAAAGAGCTTTATTTATAAACAGCGCCTCTTGATATGAAGATAATCATTAATATATAAGCGTATAGAATAATTTATGATTGTAAATATTTACTGATATTTCGCTATTCTAATAAGGAAAATTCAATCAGTAAGACATAAAAACAATCAAGATTTATTGGCGATAAGTGTTATCAATCAAGGAGATAAGAAAATTAGCGAGTTTTAACTATAGCGAACTAGGGGCGGGTAATGATACACTATGGCAATTGTAACAAAATATGTGAGAAGACAGCCATGAACCAAAGAACCATAAAAACTGCGATCGCTGTCACAGGTATTGGTCTTCATAGTGGTCAGCCTGTTGACTTAGAGTTTCATCCGCAACCTATTGATACGGGTATTGTTTTCGAGCGTTCTGATATCGAAGGCAGCCAGCCGATTCCAGCCAGCGCCTTTTTGGTACAAGACACTATGATGTCATCAAATTTAGTGTTTGGTGGAACACGTGTGGGGACGGTCGAGCATTTGCTTAGTGCCATTGCTGGACTAGGTGTGGATAATCTTTTAATCCGTGTGTCAGCCTCAGAAATACCAATTATGGATGGTAGTGCCGCTCCTTTTGTGGCGCTGCTACTTGACGCAGGATTTTGTGAACAAGATGCTTTAAAGAAGTTTATAAAAATCGTCAGACCAGTACGAGTAAAAGTAGACGATAAATGGGCAGAACTGCGCCCTTATGAAGGGTTTGAGCTAAATTTTGAGATTGATTTTGATCATCCTGCTATCGACAAAGATTTTCAGCATGCCCAGTTGCAATTTTCGACGCAAAACTTCATTGAGCAATTGAGTTCAGCACGTACTTTTGGTTTTTTACGAGATATCGAAGCCTTACGTCAGAATAATTTGGCGTTAGGAGGCAGTATGGACAATGCCATTGTTATTGATGAAGCAAATATTCTTAACGAAGAAGGTCTACGTTTTAATGATGAGTTCGTTCGTCATAAAATTTTGGATGCTTTAGGTGATTTATATTTGATTGGCTATCCGATTTTGGGCCGTTTTAATGCTTATAAATCTGGTCACGCGTTAAACAATTTATTGGTACGTGAGATATTATCTGACCATAATAATTTTGAAATTGTAACTTTTGATGACAATGTAACGTGTCCAATCCAGTATTTACCTCTTGAAGGTTTGACTGTTGAAGGATGAATACAGGAATATACACGAAGTATCGAAACATTTACGCAATATTACATAATACGGCTGTAATTACATTCGAATAATATTCATTATTTTGAATGTATTGTTTAGATTATTTTAATAATTCTGCTCCAGAGTAGAGAATATACAAGCTGTGGATAGTTTTTCAATCATCTGCTGGTAACGTTCATAATGTGAACGGAGCGAGCAGGTGATTTTTTTCGTTTGCATCATTACAAAATCCTAGCCTTACCCGCTGATTTTTACGGTTTAGTTTACACAACTTTACATAGTAACATTAAGAATTTCAATGATTTGCCAGACGCAAAAGCGCTTTTTTGAGATTTTCATCAGTGGTGACATGCTCTGCAGCCTGTGATATAGTCCGCTTTGTGTTTTGGCTAAGAGCCTGATTTGCATTGGCTTTACTAGATTTTGACAAGGTTGCTGATGCTGCTGGTAGTTGTTTAGATGAGTGATTATCAGCTGAGCTTTTAGCTACGACGACGCGAATTTGCTTGAGTTGTTTAAATGTAATTGACTGCTCTGTTAGGACTTGCAAATAAGCGCTCTGTAAATAGCGAATATGATTAGCGGCAGTCATTGAGCCCACACTGAGTATTAATTGCTCGGATGTGAGGCCTACGACCCAACAGGTATTAAGGATTTCTTCAGGTAGACAATCTACCAATAACTCTTTTACCTCATGGGTCGCTTCTATATATAGCCGCATATTGTCAGCAAGCGTTCGGGGTAGTGCGCTACCAGCAAAAGCTTGATGGTCGATAAGTTGGGCAAGCCGATTTGGCTGTTTTTTTGACATCGTAATGACTCATCTAATAGGTGACAAAATCGATATTCATAACTGACAGGCGAAAAGTAATTTATATTGAACAATTTGCGAGATAGTTGACTAAGCAGAATATGGTATTAATAGATAATATCGGCATTAGTCACTACAGAAGAAATAGCGGGCTGTTGTAATAAGGATTTTATCATGTTTTTTTAATGATTATCTCCTCTAAACTAATTGATGCTTTGTCATGGATGACGAGCGGTCTTGTATTAACAATAGGTAGTAAATTTATGAAACAAGCTTTATTAATTTTGTCAGTATTGGGAATGGGTATAGCACAGACAAGTGGTGCTGTCGAAACAACCTTTCAACCAAATAATACCTTGAGTCATACCATCACAAATATTTCTGCTTCTTCGAACTATGGTTCTAGTCGCAATATCTATAGCACTAACAGTGGTGCTCATGTATATAGCAACGACGAGATCAGTCAAGCTATTGATAATTTAAGTGCGCATGCCAAGCAAAAAGAATACCAGCTTGCTTCGCTTACCAGCCGTTTGTCTTACGAGCAGCGTCAGCAGCAATCAAGCCGTGCTCCTGATCGCAATTCTGCTCCTGCTATCGCAGCGGCAAACGCCTCTCGAGTAGCCCTATCTAGAAGCTCTGGCTATTGTGCTCGCTATGTGCGTAAAGCGCTACAATCAGCAGGTTACGAATTTACGCCTAATCCTTCAGCATATCAGTATGCCTCTCGTGGCACACTTGCCCAAGCAGGTTTTACTAAGATCAGTAATGATATGCAGCCACAAGTGGGTGACGTTGTTGTCTATAATCGCACTTCAAACCGCCCACATGGTCATATCCAGATCTTTGATGGCAACGATTGGGTATCTGATTTCCGTCAAAACAGTATTAGCCCATACAGCGGTACTTACAGCTATACGACATGGCGTGATTCACAATATGTCGATGATGCATCAGACCGAGGCATCTACCTTGCGATGGCTGACAAATAAATATTAGTTAGATATAACCTAAGTTAAAAGTTTTCTCCAAACCCAGTAATGCTTTTTATAGCGTTGCTGGGCTTTTTTTACGCTTTGAGTTGTGATGCCCAACTCAAAACTAAAACTAAAACTAAAACTAAAGCTAAAACTAAAGCTAAAGCTAAAGCTAAAGCTAAAGCTAAAGCTAAAGCTAAAGCTAAAGCTAAAGCTAAAGCTAAAGCTAAAGCTAAAGCTAAAGCTTAAATCTCGACCAGTGGTTGCAATTGTGAAAGTCAGGCGGAGAGGCATGGCTTGAGGCAAAATATAAAGCAGTCTCACCAAACCATAGAATAACGCAAGGATGTATCTGCTCAATCACAGTATTTGCGGTGACGTATTGCTGATTGGGTAGTCGGGTCACGGGCACCTCAAAGCTCCGCTCATAATGATGAGGTTTATTTGCTACTGATGAACCATTAGATAAAGGGTTTTCTACGTAGCTCAATGCTGGCTTTACATTATCTGTCCAATCAATAGATGCGTGCTGTCCATCAGCTGTGTGTAAGGGTATTGGCGGTAAGGTGGTAGGATTACGATAGCTCTGAAATTGATACAGTGCGTAACGACCGTCTGGATTGGCATTAATCTCAATATAAGGCGCTGTTTTGTGATCATTCGTTAGATCTTTACCATTTATCAGACGACCAGCGATAAAACACTCAAGGCAAGTCTCCTCCCATAAGTAATCATCGAATCTTACTTGCGCTTGCTGCCAAGTCGGCCAAGTTAGTTGATCTGCTAACACTTGACTGGGTAAGGTAACTTGATAGGTCAGCTGTAAGTGCAATAATGGCTGTCGAATAATCTGCGCACTCACATCTATACAGATACGCTGTAACTCATCTACAGTCACACCCAGTTGCTGCGCATCGTTTGCTATCGTTTCAGCGGCTATACATAGAGTGAATGATTGGTTCATAATTTAAGATCCGACAATAAAAATATATAAGTAACCATAAAAAAGTTGTACCGATTAAGAGAGCTAATACTACACGCTAAGTAAATTCAATACGATTAGGCAATAAATATAAAAGCCGCGAGCAAGATGCATCGCGGCTTTTATATTTATTGCCATCATTTAGCTATGACTTGAGTTGATGCGGCATACAATCACTCAAACCAAGCTGGTCATGACATATTATTGCGCATGACGTGCTAGGTTAGATAGTTTTGGGTTGGCATTTGGATTTTTACGTAGCAATAGTGCCATACGACCAATAGAATGAACCAAAGACGCGTTAGCCGCTTTGGCAAGTTCAGCACCGATGACATCGCGTTCTTCTTTTGTGCCAGCAGGCAATTTTACTTTGATGAGCTCATGATCTGATAGCGCGCGATCAATCTCTTCAGTAATGGTTGGGGTAATACCTTTGTTACCAATCATGACGATAGGTTTGAGGTCGTGACCAATGCCTCTTAGGCGTTTAATGGTAGCGTTATCGAGTTGCATAGAATTCCTAGGTGTTGGTAAAAATAAAAGACAGTGCTATTAAGAGCAGTTGACGACCATTATAGATAATCTGTGGTCATCTTGCATGAGATCAGCAGGATTTTGCACGATTTTACGTGATGAAAATGTTAAACTGAATGTTTGGGCACATTATAAACGCTACTGTCTGATAAATCAGTGTTTTAACCAATAGAATTTCGCCAGTCTAAGACTGTAAATGTATAAAAAGCTTGATTGATAGCATACTCGAATGAATTTAACCCATATCGAAGTGCTTCATAAATTTTTTAGCTACTTCAGTAATATGTATTAATGTTTTGCAAAGCAATAGGAGCAGGTATTTTGGCCACGCGTATCGAAAATAAAAAACTGTCAAAGAGTAGTAGCGCTTGGATGAAAGAGCATATTGACGATCATTATGTGCAAAAAGCGCAAAAAGATGGCTATCGTGCCCGTGCCGCCTATAAATTATTAGAAATTAATGAAAAGACCAGTATTATTAAAAAAGGCATGACGGTCGTAGATTTGGGCAGTGCTCCAGGCAGTTGGTCTCAAGTGGCAGGTCAGCTGGTAGGCGAAAAAGGTATTTTGATTGCCTCTGATATTCTGCCGATGGATACATTGCCTGATGTGACCTTTATTCAAGGCGACTTTCGCGAAGCAGAAGTGTTTGATGCGATCATGGCAGAGGTTGGTGATAGGCAGGTTGATGTAGTGCTGTCCGATATGGCACCAAATACGGCAGGTAACAGCGCAATCGATCAGCCACGCATGATGTATTTATGCGAGCTGGCAGTGGACTTTGCGCTTGCAACCTTACCAGAAGGTGGCGCACTTATTATGAAAGTGTTTCAAGGCGAAGGCACACAAGAATTACGCAAGCAGATGCAGCAGGATTTTAGTAAGATTCGTAGTATCAAACCAGGTGCGTCAAGACCACGGTCAAAAGAGATGTTTTGGATAGCGATTAAATAATCATAAAGTCGTTACGTCACAGCCATTGTAAGCGAGATAATGTGTCACCATAACAGAGTCTTATGAGTGCATTGAACCCGCTACAATCGTTAACTGAATAATAGCGAAACCTGCTTGAATTATGCAGGTTAGCACCACATATCATGGTATATTAACTTTGTTTCAAGCATATGTTTTAGGCAAAGTCGTCTGACAATAAGCGCCTGATGTGCTCATCTATGATAGATATATAGGTCATTGATATTTATAACTTGTGAAAACAGTTCTAATGCAGCGTTTGGGTTGTGTCAGTCTGAATCACAAATTCTGGCTATGAATATATCTACTAAAAAATGAGCAGTACGTTTATAGACGTCACGTGTTTAATAAACACACCAATAAGTAAGGGATGGGAATAACTAGTGAGCGACATGGTAAAAAATACCTTATTGTGGCTGGTGGTAATCGGCGTTTTGGTGCTGGTGTTTAGCGGCTTTGATCAATCATCCGAGCCGGATAGCCTTAACTACTCTGAGTTTGTGACCGCTGTGTCAGAAAACCAAGTAGCCAGCGTTGAAATCGATGGCGAGCAAATCACCGGCGAAAAGAAAAATGGTTCATCTTTTGAGACCATTAGACCAGCTGTGTCAGATGACGAGCTGATGCCATTGCTGCGTGAGAACCAGGTCGAAGTCCAAGGGACTGCACCAAAACGCCAAAGCGTCTTGATGCAATTACTGATAGCCAGTTTCCCCATTCTATTGATTATTGGTCTGTTTTTATTCTTCATGCGTAACATGCAAGGCGGCGCTGGCGGTAAAGGCGGCGGCCCTATGAGCTTTGGTAAATCCAAAGCCAAAATGCTGACTGAAGACCAAATCAAGGTGAACTTTGAAGATGTGGCTGGTTGTGAAGAGGCCAAAGAAGAAGTGGTCGAAGTGGTCGAGTTTTTACGCGACCCTGATAAATTTACCAAGCTGGGTGCAACAATTCCACGTGGTATCTTAATGGTAGGCCCTCCAGGTACGGGTAAAACCTTATTAGCCAGAGCCATTGCAGGTGAAGCTAAAGTGCCGTTCTTCTCAATCTCAGGTTCTGATTTTGTTGAAATGTTTGTCGGTGTCGGTGCCTCACGTGTACGCGATATGTTCGAACAAGCGAAAAAGAGCGCGCCTTGCATCATCTTTATTGATGAAATTGATGCGGTCGGTCGTCATCGTGGCTCGGGTATGGGCGGCGGTAATGATGAGCGTGAGCAGACACTGAACCAATTATTGGTCGAAATGGATGGTTTTGAAGGCAACGAAGGCGTAATCGTCATTGCCGCGACTAACCGTGCAGATGTGCTTGATAAAGCGCTGCTGCGTCCAGGTCGTTTTGACCGTCAGGTACAAGTGGGCTTGCCAGATATTAAAGGTCGTGAACAAATTCTAAAAGTGCATTTGAGAAAACTGCCGAATACTATCGGTGTTGATGCCAATGCACTGGCTCGCGGCACACCTGGATTTAGTGGTGCGCAGCTGGCCAACCTTGTCAACGAAGCGGCACTGTTTGCGGCACGTCGTAATAAGACCAGCGTTGATATGAATGACTTTGAGGATGCAAAAGACAAGCTATATATGGGTCCTGAGCGTAAATCAATGGTCATCCGTGAAGAGGAGCGCCGTGCGACTGCTTATCATGAAGCAGGTCACGCCTTAGTGGCTGAGCTACTACCAGGTACTGATCCTGTGCATAAAGTCACTATTATGCCGCGTGGTTTTGCGCTTGGGGTTACTTGGCAGTTGCCAGAGCATGACCAAACCAGTATGTATAAATCAAAAATGCTGAGTGATATTGCTATTTTATTCGGTGGTCGTATCGCTGAAGAGGTCTTTATCAATCAAATGTCGACGGGTGCTTCTAACGACTTTGAACGTGCAACCAAGATGGCTCGCGCCATGGTAACAAAATACGGTATGTCTGATGCCCTTGGTATCATGGTTTACGAAGACGAGGACAGCTCGCAAGGCTATTTTGGCTCTAGTAGCCGTACGATTTCAGAAGCCACGCAGCAAAAGGTCGACGAAGAAGTTCGCCGTATGCTAGAAGAGCAGTATGACATCGCGCGTGAATTGATTGAAGGCAATCAAGAGAAAATGCATGCGATGGTCGATGCTCTCATGAAATGGGAAACCATTGACCGTGATCAATTGCAAGACATCCTAGCAGGTGAAGACCCACGTCCACCAAGAGTCTATCAGCATAACGAAGTCAACTTGTCAAAGAATGATATCAAGACAACTGGCTCAACACCGCCACCATTACCAGCGATGTAGTTGCTAGCTCATTAATACTCAATAGAAAAGCCCTTTTTAATAAAGGGCTTTTTGTTGTCCATATTTTATGAAGGGCTTAGTACAGGATAAGGTTTACTGGTATCATAAGCACAGTGTATAACAGACAATGCGCAATAATTAGAATATTTTGATGAGAGATGGTTTGGTTATGTCCTTATTTCAGCCTTTACCCAGCTATAAGATATCAAGTCGTGATAAAACACTAGATTTATCGCAGCCTCATATCATGGGCATTCTTAATGTCACACCCGATTCGTTTTCAGACGGTGGACAGTTCACTGTGGTAGATAAAGCAGTTGTTCATTGCCAGCAGATGATAAACGAAGGTGCGACTATTATCGACATTGGCGGTGAGTCTACTCGCCCCAATGCGGATATTGTGTCCACTGCTGAAGAGATGCAGCGTGTTGTGCCAGTAGTTCGAGCCATCCGTCAGCATTGCGGGGAGGATATTTGGTTATCCATTGATACCAGTAATCCAGAAGTGATGAACGCGGCTTTTGACGTTGGTGCCGATATTTGGAATGATGTACGCGCACTCAAACGCGAGGGAGCAGCAGCACTAGCGGCTGAGCTTGATATACCCATCATGCTGATGCACATGCGCGGTGAGCCAACCACGATGAACAACCTAGCTCAATACGATGATGTGGTTGATGAAGTGATGACAGAGTTGACGACGCGTATTGAAGAAGTAACGAGCCTTGGTGTTAAACGTGAAAATATAATCATTGATCCAGGCTTTGGTTTTGCTAAGGACTATGAACATCACTGTGTATTATTGAGTCAGCTCAGAAGCTTACAAGCACTCGGATTGCCAATGATGTTTGGTATTTCGCGTAAGCGTTTTTTAGCAGAAGTATTGAGCAAGAGTGGTGTTGAAGTAGTTGCTACTACCAAAGCGGTGGATCGCGATGTCGTAGGAACTGCTGCTGGTTTGTTCGCGCTGCAGCAAGGCGCGAGTATCATTCGTACCCATAATGTGGCGATGATGCAGCAAGCAGTAGCATTATGGAGCCAGTTATCAGCGTATCATCACTAGTATTACATAAGTGCAAACGCTCTATAAGGTTTTCACCGTTATAAATATTTATGTGCAATACCTAAAATCTGCTCCTTAACTATTATTGAGTATGAAGTCAAAAATTATCTAAATGAATGAGAGTGCTTTTATGACCATCCCGATTCAGCCAGAACCAACCAATGAACAGCGCCGCATTATTTATCAAGCACGCCGTGGCTTAAAAGAGTTAGACTTTTATATTGACCTTTATGTCAAAGAGCTTTACTTAACCGCAGAGCCTGCTGAACAAGAAACATTTGCAGAAATGCTGACGCATGAAGACCCTGATTTGTTAGATTATTTTACCAATCAAAATCGTCCAGAAAATGAGGAAATATGGGCGTTGGTGAATAAAATTAAGACATGGCGTCATACTAAAAATTTAACTTGACTATGGCTTTAGGTATAAAGGATGGTTGTCCAGAGTTGGTATAGGTAGGTCTGAGCAACATAGTGGTTTGACGTTTTCTTTGGTAATAAAATATGACCTTGGCAAATTCGTTACGTATTGATACGGCTATTCAGCCTGCCAGCTATTTGCGCTTGCTGCTTTATAGTGGTTTGACCGCCGTCATGGTTGTGTTGGCATGGCTCGCTTCTTTATTGTTATGGCAATATGTGCTTATTTTAATCGTGACCGCCGCAGTGACTATTTATTTAACATTATCACGACCCATACTGCTGCACCTTAGCCAACCACCACTTAGCCAGCGTATTGACCAACATTGGCAGATACTGCTGCGTACTGGTCGCGGTGATGAGCTCTGGCTGGCACAATTAATCGCTGTCTCTAGATATCGATGGGCGATAAGCTTTGAGTTCAATGTCATAGAGCCTCGTCTGCGCTCTTTATCAGTGACCATCTTTCGAGATCAAGTGAGCCCTGAGCAATGGCGAGAGTTAAATATTTTGACTAGGGTGTATTGAATATTGACAAATAACCCTTGTCAGTGCCACGGTCGAATATCCAACAGATCTAATATAAGTGCCGAAAATATGCGTTAAGGCAAAGGTATCATTTTTTAATAGCGCCCAATGGTAGCTCTTTTTCATAAACTTACGAACGCCTACATGTCCTAACAAAACACCTATCTGGATAGCGAAATAGATTTGTTATATTGCAAGATAATTATGAATCATATAAAGCGCATGGTGCTGTTAGCTAGCTAAGATATTAGATTAGCAGCGAAGTTTTTAGCGCCGAATAGTGGCTTATAGATAATAAATAATATGACAAAAAGGAATAGAAAATGAGCTTATTAGGGAATTTGGTTAGTCAGGTGGCCCGTCGTGCGATGGATCCTGAAGATACACAGCGTAATCCTGTGAACCAACGCATTGACCCACGTCGTACAGGTGGTCTTGGGGATATATTAGGTAGTGTGCTAGGCAGCGGTAGTCAAACTGGTGGCTACAATCCACAACAGTATGAGCGTCAGCCTGATAATGGTTTTGGCTTAGATGATATCATTGGTGGTATGACTGGTGGCAATCAACGTGGCGGCATCAATTCGGGTGCTGGTGGTCTGGGCGATGTGTTGGGCAGCGTATTGGGTGGTCAGCGTAATAAAGACGGATACGGTGGTCAGGGCATGCTAATCGCTGCGCTTATACCAATGGTACTAAGCTGGATCAAACGCAATGGTGGCTTGAGTGGTGCATTATCAAAAATCACAAGCATGGGTTATGAAAACCAAGCGCGTTCTTGGATGAGTAACCAACAAGACAATGACAACCTTGATCCAAATGATATCAGTCAGTTATTCGATGAAAATGAGATTCAGCAAGTTGCAGCACACACGGGTGCTAATGACATAGAAGTCCGTCAAGGTCTTGCTGAATTGCTGCCAGAGGTCATGAATCAGCTAACACCAAATGGCAACTTGGATAATGAACCTGAAGCCAATGAAGAGATCGACCAAATCATCGACCAGCTATCTAACCGACTAGGCGCGTTAAAATAAATTTAATTTTTTAAGAAAGTCGCAACCGTTAATGTCATAAAGTTAATGCCATAAAAAAGAGTACGTTATCCCACGTGCTCTTTTTTATGGTTGTTAGTTTAACCCTGCCATTGTTACTTTCTTACTAGGTATTTACGCTTTGTTCTAAATATATATGTTAAAAATGGTGAATAATAGAAAAATGATTCTATAAATCTTATAAGATAGTCATATGATTTATTTAGTTTTCTGTCGCAGTGGCTACTTTGATGTTCTTTTAGATAGCATGACTGCGTGATTGCATAAGCATTTATAAGGATACTTAATCATGCCATTTAAGCCTATTCAAGCAGCGGTCGCCATCTTAGTTGGCTTGATCATTTGGTTCGTGATACCAGTGCCTACTGGCGTCACGCCTGAAGCATGGCATATGCTGGCTTTGTTCATCGCCACTATTGTCGCCATCATCGGTAAAGTATTGCCCATTGGTGCCATTGCTATCATTGCCGTCACCCTAGTCGCACTCACAGGTGTGACTAGTGATAGCCCAGCACAAGCCATTAGCGACGCACTATCAAGCTACTCAAGCCCGTTGATTTGGCTAATTGGTATTGCAGTCATGATATCGCGTGGCTTGATAAAAACGGGTTTGGGTCGACGTATTGCCTATTATTTTATTTCTATTTTTGGCAAAAAAACTATCGGCGTGGCTTATTCTTTGACTGCGGCTGAATTGATGATAGCACCCATTACGCCCTCTAATACGGCGCGTGGCGGCGGTATTATTCATCCTATTATGAGGTCTATCGCGCAAAGCTTTCACTCGACACCCGAGGAAGGCACGCAAAATAAGATTGGTCGCTATTTGGCGATGGTGAACTATCATGCCAATCCCATTACTTCTGGGATGTTTATTACGGCTACTGCGCCCAATCCTTTGGTTGTAGATTTGGTGAATAAAGCCACAGGCGGTGATATACAGCTGTCATGGACCACGTGGGCAGTGGCGATGTTTATACCCGGAATGCTTTGTCTAATCGTCATGCCATTGGTTATTTACATAATTTATCCACCTGACGTTAAAGTCACGCCCGATGCAAAAGGTTTTGCCAAGGACAATTTGGCAGAAATGGGGAAAATAAGCAGCCAAGAAAAAATCATGCTCGGAGTATTTGCTCTGATGCTGTTATTGTGGGCAAATATTCCTGCATTGATGTTAGGTGAGCAATATAGCGTTGATGCTACCACCACGGCATTTATTGGTTTGACGACCTTAATATTGACTGGGGTATTGACTTGGGACGATATTTTAAAAGAGAAGTCAGCATGGGATACCATCATTTGGTTCGGCGCTCTTATTATGATGGCAGCTTATCTTAATAAGCTTGGACTGATAAGCTGGTTTTCTGGCAATATTGAATCGATGATTGGCACGACTGGGCTTGGCTGGATAGGGGCTGTGACTATTTTGACCCTAGTATACTTATATATTCATTACTTCTTTGCTAGTACCACGGCTCACATTACTGCACTATTTGCTGCATTTTATGCAGTAGGTTTAAGCTTGGGTGCACCGCCGATGTTATATGCGCTTATCTTGGCTGCAGCGAGTAACATCATGATGACGCTTACTCATTATGCAACAGGTACCGCGCCAGTAATTTTTAACTCTGGCTATGTGACGTTAAGAGAGTGGTGGAGTATTGGCGCGATAATGAGTGTGGTCAATTTAGTCATTTGGATAGGTGCTGGTTTAATTTGGTGGAAAGTGCTCGGCTATTATTAATAGAGCGATCCAGTCATATTGTCTTATGTAAAGATGAGTATTCTTATGAAAAGGTGAGTGTGGGTTAAAAGCGCTCATCTAACGTTTCGAGCGTATAATTGAGCGCTGTAAAACAAATATCGCCCTGAAAGCCTCGATATTGCAAAAACCGTAGCTGCTTTGCTTTGTCTTTTTGTTCAGTGGGTATGTCATCACCGTATTTTTTGGTACGCGCTGTGACCGCCAGTTTGAGCCAATCGACACCATCTACTAGATTATCTGCACTATCATCTACAAACTCACTAAACTCTTCTGACTCCGCATTTGCCATATCGATTAACTCATCGATATTACTGGGCATGGCTATTTTTTTACGATAAAACTCCTGCTTGATACGCCCACGTCCCCGACCTTTACGGATATTTTCACGAATGAGCATGAGAGTCGTACGATAATCACTTTGGTAGCCTTTTTCTTCAAACTCATCGAGCAGCGCATCAATTTTATCTGGGGCTTGCTCTTTATCAATGAGCTTTTGCTTGAGCTCAGCCTTGCCATACTCACGGCGAGATAAATAATAAAAAGCTAACCAACGCAAACGACTTTCGGCTTTGACCTCGTCTATTTCTGCTTGTCGTTGTTCAGGCGTGCGCAAATAGGCTTTAAGAGCAGCGGGTAGGTTATCCGTCTGACTGTTGACTGTGCTATGCGTAGAAGTGTTGGTAATGGCGGCATCGGCTATATTCTGTGATTCTTTGTTAAATTCATTATCAGTAGCCGCGCTATCGTCTTGTTCACCATCAATATTCTGTTTAACTTCAGCCAGCATCTCTTTGATACTTTGCGCCTCAGGTGGTCGATAAGCAGGCACATCACTAGGCTCAGGGCTAAAGTTAGCCGCTGGGTGAAAACGTTTTTTACGCTTTTGGGGTTTAGCTGGGTTTTTATTGTTAGAAGGGGGAGCGTCAGTTGATTCTACTGTAAAGCCAGCATCGTCAGATAATGAATAATCTTTACGAGAGTAGGTTGAGCGTTTTAGCGTTTTAGCCGATTGTTTAGACTGGTCTTTATATGAGTGGTTAGACGGTTTAGACGGCTTTTTTGAGTTAGTATTAGTATTACTCGCTGTATCGGCATCCGATTCAGCGAGTATTTCAGCTAAGGTTTTAATGTTCATAACAATTTAATTTTCATAACAAGTCATGATTATTGATAACGGTTGATAATTAAGCCGTTATTGTACAGCTTCAGAAGCTGGTTCTTTATTGACTTTCTCAGCATCTGTGGCTTTGGCCTCTTTTTTTGATCCAAGCTTTTCTTCACGAATTTTAGCTTCGATTTCTTGCGCAATCGCAGGGTTTTCTTTTAAGAACAGCACAGAGTTGGCTTTACCTTGACCGATTTTTTCGTCGCCATAGCTATACCAAGAGCCTGCTTTACCAACCGCGCCAATCTCAACACCCAAGTCAATCACTTCGGCTAAGTGGTTAGTACCTTCACCATAAGTGATCTCAAACTCTGCTTGGCGGAAAGGCGGTGCCATTTTGTTTTTGATGACTTTGACACGGGTTTGGTTACCGATGATTTCATCACCGTTTTTGACCGCACCGATACGGCGGATGTCCATACGCACTGAGGCGTAAAACTTAAGCGCGTTACCACCAGTCGTGGTCTCAGGACTACCAAACATTACACCAATTTTCATACGGATTTGGTTAATAAACACTACCATACAATTAGAGCGTTTGGCATTACCAGTGATTTTGCGTAGTGCTTGGCTCATCAGACGTGCTTGCAAGCCCATGTGAGAGTCGCCCATCTCGCCTTCAATCTCTGCACGTGGCGTTAGCGCGGCGACTGAGTCAATTACAATCATATCAATCGCACCAGAGCGTACCAACATGTCGGTGATTTCAAGTGCTTGCTCACCATTATCAGGCTGAGAAAGTAATAAGTCATCCGTATTCACGCCAAGTTTGCGCGCATAGACAGGGTCAAGCGCATGCTCAGCATCGATAAAGGCGCAGGTCCCGCCCTGTTTTTGACACTCTGCAATCGCTTGTAGAGTCATCGTTGTTTTACCTGAGCTCTCTGGACCATAAATCTCAACGATACGGCCTTTTGGTAGACCACCAATGCCAAGTGCAATGTCCAAACCCAGCGAGCCTGTTGATACTACATCGACATCCATAATAGCTGAATCGTCACCTAAATGCATGATGGTGTTCTTACCAAACTGCTTTTCGATTTGACCGAGTGCTGCTTTAAGGGCTTTGGCTTTATTGTCGTCCATACGGGATTCCTTGTCTTTAGTCATTGGTTAATATTATGAATTTGGTATGATAAATACAATGTTCGTGCTATGAAGGTTAACGGCTCAATAGTGCTGATGGCTATCTAAATAATAGGCAGCTTTTGTCCAGTATCTAGCTAGAGTGAATAGGTTAGAGTATCGATGATATAGACAGTAATATCGAATATATCACTCTACTATACAGTAAAATCGAATAATGATAAAAGTGAAATTAAGTTCGCAATTAATGGCAACAGGTGTAATTTATACGCTACATTATGCTCGTTGAGCATGAACTGTTTTTCTAAAGTACCGTTAATTAGATAAGGTGATTATAACAAAAACCAAGGATCATATAGAGGGTTCGATAATACTAAACGACACTAACTGTCGCATTGTATATATGTGATAACTTGTGTAATCTAGTTGATGAGTACATCCTAATTTTGGATAGGATAATGCTGTCCTTTGTCAATAGTACTAAAAGTTGTCCACAAGAAATAAAGTGTCTAAATTCAGCGTTTGTGAAACATCTGTGAGGATTGTTTTAATTTAAAAATATATTAAAAATATATTACAGTATTATGAAATACATCATAAGATACTGATTTTAAATGATTTTTAAATTGTATAAAAATTGAACGATTTTACCTCATCCTTTGAGCTATCTAGGGAAATTGTTGTCAAGTGCGTACTTATGCACAGGGTTATCCACAGCTTATGGGGAGAACTCATGAATCCCTTATACTATCAATGTTTGAGTGGATAGGTAACCTGTGAGTGTGACGCTGCAATATATTTTTTACTCTTATCTGCAGCGTTATCGATTTGCAGATTCTATGAAAATGGCGATGTTTCACGTATTAAAAAAAATAAATTTTTTTTAATAAAAATAGTTATAGCTTGTCTATTAAGGGTTGTAGCTGAAAAAAATCAAATAATATTGTCATTAGATAATTTGCAAGCACAAAAAAGCGGCTAAATAATTTAGCCGCTATGTAGAAGTCACCAAAGATAAATGAGCCAAATCTAGTCTTTAATATAGATTAAATCCCAAACACCATGTCCACGCTCTAAGCCTCGGCGCTCAAATTTGGTCATTGGACGAAAGTCAGGGCGGTTGGTAAAGTTATCTGCGCCCGCTTGATTGGTTAAGCCAGTAAAACCATCTAAAACTTCAACCATCCAAAAGGCATAATGCTCCCAGTCGGTTGCTGTGTGGAACCAGCCGCCTTGTTTTAGACTACGAGTCACAATCGCCATGCGCTCAGGGCTGACAAAACGGCGTTTGTAATGGCGCTTTTTTTGCCATGGATCAGGGAAGTAAAGCTGGATGCGATCAATATGGTTTTCTGGTAGTTGCTTGAGCAATTGAATGGCATCACCGTTGATGATTTTGACATTGGTTAGCGCTTGCGTACCTGCCATATAGGCGCATTTACCGATACCTGGCTCGTGCACTTCGACACCAACGAAATTGCGGCTAGGTTCGGCTGCTGCCATCTCAATGAATGAATCACCCAGTCCAAAACCAATCTCTAAAGTAAGCGGTGCTTCACTACCGTTAGGGCTATCAGCGAATAGCATTCGTAGATTGTCGATACCATCAAGATCACCATCACCGAAACTGTTATTAACCAGATACTCGGCAAATTCTGGCGCAGTCAGTGCCAGTTCGGCATTTTTATTCATGTGCGTACGTCGTTTCATAAAGGTGTTGACGATACGTAGATGCTTACTTTCCTCAGGCTCAATATCATTACTAGCACTGGCATCAATGTCAGTATGAGTAAGACTTTCGGAGTTGGTGCTGAGGGTTTCTTGCTCATCGGTAGTACTCGTACTATCGATGTTATCATTAATATCAGGATGTTGACTCATAGGATTGACAAGGCTTCATAAAATGGGTGATGTACGCTTATTATAAGTTAAATCTATACAGCTGTGAACGGACAATGCTTTTTTAATATTATTATCGTTCATCCAGCATAAAAAAGTGAAAGTGTTGATCTTGTTTGACGTATCACATATAGATCTGCATTCGGCTGCCTTGACTCTCTTTTACATTGAATCAACGGTATTTATCTGTCGTTTTACTATTCTGCACATCAGTTTTGGCGTTATCATACAACTGCGTAATAGATTTAAATTTTTCTTCATAGTCAATAGGATTCATCACTATGCTATTTATCGAGACGGATTCGCCACCCCCTTTTTACCAAGAACAGCTGACTCCTGCTAAGCGTACACAACTCGATAAATGGTTCATCGGTCATCGTAGCCAGCACTATTATCTGAAACGTTTTGAGCAGTTCGATGCGCAAGGTTATCTGTCGCCAAAATGGCATTGGGCAGCATTTTTCGTAACCTTTCCTTGGCTCCTTTATCGTAAACGCTATATGGATGCGATTGTCTATAGCGTGGCAGGCTGGTCGTTTATCCAGCTCAATGTGGCACTGGTATTGGTTGCTTTTGAATTTTTGGCGATGTCTTTTATCCCTGATGCTTACCAAATGGCGACACGCATAGGTATTGCCGCGCTCATTTGGTTATTTTGGTCATTTATGGTGGCGCGTTGGACGGATGCTTATTATTACCGCATGGCGCGGCGTGAGATTGCGGATGCTATCAATGATTATCCGCGCGATGAAGCAGCGCAAAAGGCGTATCTGCGCCGAGAAGGTGGGGTCAGTTTATTTGGGTTAGGATTGGGGTTTGGTATTTTTGCCTTTGCTTTAATGGTAATTAAGGTACAGTTTTTGCCAATTATTGCTAAGCCAAAAGCCAATGAAGTGCTGTTCGATGCGTATGACACAGCCAAAACAGCACAAAATCGTGTGGCGCTGATTTATCAACAGACAGGGCAATGTCCAATTAATTTGCCTATTGATACAGGCACTCAGCAGATACGAATTGATATCGATAGCAAAGCCGCTGGTGTAGTAAAAACGGATTGTGCAGTGATTGCGACCATCCAAAATATTCAGTTCCCTATCCGCTATCTAAATCAGCAGACACTGGTTTTTTATCATGTGCCAGACAGCGATAATTGGAACTGTATAAGTTCGCTAAATAAAAATCTGGCACCTGCAAGCTGTATGCCTGATTAACATATATAAATACTTAAGTGTTAGAGTCAGTTGTAATGTCATCCTTTTTATCAACAGGTGTTGCTTTACTTTTTAGTGCGTCATAAAAATCCGTTAAGTCCATTTTACGGGCTTTATCAATGTCTTCATCAAATAAGCTTTCTAGCTCCGCCATGGCTGATTGTGCAGATTCAATCATGCTGGCTTCATCATCATAAATCGCTTGCTGACGTTCAATTAAATCATCGTCATAGTCACGGAAAGTTTGCACCGTCTCGCGCGCTTTTTCTGGTGAGATGCCAAGCAGTTGTAGCGACTCACGTGACATATCCAAGGACGATAGGTAGGTCTCACGCCAAATATGACGCACACCGACCTCACGTAATCGATAATAATGCTGACGGTCACGTGCCCGTGCCAAGACAATCAAGTCTGGATAGTTTTTACGTAAGTATTGAGCCGTGGTGATAGAGCGCTCTAAATCATCGATGGCCAAAATGAACACACGGGCTTTTTTGATACCAGCCGCGCGTAATATCTCAGGGTTTTTTGGATCGCCATAATAGACTTGGTTACCAAATTTACGAACGAAATCGACGCGATTCGCTGAGCGTTCGATGGCAGTAAACTCAATATTGTGCATGCGTAGTACACGACCGATAATCTGACCGACGCGCCCAAAGCCAGCAATAATTACTTGATGTTCATGATCGGGAATGGCATCGTATTCTCGGCTGGGTTTGCTTTTGGCAAATAAAGGCTCACCGATTTTCTCAAGTAATAAAAATGCGAGCGGTGTGAGCGCCATGGAGATAGTGACGATAAGGTTCAGGGTATTGGCAAGCTCGGGTCGCAAGACGTTTTGAGCAGTAGCGACACTGAATAAAACAAAAGCAAATTCACCGCCTTGAGCGAGCGTCACACCCAGTCTGATACTGGTTGGCCAGCGATTACCTGATATCTTTGCAATGGCGGTAATGACACCGAATTTGATGGCCATCAATGCCATTGCACAGCCGATGATAAAGATAGGTTTTGCCAAAATGAGTTTGACATCGGTTAGCATACCGACTGACATAAAAAACAAGCCGAGTAGCAATCCTTTAAACGGTTCAATACTGGCTTCTAACTCATGGCGATACTCAGAATCTGCCAGTAATACCCCTGTCAAAAAAGCACCCAATGCCATTGATAGACCAATTTGCCCCATCAAAATAGACACGCCCATGACGATAAATAGCGCAACGGCGGTCAGCAATTCTGATGCACCACTAGATGCTACAAACTTAAAGAAGGGACGAACGACATAACGGCTAGCGAAAATCAGTCCAGCAAAAACCGCGAAAACTTTACCAAAATAAATCAAATCATAACTTTGTTCGCGCACCCCTGACAAGAAAGGAATGACGGCTAATAAAGGAATGACGGCAATATCTTGGAATAATAAAATCGTAAACGCTTCACGACCGTGGGTGCTAGAAAGCTGCTGTTTCTCCGTTAGGATTTGTAGTACAAAAGCTGTGGACGACAGGGCGAGGCCAAAACCGACAATAAAAGCAGTATCCAGTTGTAGAGCAAAAAATTGATGTAACAGCCACATTAATAGTGTGCCAGTCAGACCTACTTGCAAACCACCAAGGACAAATATCGAGCGCCGCAGTGCCCAAAGCCGCGAGGGTTGCAGCTCAAGCCCGATAATGAATAGCAGCATGACCACGCCAAACTCAGAGAAGTGTAACAAGCTCTCAGCGTCGCCTGCGACGTCTAGTCCACTGGGCCCCAATATCAATCCTGTAATGAGATAACCTAAGACCGTCGCAATGCCAAAACGTTTACCAAGGGGTACAAAGAGCAGGGCTGCTCCCAAGAAGATTGTAGCTTGTAACATTAAATTTGGTGAGCCGGTGGCGGCAGCGAACATCTGGAATCCTTAGCAGTCATGATAAAATAAGCAATACAATACGGGTATGGCAGTAAGAAAAAAATCTTAGCATACGTTATTTTTTACGATAAATCTTCCACACACCATTATCGGCAAGTGGGTTATTATAAGCATCGTTACGGCGCTTTCGCGGGGTCTGGCGACTGTCTACGATTTTGAAGTCGGGCAGAGCATGAACGATAAGCCCCGTCCGATAAAAACGTACGCGCTCAGGCTCCAGCATCTCGCCCTTGCTATCACGGCAAAATACATAAGCGCGCAAATCAATGAATTCACGATGCGCCACCAAACGCGCCTCATCATCATTATCAAATACTGCGCTCATACGCGCAATTTCATCAGTACTATAATCGCCACACTTATCCGTAAGCGCGCCGACTGAACCAAAGCTTTTGGATTCTTTTGCTCGGGTCTTGGTCAGATGTAGCCTTTGAACATGATAGATAAATTGCGGTATCTCAAGGCTGGCTGGCAGCGGCAGATGATCGGGCGGCAGGTTTGCTGCAGGATAAAACGCCATGGCGCGTTCAAGCAATGTCTGCCAACGCTGCTGGTATGCTTGGACTTCGGCTAGATTGCCTTCATAAATCGGCATATCACGAATTTGACGCAAAATATCGGGCGGAAACTGCTCATTTCGAAAGCTAGCAATGTCTTCTTGCAGTGTTGATAGCAATGATTTGGCATGCTTTTTACCCTCTGCTGAGATAGGGTCATCAATGTAGCTTGGAGCAACGAAAGGAGCTGAGCGTCTCGACATGGCAAAAGGTCATCAATTGGTTATGAGTAGGGTCTTTAAGTCCTAAGTATACAGAATTTATATTAAAAATATGGCGGCGTGGCTGAATTTTCCATCATTTTTAACAAGCTATTACAATGAAAAAAGCCAGCGTGATATAAATTGATTCAAGACACAGTCTGTTCATTTATCTATAGTTACTTACTTTGAGTGGTTGATATACCTCTCAATAGACAGCGTTGAATGAATTATCGAGACTCACTGCTTAGGAGTGTTTCTGATGAACAATCGTCCGTCGCTACCCGTCATAAATGGCGTGACTGATTGAAAGTATGTGGTGAAATAATATTAAGAATGATCGTGGCAGGAATGGCGCTAGCAGTGGGATTTTGGTTGCTGCATGCGTAAAATATGGCCCCCGCTTATTTGACACCTATCATGACTGATGCATGAGATTTTTGAATTCGAATGACGTTCTTAGAATTGGGGTTAGGTATCCGGTTAATAACAGCGCTTTGACTAATTTAGTGCATACAGCGTTATTATTGCCGTCACTTGATAAAACGTCGCCAATCATAGGCGACGTTTAAATGGATATTTAAATGAAGGATAGTATTTTCAATGTTTAATGTCTGATTTTCAATGTCTCATGCTTAATGATTGTGACCAATGTGACTGTTATTATCTGTTTGTTGTTCTGAGATATCGCAGACCAGCGCATCGCTATGTGCCTCAGTCTGAGGGTGCGATGCGCTTTCTACCTGTATGGTCGCATGATGAATACCAAGCGTGAGCAAGCTTTGTTCTAAATTGGCAATCAATATGCTTGATTCATGAATATTCATCTCGCCATCGACAACAACGTGACAAGATAAGGCATTTAGACCACTGGTAATACTCCAAATATGCAAATCATGGACTTTTTGCACTTGCGGATGGGCAAGTAGTTTTTCTTCGATATCCACCAAGGATATGCCTTCTGGCGTGCCTTCCATCAAAATATGTACGGAATCACGCACAACGCGGTAACCACTAAATAAAATCAGTATGGCGACAATCACTGAGGCCACTGCATCTGCCCAAACCCAGCCAAAGCTCATCATCAAAAGTGCGGCAACAATAGCGGCAACTGAACCCATTAAGTCACTTAATACATGCAGGTAAGCACTTTGCATATTAAGGTTGACTGGTTCTTTTCCCTCATTTTTCCCTTGACTATCCTCGTGACTACCACTGTGACTTTGACCATGCGTATCTCCATCGCGACTGCCGCGATGCATCATCCAAGCGACCAAAATATTGACTAGCATACCGATAGTGGCCACGATAAGCATGCCTTGGGTAGCAATTTCAGGCGGTGAATTGAAACGTTTAATCGCCTCATAAAAAATCATTAGCGCAATAATGACCAGCGTCGCACCATTGACTGTCGCGACTAAAATCTCAAAGCGCTTGTAGCCAAACGTCTTTTGGTGAGTAGCTGCTTTTTCACCAATCTTAAATGCCATCAAAGTAGCACCAAGTGCCACGGCATCACTGAGCATGTGACCCGCATCAGATAATAGCGCCAAACTGCCAGTCAGCCAGCCACCGATAGCTTCAATAAACATATAGCCAGTGATAATGATAAAGCTGAACAGTAAGGTGCGTTGATAACCTTTAGTGTCTCGCGGGGCTGTTGTTTGCTCTAAGTGCCTATTATGACCGTGATTTTGAGTGGCTTGATGGTCATGAATGTGGCTGCTTTCATCATTTTTATGCAGATGATTAGACACATTAACAGTATCACTCTGATGAGAATGATTGTCTTGTTTAGGGTTTGAATTTTTTTGATTCATAACAACAATACTCAAGCTTGCTTTGATTTAGATTAAGTAACGAATATAATTTTAGGATTTGTGCGAATAGACTTTATAAAAAGTAAATAATAAATTCTTGCAAGATACATCAAGCGATCATTTATGAATCTAACATAGTCCGATATTAGAAACTGTAACGACGAGGTACAATAATGCAGGTCAGATACTATTTATCGAAAACAGCAGGCTGTGATTTGTATAAATGCAAGACGCTGAGGTTACCAACCGACAGGGTCGATATCCAAAGTTAGTTTAAGGTACTTGGCACTGGGCAAAGTTAATACGGGCTGCCACCACTGGCTTAATACATGGTGTAATTGCTGTCGATTTTTGCCTAAAAGTAGCAGTTGTACGTGGTAACGGCTGTTCTTTTTGCTCATTGGTGCATCGATAGGACCCAGTACGACCAGATTATGTCCATTTGGTAGAATAGCAATCGCATCTTTAAGTGCTTGCGTCGTGGCGGTAAGGGTTTTGCCTTCACAGCGTATCAGGGCAGCATGACTGTGTGGCGGTAAACCCATCATTTTACGCTCTTGCAATAGCTCGCGAGCAAAGGATAAATAACCATCTTTTACCAGTTTTAATAGTAACTCATTATCTGGTTGCAGCGTCTGAATGAGCACACGACCAGATTTATCACCGCGACCAGCACGTCCTGCGACCTGAATCATGAGCTGTGCGGTATGTTCCGGCGAGCGAAAGTCAGCGGATAAGAAACCACGATCAGCATTGGGCAAGCAGACGAGCGTAACATTGGGAAAATGATGACCTTTGGCGACCATTTGTGTGCCAACCAAGATGGCAGGATTGCCTTGATTAATACGTTGATAAATATTCTCCCAGCTGTCTTTACGTCTGGTCGTATCGCGATCGATTTGAATAATGGGATAAAGCACTTTACTGGTTTGTGGATTGGCAAAAATCGCATGCAGGTTTTCGCTGAGCCTTGTTGTTCCCATACCTTTGGCATCCAAATTTTGACTGCCACAGTCCGGGCAAACTGTCGGAATATAAGCTTGCCAGTCGCAGTGGTGGCATTTTAAATAGGAGCTACTATAAGCGTTGTGTTGGGATTGGCTATTATAATGAACGGTTAAATGCGCGTCGCAGCGCGGACAATCTGCCTGCCAACCGCAAGCTTCGCATAGCAAAACTGGCGCATAGCCGCGACGATTTAAAAATATTAATACTTGATCGCCCGCTTCTAGCGTTTGCCGTATCGCCCCAATAAGCGCATCGGTCAGCCCAGTATCATAGCGCGCGCCGTCGTCCGTCGTTTGCTGATGAGTACTTTGCAGGCGCGCATCAATCAGCTGCATGGTTGCAGGCTTCGCATTACCTGGACGAGTTTGTAGTAGGCACTCCACCAGCTTACCATCATCGACCAGTTTTAGATGCTCAAGAGAAGGGGTAGCAGTACCCAATACAACGGGAATATTGGCTTGTAGCCCGCGATAAAGCGCCACATCGGCAGCATGATAGCGCAACGTATCTTGCTGCTTATAAGAGCCATCATGCGCTTCATCAACGACAATTAAGCCCAAATCTGCAAAAGGATATAGCACCGCTGAGCGCGTGCCGATGATGATTTGAGCGTGACCAGTACGGCAATCTTGCCAGCCTTGTAAGCGATGAGTATTGTTCATACCTGAATGTAGCAGGACAATGTGAGCGGCAAAGCGACTGGCAAAACGCGCGCGCGTTTGCGGTGTCAATCCAATCTCTGGTACCAAAATCAACACCTGCTTGCCAGCTTCCAATACGGCTTGCATCGCTTGTAGGTAGACTTCTGTCTTGCCACTGCCAGTGATGCCATTTAATAAAAACCCCGTGTAGAGATTGGCTTCATGAGCAGCAATAATAGCGGTAACGGCGAGTTGTTGCTCGTCATTGAGATCAAGGGGCAATTTTGCTAATTTAACAGGAGCAGGTGATTGTTTGGGCTGAATATAGCGCTCGATTAAACCTTTGTCTTCCAGCGCTTTTAAAAAACTCCTCTCCATGCCTTCTAGCAATAAAACATCTTCACTCGCGCCGCGCTCGCCATGCAGCTTAAGCATATCAAATTGTTGTTTTTGTTTTTTGGCATTGGCACGAAAGTCATCGTCGCTTACCTGCGGCAAAATTCGCCAATGGGTAATCAGTAAATCCAGTGGCTTACCTTGACGAACGAGAGTTGGCAACATGACTGCTAAAACGTCACCAAGAGGGTAGTGATAATAATGCGCCAGCCAGTGTGCCAGCTTTAGCATACTGGTCTCTAAAATAGGTTCAGCATCTAAGCATTTATTGATAGGTTTTAGCTTATTGAGTGGCACGCTGCTATTTGCTTCTGGAATATGAGCGACGACGATACCGATTAAAGTTTGACGACCAAAGGATACTTCGACACGGCAGCCAATATGTGGCAAAGAGGGGCTTGATAAGGCGTTTATATCTACTGGTACGCTATAGTCAAATACCCGATAAAGGGGCACGGGTAGAGCAACTTGTACCAACATAGCATGCACCCCAGTTTTAGGTAGATAGTTTTAAAATAAATAGCCGTTAGATAAGCAGCTTGTAGATATCTAGATCGTAATCTTGATGAGAATAATAGCAGTAAGCCCAAATAGTGATATTTGGGCTTACTCTGGCATTACTTTTTAGCAGTGGCTTTTTTGAGGTAACGGTTTGAGAATTAAGTACATTGATGTATTAAGCCTTAGCATTTACATGATGATATAGCTTAAGTTACTCAATATATAAAATTGACTCAATCTCGACCACACCGCCTTTAGGTAGGGCAGCTACTTGGACGGCTGCACGGGCAGGATATGGCTCGCTTAGATTGGCAACGAACACTTCGTTTAGTGCCGCAAAATCATTCAAGTCTGTTAGTGACACGTTAAATTTAACCACGTCATTTAAGCTGCCGCCTGCCGCTTCACAGATGGCTTTGATATTTTCAAAAACCTGCTTTGCTTGTGCTTCAAAGCCTTCTTTTAGCTCCATGGTATCAGGATCAAAACCCAACTGTCCTGAAATATAGACAGTATTACCGACTTTGACGGCTTGCGAATACGTGCCAACGGCAGCAGGGGCTTTATCAGTTTGAATGGTTTGACGAGTCATATTATATCCTTTTTGTCTTTTTCTGGTTTGGTAGGTAAAGGCGTATCATTCATCATTTACATTTTGGTTTTCATCATGCAAATGATGACACGCTCTACGTTTATTTGCTAAAAATCAAAAAATACAGTTTATCATTGTTTCAGGTCTTTCTAAATCCATCATCCAGCGTTTTATTGAGTGAGTGTTGGTGGCAGTTTATTACGCGCACTACAGCCTATTACGCACACTACAGCTGATATAGCCTGATGATGTTTGGGAAACCCAGTAAGGAGCGTAGCTCACGGATGCCTTGTGCTAGATGATTGCGGCTACGAACGATGATATGAATAATGGTATCACTGCTACGCACATCTACTTTTTCTACCCCTATATTTAATTGGCGCAAATGATAGATTACTTCAGTAATTTGTTCGTCGCTGAGGGCAATAGATAGCTTCAAATAAGCCGGAAAGCGAATCTTTCCAGTATTTTTTATGTCATGCTCGCCAGCTTCACCTTGCTTTACCGCATTATCATTGCGCCAGCGCAGTTGAATGACTTGGTAAGGATTGTCTTTACGAATATCATCAAGTGAGAAGCATTTGTGTCGATGAACAACCAGACCATGACGGGACAAATGACCGACGATAGGGTCCCCATAAATAGGGTGGCAACAATTGGCAAAATCAAGCTCAACCCCAGAAGCATTGACTATCAGCTGTTGCGGTTGGGTCATATCATCGCTGTGTTCTTGTGCTTGTAAATCATTGACTTCATCGCTAAACAAGCGAGTCACTACCAGCTGTGGTAGTAACGTGCCAGAGCTTATCTGCTCAAATAGCTCGGATTTTTCGGTCAAGCCACGCCATTCAGTGAGGTTCTTCCAGTCACTATCAGTCAAATCATCGAGACTTTTTTGATAGGTTTTTAGCGCCCGATCTAAGGCCTGCTGACCATGGTGTTGCTTATCAGCAGGGGATAAGTCTTTAAACCAGCGCAAAATTTCTTCACGCGCTTTATTGGTCACGACAAATCCTAGCCATTCTGCTTTTGGTTCTGAGTGGCTATTGACTTCTATCTCAACCAGCTGACCATTCTTAACGACGGTGCCAAGCTTGGCTTTTTTACCATCGATATTGGCTCCGACGGCCACATTGCCGACCATAGGTCCAACAGCGTAAGCAAAGTCTAGTGCAGTTGCGCCTTGCGGTAGCTCATAGGCACGACCCTTTGGACTATAACAGATGATTTTACTGGAGTGTAGGTAATCCATCAGCTCATTAATCGTAGAGACCGCCGCTGAAAAGTCTGGGCTATTTTCATCTAGGTTGTCTTCATCGACTAAGTCTTTCATATTGCGTAATGAGGCTTGGATAACCGATTGGCTAACGTCTGAGGCATGCTCTGCACCGATGACACCAAGACGAGCTGCGCTTTGCATCTGTTTGGTCAAAATAGTCACTTTGACGACATCGTTATCACGCTCATAGATAAGCGTGAGCGATTGATTGCCGCCCGGTAGCGGACGACGAATATTATCAGCGATATGAGTATCATCGATTTGATATTTTTTAATCAGATAATAAGCCAGTTTGTCACACGCTTCGATATTATCTAGGACAATCTCGAAGGCATAATGACGGAGTAGGGCATTGATTTCACCGCGATTGCGGAAAAACTGACGGTAGATAACCACGCGATTGTCTAAAACTTTGACCAGACCATTCAACCCCAAATTATTGAGGACAATACTCAAATAGCGATGAATGGCCTCTCTTTGGAAGTTACGCCCAAGCCCGTGTTGTAGCAGCTTATCAGACAGTTTGTTGTACATGTCAGAATCAAGGTTACGGTAACAGAGCACTTCGATATAATCGGCAATATCGTTAAGACCCATCAGCCGTGCAAACGGTACATAAAAATCCAATGTTTCTTGTGCTGTGGTGCGTTGTTTTTCGGGGCGTACTGCATCCAGTGTGGACATATTATGTAAGCGGTCAGCAAGCTTGATAATTAATACGCGTGGGTCAGCAAGGGTGGCTGTCAAAATTTTATGAAAGGTGGCTGCTTTGTTTTGCTGTTTATTGTGTGAGGACGACTTTAGCTTAGTCACACCGTCGACCAGTCTCGCCACTATTTTGCCATAGCGCTGCTCAATCTGCTCATCGCTCACCTCGGTGTCTTCGACCGTATCATGCAAAATCGCTGCAATAATCGTATCTCGATCCAAACGAAAACCTGCCAGTATCTCAGCGACCGCAATCGGGTGCGTGATATAAGGCTCTCCTGATTTACGCTTATCTTTGATGTGCGCAATATCACCGAACTCACAGGCATCAATAATATCACGGCGTTCAGCAGCAGTGAGATAACCTACTGAGCGCAGCAAATTATATTGAGCTTCATCGACTAGATGATGACTGAGTTTGGGTAAGGTTTGACTCATAAAGTAACGATCCTATTTTCCATTACCTATTTGCCTGACTGTCTATCGAGGTAAATGGTGACTGAATGAATGCTGACCTATGAAAAAATAGGTAGGCCATCCTCTAATTAATCGTAAATCGCATTCAATGTCAACTGCTAAGCGAGCAGGCGCTATAAAAGTTTAGAAATTCTAACTCAATGGTAGGTTTTTAGGTATAAATGGTGACTAAAACAGCCAAAACAATATCACAGCCAACTGCCATTACAACCAAAAAACCACAGCCTATGCTGTGGTCTCTCGTCAATACGTCATCACTGTGTGTATTTATCTTATAAAGCAGTTGTCAGCTTTATAGTTTTCATACGATAAACCTTCAATGCTGTATCTTAATAATACAGTGTCTTAAAAACTATGATCGCCTGACAGTGCCAAATCTAATGAACTGGTGGCAAAGTTGTGCTCTGGCTGATTTAGGATATCGCGAGTGATTTTACCAGCGGCAATTTCACGTAATGCCAATACCGTAGGCTTGTCATTATCAACATCAACCAATGGTTCTGCGATACCTTTGGCCAATTGACGTGCGCGTTTGCTTGCCACTAAAATCAGTTCAAAGCGATTATCAACATTATCCAAACAATCTTCAATCGTCACTCGTGCCATATATAGCTACCTCGGTTGTTTTTATTAGTCACGGAGCTTGCCCGCCACTCAATAAAAATAATATCAAAATATAAAGGGGGATAGCGAGACATTATAGCATTTTTTGCCCAGTCGCGTAGTTGCTTTTTGCGTGTCTATTAATAAGTGCTTATCGATTGAGCTGATAGCGACGTTCTACCCTTGGTTTACTCTTCTACATTATTGCTGAGTAAATTGCTGATGGTGCGATGATAACGCTGCTGTTGACGCTTAAGTGTCTGCCTGTCCGCCACAATAATGGCTTTTAGCTCAGTCAAAGCGACTTCAAAACTATCGTTGATAATGACATAATCAAAATTGACATACTGTGCCATTTCAGTCACTGCGCCGGCTAGGCGTTGTTCTATCACTTCCATAGTATCTTGCCCACGCGTCGATAGGCGTTGACGTAAGGTTGAAAGGCTTGGCGGTAAAATAAAAATCATAATCGCTTCAGTAAAGATTTTTTTGACTTGCAGTGCGCCCTGCCAATCAATCTCTAAGATAACATCGACCCCTGCTTCTAACTGCGTCCGCACGCTTTGCTCTGAGGTGCCATAGTAATTACCAAAGACCTCAGCATGTTCTAAAAACTTGTTTTCACCGATGGCAGTCACAAATTTGTCGACGTCGGTAAAATGATAATGATGACCATCAATCTCGCCAGGACGCGGCTCGCGTGTGGTATGTGACACACTGACGGTTAAGTCATTAGTTGTGGCAAGTAGCTGCTTTACCAATGAGGTTTTGCCCGTACCTGAGGCGGCGGTAATAATAAATAATGAACCTGTCATACAATTTGTCCTAATGGAATGTGTCTTAGTAAAATCTGTGCGAGTAAAAGAGCAAAAGCTGTTTTAGTAAACGGCTAAAAACTGGTAAAAAGAAAAATCGCCATCATGTATGGCGATAGAAGTTGTCATTGATGCACTATTATAAATGCTTTTTTGGCTTTTATTTTAATTAAAGCTGCTATTGGCCAGTCGTTATGATCGAAGCAGCATAAAGGTGGCATAGGACGACTTAGCATAAATCACGTTTTTGGTGCATTAAGTGCAGTTAACGATGCCACTATGGATAAATACTTTGAACGTATGAATATGTGTGTGCTTCTAGTTAAAACAGGCTCTAGTACCGTGCTATTTTCAAAGGCAATAAAAGCAAATTATGCTAAAGTAGCGTAATGAATTCATCCCAATTTTTGAATTAAAGCTTTTGACATTAATGTTGTGTATTTAAGCTTTAATAATAAATTATCTAATGATAGGCCCTCTTATGCAAATTTATCTTGCCAATCCACGTGGATTTTGTGCTGGTGTGGATCGCGCGATTGCGATTGTGAACGAAGCACTGACACGTTTTGAGCCGCCCATTTATGTCCGTCACGAGGTGGTACATAATAAATTTGTCGTCTCTGATTTGGCCAATCGCGGTGCGGTCTTTGTTGAAGAACTTCATGAAGTGCCAGATGGCTCTATCGTTATTTTTTCCGCTCATGGTGTGTCAAAAGCCGTCGAAGATGAGGCTGAGCGCCGCGATTTGACCGTATTTGACGCCACCTGTCCGCTAGTCACTAAAGTACATATCGAAGTTGCTAAATTTGCGCAAGAGGGTATGGACGCAATATTGATTGGGCATGCTGGACATCCTGAAGTGGAAGGGACTATGGGGCGCTTTAACCGTCGCCATGGCGGCCACATTCATTTGGTTGAAAACGAAGCCGATGTTGCAGCATTGAGCGTACAAAATGCTGAACGTTTGGCATTTGTTACCCAAACCACCTTATCTATGGATGACACAGCGCGCGTCATCGATGCGCTGCGTGAAAAATTCCCTAGTATTCAAGGTCCGCGTAAAGACGATATCTGTTATGCCACTCAAAACCGCCAAGATGCGGTGAAAGACTTAGCCAGCCGCTGTGAGGTGGTCTTGGTAGTCGGCTCGCCCAATTCATCAAACTCTAATCGTCTGCGTGAGCTGGCTGAGCGGATGAATTGCCGTGCATATTTAATCGACAATGCCAGTGAGATGGATAAAAGTTGGTTGGATGGTGTGCAGAGTATCGGCGTCACCGCTGGAGCATCAGCACCTGAAGTACTGATTCAAGAAGTGCTACAGCAGCTGCAAGATTGGGGTGGTGATTTACCGAGTGAGCTGTCAGGCATTGAAGAAAATGTCATCTTCAGTCTGCCTAAAGCCTTGCGTATTCCAGTCACCCAAGTGGGTAAATAGATAAGGCTTTGTACAAGGCATCTAATAGGTAACGTAAAATGAAAAAGCAAAAAAAAGGATTTGTATTGGCAGAAGCCACTCTCGCTGAGGTTAACAAACAATTGAAAGTGAATCTGTTTGTCATCGTCGTGGTGGGATTCGTGCTAGGCAGTAATATTGTGCATTTTATGCAAGAAAAGAATGTTTTTTATGCCGTATTAATTGCCGCGATGGTCATTGCATTATTTTTTGTCATTAAGAGTCGTCAGGTTCTTAAATTAAAACAACAAGAGCTTATTAAATAAACCATAGGACAGTCATGTCAGCTTATTATAAATTTATCAAATGCGAACAGCGAGAAGACGGCGTCAATGTTGCACATTATCAGCCTACTAAACATGCCCAAGGCGCTTGGAATGAGCATGAACAGCATATGGCACCAGCGACAGGATTGCTCACAGCTGAGCTCAATGGTTATGAGCCGCAAGAAAACATGCGTATTGCGCGCATTAGTCTTGATATTTTAGGATTGATTCCACTGGATGATTTTACTATTACCACGCGTTGTATTCGTCCGGGCAAGACTATTGAGCTTATTGAAGCAGTCATGAGCAGTCGCGGCCGTGATGCGATTATTGCGCGGGCATGGCGTCTAATGACCCAAGATACCAGCGAGATTGCAGGCATTGAAGACCAAAAAGCGGCACATAAACCTGAAGAGTTGCCCATTTGGGAAGATATGAAAGGCTGGCCAGGCGGTTTTATTGAGAGCGTGCGCTTGGTCGCTGATGATACGCAGCGTCGCCCTGGCCGCGGTATGGTCTGGATCACCAATGATGTGGAGATGATCGAGGGCGAGCCAACTGATGACTTGGTGCATCTATTGGGCATGGTCGATACGGCCAATGGCGTTGTGCCGCGGCTTGGGCTTGGCTTGTCAGAATTAGAATGGATGTTCCCCAATACAGATTTGCAAATTCATATGCATCGCGCGCCGCAAGGTCGCTGGCTTGGCATCGAAGCGGTGCAACAGTATGGCGCTGATGGCATAGGGCTGACCAGTGCTGTGTTGCATGATCTCCATGGCCCTTTTGGTCGTAGTGAGCAAATTTTGACGATTCGTCCGATGCCGCGTTAACTGCTCAGCGGTATTTGATTTGATATCGTTGATTGGCTTCAAAAAAGTGATGGTAAGGCTGATCGAAAGTGCTTGCGCTGTGAATATTTATCGTTCTTAATAACAGCCATCCTAATAACAACCATTCCAAGAAATAAAACATTTGGATGATTCAAAAGCAAATTAGGTTGTTCTGAAAAAAACCAAAGAATTTAATCAATTAATGATACAAATCAATGGTAATGGGTTGTAATCGTATCTAACCACAAAATATGACTGCCATTAGACATTGCTAACCTATTATCGCAATGACGACACCGCCTTAGGAAACTAGGGCGGTGTTTTTGTTGAATTATGCTTTTTAGCTTGAAATATTCTGCTACGCCCCTATTAGTATAAACAGCTCAGCGATATTCGAAACTGAACTGCTTAATTTGCATCTGAGTAGAGACAGTCGAATGATTGCTATTTTATAATAAGTTTTTGACATAAATTAAAGGAGTTTTTTATGAGTGAACAGACCCCAGCAGACAATAAAAATGTTGATGATATTAATGTTAATAAAGACACTGCTCATGACAGTGCCGCTAATGAAAGCACCCCTGAATTAAAAAAACATACCTTTGAAGCAGAAGTGGCGCAACTGCTACACTTAGTCACGCATTCGCTTTACTCTAATTCGGATATCTTTGTGCGTGAGCTAGTCTCAAATGCCTCTGATGCTTGTGATAAATTGCGCTTTGAAGCGACCAATGATGACAGCCTTTATGAAGACGATGGTGAGCTAAAAATTCGCATTGCTGTCGATGAAGATGCTAAAACCATTACCTTTACCGACAACGGTATCGGGATGAATGAAGCCGACGCCATCGAAAACTTAGGCACGATTGCCAAGTCTGGTACTAAAGCATTTTTAGACAACCTATCTGAATCTCAGAAACAAGATGGTCAATTAATCGGACAGTTCGGTGTTGGTTTCTACTCAGGTTTTATCGTTGCCGATACTATCAGTGTTGAATCGCGCAAAGCTGGCGAGCCTGCGGATAAAGGCGTGCGCTGGGTATCAGATGGTACGGGTAGCTTTACGGTTGAGCCGATCAATAAAGCGACACGCGGCACCGCCATTACTTTGCATTTAAAAGAACAATATAGTGAGGGCGAAGACAGCTATTTAGACCGTGGAAAAATTAAGCAGTTGGTTAATAAATACTCAGACCATATCAGTCTGCCGATTCAGATGCGTAAAGAAGTTTGGCAAGAAGATGTCAAGGAAGATGAGAATGACGACGCACCTGCTAGTGGCGAGATGGTATTGACCGATGAGTGGGAAACCATTAATAAAGCCAGCGCGCTATGGACACGTTCAGCTTCTGAGATTGAAGATGAAGAGTATATCGATTTTTATAAAAATATTACCTATGACATGGACGCGCCACTAGCATGGACGCATAACCGTGTCGAAGGACGTGTTCAGTATACGCAGCTATTGTATATTCCTAAAAAAGCCCCTGTAGATTTGTATACTCGTGAGCAGCAGCATGGTCTAAAGCTTTATGTTAAACGCGTATTCATCATGGATGAAGCTGAGCAATTATTGCCGATGTACCTGCGGTTTGTCAAAGGGGTCATTGATTCAGCTGACTTGCCATTGAACGTTAGCCGCGAGCTATTACAAGAGTCGCGTGATGTGAAATCTATCCGTGATGGTAACGCGCGTCGTATTTTGACTTTGCTTGCCAGTCTAGCCAACAGTGAAGACAGTGATAAGCAAGAAAAATTCGCGCAGTTCTACGCTGAATTTGGTGATGTCATTAAAGAAGGTCTGGGCGAAGACATGGGCAATCAAGAACGTATTGCCAAATTGCTGCGTTATGCAACCAGTACTCAAGATAGTGTGACGACCAGCTTTGAAGACTATAAAGCGCGTATGAAAGACGGTCAAAAAGCCATCTATTATCTAACAGCTGACAATTTAGCGGCAGCAAAGAACAGCCCTCAACTTGAGCTGTTCAAAAAGAAAGGCATCGAAGTTATTTTGATGACTAGCCGTGTTGATGAGTGGGCAATGAACTTCTTGACCTCATTTGATGAGACATCGCTACAAAACATCGCCAAAGGTGCGGTTGATTTGGGCGACTTGCAAGACGATGCCGAAAAAGCTGAAGCTGAAAAAGCTCAAGAAACCATGAAGCCTGTCGTTGATAAGCTAAAAACAGCATTAGGTGAACGTGCCAAAGACGTTAAAGTATCGACGCGTTTGGTTGATAGTCCTGCTTGCTTGGTCGTTGGTGAAGGTGAGTTATCACCACAAATGATTCAAATGCTTAAGCAAATGGGTCAAGATGTGCCAGAAAGCAAGCCGACGCTTGAAGTTAATCCTGATCATCCATTGATTAAAAAGCTTGAAAGTAGTGAGCAATCTGATGTCGATTTTGATAAGCTTGCGCAAGTTATTTTTGACCAAGCATTACTAGCAGATGGCGGTCAGTTAGATGATCCAGCCGCTTATTTAAAACGTGTTAACGAGCTTTTAATGAGATAGCATTGGGTCTTTAATATAGTCATTATTGAAGTAAAAGGAGGTCTTGGATTCAAGACCTCTTTTTTATATGTTCTCAACCCAATTTAAGCGAATTTTACAAATCAGCCTTATCCTCTTGACCGACAATCCGTTACAATCTCGTTAGATTAGCGAGCTAAACTATTTAGTCATATTTTTGGTCTGTGCTATTCGTTTCTTATGATCATCTCATTGTGAATTGAATGTCATATTGATGTCCATACGCTATATAAAAAAATGTGAATTAACGACATTTAGTAGCTGCCACACCAAAAGTCATCATCAACTCACTTTCTTTTCTCGGCTGGCTAGAGGTTTAAGTCTTTGTCACTTGCGTCGTTAAAAACCATATCGCTTCAGCGTTTTTCACTCAATTTCGCTGCCAATATTATTGCAACCTTGTGGATGCTAGTAGGGTCGACGCGCGCGTTTTCTTGGGTAAAACCGACCTTTATTCAATTTGCTGTCTTTGCCCTCTTAGCGCTTGGTAGCAACGTGCTTTTTTCGTGGTTGGCCGCGGAAAATGGCAGTATCTTTAATGAGCAAGGGTTGGTCAGCTACTTGATTTGGCCGATGATAATTTTATTGGGCGGCATCATTTTGGCACGGCGCGCTGGCAATCAAACGCTGATGTTTGTGCCCGTGGTATTGTGGTTAGTGGCTGATACCTTATCTGCACTATTACAAAGCTTGGTGCAGTTTGTGGGCAGTTATGGTTGGTTGCCAGATTGGAGCTATGCGCTTTTACCCATACTGTTTTTAGTGCTGTTTTTATGGCAGACATTAGCATTATTATGGATTTTTTTTCGTCGTCTACGTATACCGTGGTGGGAGCGGGTCATTGTATTGGTAGGTGCAGTCGCACTATTGACGATTTGGCAGCGTAATGTCGCAGACCAACCGATATTTAAGCAGATTCCTGTCGAGCCTGTTTTAGCAGAAGCAGCATTATATGAGCAGCCTCGTTTGCTACAGCAAGCATTAAATAGTATCGATCCTAGCATTTTAGGCAAGACCGACTGGTATTTTATGGGAGTGGCAGGATTCTCTGGTCAAGACGTTTTTCGCTCTGAGATTAATAAAGTGCGTGAGCTGTTCGATGTGCGTTTTGGCACCAGTGGACATTCACTCTCGTTGATCAATAATACCTATAGTTGGCTAGATGAGCCCATCGCCACCAAAACCAGCATTTTGCGTGGATTAAAGAAAATTGGTCAGCAGATGAATGCCGATGAGGATGTGTTATTTCTGACTTTGTCTTCACACGGTAACGAAAATATCATTCAATTAGCAAATCCACCATTGGCAATGGAAAATCTAGACGCCGCATGGTTACGGGAGGCGCTGGACGCTTCAGGTATTCGCTGGCGGGTGATTGTGGTATCCGCCTGCTATTCAGGCTCATTTATCGAAGAATTGGCCTCTCCAACCACGGTGGTGATTACCGCGTCAGCGGCGGATAAGGCATCATTTGGCTGTACCAATACTGCTGAGATGACCTATTTTGGGCAAGCATTTTTCGCTGAAAGCCTGCGTGGCAATACCAGTTTTGAATCTGCCTTTAAGGATGCTCGTTTGCGTGTGAATGAGCGCGAGAGTGCGATGGGTTTTGAACCATCAGAGCCACAGATGGTGATAGGTAGTCTGATGGAGACCGCTTTGCCAGCGTTTGAACAAGTATTGTTTGATAAAACCCGACCACCAGTTGCCAGCATTATCAATGATAGCGATTCTATCGCCATTAATATCGCAGAGGATAGTGCTTCTGATCAGCCAGCGGCTAGTACTGCAATCACTGCCAACTAACAGTAAACCCCAAACCCAAAAATTACGATGAGCCGTATTAAACTTATTTAGTCTAGAATCTGTAATACTGATACTCGCTTTCCTTACTACTCTAATTTTTGTGAATGGTATAATGACTGAGTACTAAGTGCTTTTGGAAAAGTACTAATATTACTTTATCAATGCTTTTTATAAGTCATCGTGTACTTTACTTTGGATAAAAAGGATATCGCTCATGAATAATTCTTATAAACACAGTTTATCTACCAACTCAAAGATCACACAGATCAGCGTCAATCGCTGTTTCGATGGTGAGCAGCATTACTATAGCCATGAGTCGTCATCGACTAAAACGCCGATGACCTTTAGCATTTATATGCCAGATGAAGCGCTTGCTGGTCGACGTTGTCCGGCAATTCTATACTTATCAGGTCTCACTTGTAATGCTGATAACGTCACCCATAAAGCACATTTTCAGCAAAAATGTAGTGAGCTTGGCATCATTTTTATTGCACCTGACACCTCTCCTAGAAGTAGTGAAGGCAGTGATAGCAATGAAGTGCCCAATGATGAGCGTTATTTTGTCGGTCAGGGTGCAAGCTATTATGTTGATGCGACGCAATCGCCTTGGTCAAAGCATTTTAATATGCAAAGCTATATCGTTGATGAGTTATACGACTTGTTACGCTCTGAGTTTCCTATCCATAGCATCGGTGTCACAGGTCACTCGATGGGCGGTCACGGAGCATTACTATTGGGCTTTAAGTTTCCAGGAAAATTCGTCAGTGTCTCAGCATTATCGCCTGTCTGTGCGGCCAGTGAGTCGGCATGGGGACAAGCCGCTTATACGGAGTACTTCGGCGATGATAAATCACGATGGGCGCAGGCAGATGCCGCGCAGATGATTGAAAGATCGGGGCAGCAGTATGCAAGTATCTTGGTGGATCAAGGCGCAGCTGATAATTTTTTAGCAGAGGGTCAACTACAAACCGCTAAATTACAACGCGCTTGTGACAAAGCCAATCAGCCCTTAACCTTGCGTTATCAGGCGGGTCACGATCATAGCTACTATTTTATCCAAACGGTGATTAACGATCATATTGAACATCACTGGCGTATGGCACAAATGAGCTAAGCCCATTATTAAACTGACAGTCTGATAGATAAAATTGACAGTCAGTTAAGCTGATTATTTAGTCAAGCTCACTTATTGATATAAAATAGAAGTTGGCTGAATATCTGCTAAGCATCTTTAAAGGTAAGGTTTTATGGTAAATAATCTGACAGCATCAGTGAGTAGTGGTTTAACTCACACATCGCAAACCGTTCAATCATCGCTTGCGATCATGCAAGCCGATATGGCGGCGGCTCTAAAAAATAATCAGCATGTTGATATTCATACTGGCTCAAATGACAGACAGGTAAGTTCAGATGAGCTTATCGCGACAGCGGTCAATGAAGCGGGTGATAAAGTGCTAGATGACGCGCAAGTCTCACGAGTGATAGAAATGGCATGGGAGGACAGAACGCCGTTTGGCGCGATAGAGCATAGCTATGGTCTCAATGAAGCAGGCGTGATTAAGCTGATGCGCCAATCGCTAAAGCCATCATCTTTTCGCTTATGGCGTCAGCGCGTGAGCAACCGAGCCACCAAGCATCAGGCGAAACGAGGCTTTGATGTCAGTCGCGCTTATTGTAAAACCCAGTATAAGCCGCGCTAGTCATTTAAATACTCAGTGTTATTATTATAGATACGTAGCAGTTATGAACACTGCTAGCAACTCTTTTCTATTTTTATCGAACTTTTATACAAACATACATTAGGTAGCTCAATTATGATTATTCCTTCTAAACCTTATCTTATCGCCCCATCAATACTCTCAGCTGATTTTGCACGTTTAGGTGAAGAAGTTGAAAGGGTGTTGGAATCAGGTGCTGATGTGATTCATTTTGATGTGATGGACAACCATTATGTGCCCAATCTGACTTTTGGCAGTATGATTTGTAAGGCGCTGCGTGATTATGGTATTGATGCACCTATCGATGTTCATCTCATGGTATCACCAGTTGACGGCATGATTGAGCAGTTTTTGGAAGCAGGTGCGAGTGTTATCACTTTTCATCCAGAAGCCAGTGGGCATATTGATCGTTCTTTACAGCTGATCAAAGATGGCGGTGCCGAATGTGGTTTAGTATTGAACCCAGCAACGCCATTACATTATTTAGATTACGTCATGGACAAGGTAGATCAAATCTTACTGATGAGCGTCAACCCAGGTTTTGGCGGTCAGTCATTTATCGAAAGCACTTTAGACAAGGTTCGCCAAGTCCGTCAGCGTATCATCACCAGTGGTCGTGATATCAGATTAGAAGTAGATGGCGGTATCAAAGCCAGTAATATCCGAGCCATTGCCGAAGCGGGCGCTGATATGTTTGTTGCAGGCTCTGCAATATTTAACCAAAAAGACTATAAAGCGGCTATTGATGCTATGCGTGAAGAGTTGGCTTTGGCTAATGGTAACGGATAACAACAGTGTTATGTGATCGATAAATGCGTGCATAAGTCATTTTGGTCATAAAATAATAGTAGTAAAATGTGCTGTATAACAGATAACTATGCATAACGGCAAGTTACGTAAAGGTGAAATATGGACACAAAAAACTCAATCAATTCGTCAGAGTTACCTGAGTCAGAGCAAAGCACTCAGCAGCCAATTCAGGGCGAGACACAGCAACGCAGCTTGGTGCCAAAGGGCATTACCATTGGCTTAGCTGTATTTGCCTTGGTTCTAAGTCTGGCGGGTTATGGCTTTCGGCTAATGGTCGGCGATGACATTGGTGAAGTATTACGTCATGCTGCGGTCATTGTGCCGGCATTTATGCTGGGTATTCCCCTGTTTTTTTGGGTAGGTTCGCGGATACTTAACAAAGTTAAAGGCATGCATATAGAGAGCTGGAATGCTATTAGCTTGGGCTATTTGACGTCTTGTATATCGATGCTATGGTTGATGGGTACTTACAGTTAGCGTTTTATTAGTAGAGATAAAGCTGTTTAATAAGTAGTGCATTGCAATATTTATGATAGGCTGTTTTCTACACAATTTTCAATCATTAAGTCACGCGCTACAAGCGTGACTGGAATTTTACATGAGAATCATACCGACCAATATTGCCAATATTATTTATCCAAAAGACTTACCAAATGGTTTATTTACCAGCTTAATTATCGCCTGTTTGCTGTTAGGACTGGCGTCATTGCGTCATGGTACAGATTTACAAGGTTGGCTCAATGTTATCGAAAACTGGCTGCTTATGCTGTTGATATTTCCGACCGCCACCGCTACTGTAGCCTTACCATTTAAATATCGAGATCCGACATTAGAGTTAAAGCTCATGTATTATCTCGGTATGTTTGTCGCCTTCTTATTTACTGTGGCAAAACTACGCTACTGGCGCTAATACTATCAGCGATAGCACGCCTAAAAAGCTTTTATGTAGAAGACTTATGTGACAAGCCTTGAATTTCAGGACCAAAGCGTCCATTGTATGACTAAGATAGTTTTACCCGTATTACTGTAAAACAATAATGTTGCGACGCGCGATTTTTCTTGCCAGTATTAGACGGGACAATGAGGAAGCAATTCATGCCATATGATATCGATAATGATATAGAAGTAGATAACGACAGTACGGATCAATTTGCAGGATTTGCCAAAGAGACTACCCTTGAGTTGGTAGAGGCAGAGGATGGTCGCTTATTGTTACGTGACACCGAGCAAGATGAAGCGCCGCTGATGACCATTGATTTTTCTGTAAAGCTTAAAGAGCTGCTCGGTAGTGACACGCAAGCGATAGGTCAGCATATGATTCATGCAGCGATTCAGGTCATTATGCAAAAGCAGATGAGCCAATGGCATGCGCATGTCTATGACAAAGAGCCGACACACTATAGCTGATTTTAATTTTCCGGATTTAAATAGCTAAAAATTTAGCCATAAAAAAAGGGTTTATCAATTGATAAACCCTTTTTTTGTTCAAATAACACCATTTATAAAAATGGAAGTTATTTGATTTTAGCTTCTTTAAAGATCACATGCTGGCGTACTTTTGGATCAAACTTTTTGATCTCCATTTTGCCAGGCATAGTGCGCTTATTTTTAGTAGTGGTGTAGTAATACCCAGTACCAGCTGTTGATACTAATTTAATTTTATCTCTCATGATAGCTTTCCTGTAAATGAGGGGTCTTCAAACGATAGGTACGGATCTAAAATATTAAGTAGCTACAAATGTAATGATGTAGCAGAAAAGCAGCTTAAATGACGAAAATTATCGAGCTATTAAGCTGCCAGTCTCAACTTATACTTTTTGACCTTGTGCGCGCATATCTGCTAGCACTTTATCGATACCCAGTTTGTCAATGATGCGCATACCTTTGGTAGACACACGTAGACGTACAAAACGATTTTCAGACTCTACCCAAAAACGATGGTTGTGTAGGTTTGGTAGAAAGCGACGACGGGTTTTGTTGTTTGCGTGCGAAACATTATTACCCACCATAGGGCGCTTTCCAGTCACTTGGCAAACTCGAGACATGGCGAACTCCTAATCTATGAGGTATGAGTTTTTCTCATACCAGTCTGGGCAAGTTGCACGTTTTTGCGGCATGGACACAGCAAGCGGCAGCTTTGCACCAAACAAAACTATATGAAGGTTGAGCTGGTAAAACTGCTATCTAAAGGCAAATAACAGGCTGACCAATTCAGAAAATTTTAAAGCCGACATTTATACCATAAAAGAGATGAATACTCAAATATTTTTATGATTATTGTCGATCTAAAGGATGGCTATTATACCCTGAAATTCACTGGCTATGTTGTTGATTATTTAATAGTAAAGATTAATTTTTAGTTGTAAGTTATAACAAAAGTCAGTAAAGTTGCTGTTATATATTTAATACAATCTGTTAATACAACTGGTATTAATGTAAATCTATGTATCATTACCAATCTACTATGATTCTGTGTAATGATTTTCGCTTATTTGCTCGAATAAATTACTGCTGACGCGGAGTCCAAAACATGTCATATAGCTCATTACCTTTTACCTCTAAATTATTTCAGCTTACGGCGTTATCAATATCACTAACTCTAGCTGGATGCGGTGGTGGTGGCGGTGATACTGTAGATTCTATTGCACCCACTCCTGATACAGGCTTAGTGCAGGTAACCCCTGATGGTCAGACTCCAGGTGATTCTGCTACTAAAGCGAGTGAAATATATATATCTTCTAATTATAGTGGGATTAAAATGACTAAGGGAGCTTCTATAGAAGTGACTGCCTTAGTGTTAGATGCAAATAATGGTAACCTAGCAGAGCAACCTGTAACTTTTAAAATTACTGACCCTAAAGCTACAGGTGTGTTTAGTAACTCCCAATCCAAGATTACCACGGATGAAAACGGCAAAGCAGTAATTAGATTAGAGGTGCTGAATCAATTATCTAAAGAGCAAAGTGATTATCTTATAAACAATGGATTGACAGTAGAAGCTAGTATTGGCAATGTCAAAAAATCTATTAAACTATATGGCTCGAATGACAACGCTGATATTGAAAAACAAAATGTATATGATGTTTTTATCTCCTCTGATAAAAATCAGCTATTGACAGGCCAAGATAAGACAACAGTTAGTATTAGAGTAACTGATAAAAAAGGCGGTATTATTGCAGGAGTACCTGTCATCGTCAGTATTGCTGATGCTGCATTATATGGTTTGTCATTGAATGGCACTTCTCGGCAGCTTACAGATAATGAAGGGCTAATCGAAATTGAGTTGATACAAAGTAGAGTAAGTGTTGATGCTCAACTGAACCACGAGAGTGTATTGAACGTTGTCGTTGATGATGGTAAAAACAGTATTGTTGAACAAAACTTACCAATCATAGCTTCAGGTACCCGTGTAAGTAACGTGATATCTTCTAAGAATGCAGTAAATGCAGGAGATAATTTTAGAGTATCTGGTCAACTCTTAGATGGCGCAGCAAAACCAGTTGCGAATGCTGATTTTATTATTTATAGCAACGATACGGAAGCTGGGGTTGGGAAGTCTGACAACAATGGTAACTTTGTAGTTGACTTAAATGCTTCGAGTTTAAAACCAGTAAATGATAACTATTTATTTAGTCTTGAGGTGAAAGGCGTTGAAGTTAGCCAGCGTATTCCTGATATTTTAACGGTAGTATCTACGAGTAGCTCAAATATAGGATTTTCTCCAACTACAGATATTATTGTCGGTGATCGACAGAAAGTCATCTTGAGTGTGCCAGATGCTATCGATGGAGATAGCGTTAATGTCTCAACAAATAAGGGCAAAATATTTGCATCATTGAATGATGTTCAAGGAAGCTCGCGTCGCACATTGACTGTTACAGGTAAAAAGGTTGAGTTTTATGTAGAATCTAATGTACCTGGAACTGCAACTGTAAGAGCAGAGTATGGCAATGATAGTAAAGAGACAGTATTAAGTTTTGTCTCTATCGAGCCGAAAAAATTAATTCTACAAATTGAGCGTGCAGTCTTAAGTGTGGGCGGTTCTACATCTGTAATGGCTAGAGTTTTGGACAAGGATGATGCTCCTGTCAAAAATGCTATCGTACAGTTTACGACGACCAGAGATGCATCTGGTGGAAGTTTAAGCCAAGCGGTGGCGTATACTGATGATAACGGCCGAGCTGTAACGACTTATAATGCAGGCCAAAACTCAACAAGTACAGATGGTGTTGTCATTGAAGCACAGGTTCAGTCAATTAGATTGCCAGACGGTAAGGAAAAAGCAGTAAACACACTCTTAGATAGTTCAGCAATTACAGTCCAAACAAAGTCGACCTATATTAGTTTTGCATTTGCAGACAAAGTTTCTGCAGGTAGCAACCAAGTATATTACTTCCAGAAAGGGTCAATCAGCGTGCTTAATAGTGCTGGTAAGCCAGCTATTAATCAGCCAGTCTCTATTAATTTGATTCCTGATAGTTATTTAAAAGGTGAGTTTAGTATTATTAAAGATATGTTTGGCAGGACTGTCTGGTTCCAAGATTCGGTTTCTTGTGGCAAAGAAGATAAAAATAACAACGGTATTTTAGATCCTAATGAAGATTTCAATAATAACGGTCAATTAGATCCTGTTAACGTAGCGGCAGTTATCAATGAGAATGGTCAAGAAGTAACTTCTAGCCAGAATTTTAATTTTATAACAGATGATACTGGTAGAGTAGATTTCTCTATACGTTACCCTAAAGAGTATGCAAACTGGTACAAAGCTAGCGTTACAGTCAATACCAGTGTAGATGGTAGTGAGTCACAGCAATCTCGCGTGATAGGCTTCCCGACTCTAGTAACTGACGTGAATATTGCCACACCAATTCGACCAAACTGGACAAGTCCATTTGGTACTGATTTAAGTTGCTCTAGCTCTAAATAGAATCAATTATAAATACAAAAACCCCCAACCCTGTGTTGGGGGTTTTTGTATTTATAACCTCAATAACGAAATACAACCAACTCAATCAGCAAAGTTATGTAAAAGCGATTAGAATAGTCGGTTTCCTATGCTAATGACCGTATTGAAAGTCAGTAGCAAGTTTAATTTTTTGATTGGGCGCACTATGTCAGACACTGCAACGATTACTTCACCGAAAACTTCATCTCATAAACTATCTAGTAACCTGTCTAACAAGACGGCAATTGATACTGCCACGCTATTGATTAAATGCCGTGATCAAGCCGGTATCGTGCAAGCGGTATCTGAGTTTATTCATCGCTATGGCGCTAATATCATCACGCTAGATCAGTATTCAACTGCTCATGAGGGCGGTCAATACTTTATGCGTTTAGAATTTGCTTTGGCAGGGTTGAGCGAGATTATTGATAATTTTGAAGCCAGTTTTGCACATACGGTAGCCAAGCGTCATAACATGGCGTGGCGTTTACATGATAATGCGATTAAGACGAAAGTTGGTATTTTAGTATCAAAGTTTGATCATGCATTGTTGGATTTGTTATGGCGGCATCAGCGAGGTTTACTTGATTGCGAGATTACCTCTGTCGTCAGTAACCATGAAGACCTGCGACAATCGGTAGAAAACTTCGGTATTGTTTTCCATCATGTGCCAGTGACCAAAGACAATAAATCAGAGGCAGAAGAGCAGATTCATATGCTGATGGCAGGCAATGATTTGCTAGTGTTGGCGCGTTATATGCAGATATTGTCGTCTGATTTTGTCAAGCGCTGGCCGATGCAAGTCATTAATATTCATCATTCATTTTTGCCTGCGTTTGTGGGGGCAGACCCTTATCGCCAAGCTTATGACAAAGGCGTCAAACTGATCGGAGCGACCGCGCATTATGTCACCGCTGAGCTCGATCAAGGGCCTATCATTGAGCAAGATGTCCACCGTGTGACTCATCGCCAAGGCGTGACAGAATTACGAGCTATTGGCCGTGATATCGAGCGCAACGTATTGGCACGCGCTGTGAACTGGCATGTACAAAACCGCGTGATTGTAGCGGGTAATAAAACCGTGGTTTTTAATTAGCCTTTAATTAGAGCGATTTCAAATTGGGAAGGACTCGTTAAAAGAAGGTTAAAAAAAGCCGCGAGTATTATTCATTAATACTCGCGGCTTTTTTCTAAACCTATTGCAAAGCGGATTTTATAGCAGCATCTCTAACACAAACTTGCTGCCCACAAAGCCAATGGCTAATAGGATAAAAGCATAAATAGTAATGTTGGCGGCACGTTTGCCACGCCATCCAGCACGCCAGTTACCGACTAGAAGTGCCCCAAACAATAACCAAGACAGCAGGCTAAATACGGTTTTATGCACAATATGCTGTGCCATCAAGTCTTCCACATAGATAAAGCCAATGCCCAATGCGATACTCAGCAGGACAAAACCGACCAACAGCATATCGAATAATAGACTTTCCATACTTTGCAGTGACGGTAGTTTGTTGACCCAAAACCGATGAATAGAATGGTGCTTGAGTTCCCGTATTTGTAAGCGCAAAAATAGCGCTTGCACCGCTGCCATCAGCAGCACACAATAGGCGGCAAGTGATAGTAATATATGAGCTTCAAGCCCAATACTGATATTCGTAATGGGTTGATAAGGAGCACGGCCAATATAGCCAACTGTCAACCCTACCAATGCTGTTGGCGCTGCCAGTATGCCTAGACTAACAATAGGGCGATATAAACAAAATAAAAAATAGAAGAACAAAAAGAATAAGCTGATTAAGCTAATGATATTAAAAAGATTGAAATTTAGCCCGTAAAGCGTAACAACATAAGGGTAAAGTAGCGCCGCATGCGCGAGCATGCCGACCATCAGTAATCCCAAACTGACGCCTTTATGGATAGGCTTATCCCGAGTCAGCGCCCAACTGAGGTAAACGCTGACTAAGATATAAGCTAGGCTAGCAAGTAAGAATGCAAGGTGCACAGATATAATGCCTCATCTCATACTGAGCGCAAAATAGCCGCTCAATTTAATGCTAAAGTGGTATTATCGGAATGATTAGAATAATCGTCCAATTTATCATAAAATGGGTGCCAATTGAGCACCATCTTGCTTATTACTTATAAATGCTTGGCTGAGTTTGTTTGAATAAGCGCTAATATGCATAGATCATAAAGCGATTATTTATAAGTCATAAAGCGATGCGTCAAGCTTAGGTAATGCTATATTTGCAAAACCATTATAATTTTGACGTCGTATTGATGCTATAGTATTGATAATATAGTGTTTTTTTATAATTGCTTTTATCAAGATACGATTGGATACTTTGCAGTATTCCCTAATAATATTTATCAGCCATTTGAGCTGAAGCCAGTTTAACTAAGTATTGTTTTAAGTAAGCATTATTTTAAGTAAGTATTGTTTTCACCAAGAATTATTTTAACTGAGAGTTATTTATGTTTGATACCTTAACAGAACGCTTATCGTCGAGCCTGCGCAATATCGTCGGTACTGGGCAGTTGACCGAAGACAACATCAAAGACACCCTGCGTGAAGTGCGTATGGCGCTACTAGAAGCCGACGTCGCGCTACCCGTCACCCGTGACTTTGTAAAGCGCGTCAAAGAGCAAGCGCTTGGTGCAGAAGTACTCAAAGAGTTAGCACCGGGGCAAGCCTTTGTCAAAATCGTCCATGACGAGCTGACTGAAATGATGGGCAGTGCTAATCAGCAGCTTGAGATGACGGGTAAGCCACCAGTTGTTTATCTATTGGCTGGTTTGCAAGGGGCGGGTAAAACCACAACGGCTGGTAAATTGGCGAAGTTTTTACAAGAGCGTCATAAGAAAAAGGTCATGCTAGTATCTGCTGACGTTTACCGTCCAGCGGCGATTGCCCAGCTTGAGCAAGTGGCAGGTCAAGTGAATGCCAAGTTTGTCAACTCAAGCACTGATGAAAACCCGATAGATATCGCGTTGCGTGCTATCGAGGAAGCCAAAATTCAATATCAAGATATTCTGATTATTGATACTGCTGGTCGTTTGCATATTGACGATAGCATGATGGATGAAATTAAGGCGCTAACTGCAGCGGTCAATCCGTCTGAAACGTTGTTTGTCGTCGATGCGATGACGGGTCAGGATGCGGCCAATACCGCCAAAGCCTTTAACGATGCACTGCCATTAACGGGTGTGATTTTAACCAAGACTGACGGTGATGCTCGCGGCGGTGCGGCACTTTCTGTACGTGCGATTACTGGCAAACCGATTAAGTTTTTAGGTCGCGGTGAAAAATTAGATGCATTAGAGCTGTTCCATCCTGAACGTATCGCCCAGCGTATTCTTGGTATGGGTGACGTACTGAGTTTGGTCGAAGAAGTTGAACAAAAAATCGACCGTGATAAAGCCGAAAAAATGGCGAAAAAGATGCAAAAGGGCGGTGATTTCGACCTTGAGGATCTATTGACCCAGTTTCAGCAAATGAAAAGCATGGGCGGCATGGCAGGCTTCTTAGATAAGATGCCAGGTATGGGCGGCTCGGATATGCAAAAAGCGGTCGAAGATGCTAAGCCAGAAGAAAAAGTACGTGAGATGGAAGCGTTGATTAATTCGATGACGCCATTTGAGCGCAAAAACCCTGATAAGATTAATCCGAGCCGTAAGCGCCGTATTGCTGCAGGTTCTGGACGTGAGATTCAAGACGTCAATCGTTTGCTCAAACAACACAAGCAAATGGCAAAAATGATGAAAATGATCTCTAAGCCTGAAGGCATCAGTAAAATGATGAAGTCGATGCAAGGGCTAATGGGTGGTGGCGGTGCTGGCGGCAGCGGTGGCGGTCCTTTATTTGGCGGCGGCGGTCAGCAAGGCGGCGTCAAGGACGTGAACCCACAACAAATGGCCAAGCAGATGGGTCTGGATCCAAACAATATGCCAAGCACTGAAGAGATGCAAAAACAAATGCAGAATCAAGCGCCAAAGAAGTTTAAAACCCGTTTTTAAATGGTCGTTGATTCAATGAGCAGCTAGGGCGTGCCCTCATTTTGAAAATGGTGATAAAAACGAGATAAATTGTAGTCAAACAAGGAAAATAGCGCAGATAATATCGAGATATTACCTAGTTGTTTGACGACATTTGGCAAAATTTAGCCCATTTAGATAACAATCGATTGCATTGAGGACACGCCCTAGTATTAATAAGAAGTTGTTAATAAAAACCCCGAGGCGCAAGTCGCTTTGGGGTTTTTCACGTCTGTCGTGTTCTAATAAATATTGATGGATTAAGTATGAAAATTTAGAAATTAATAAAATTTGCCTATCCTAAATGCTATGATAGGCGCTGTTTTATAATGCTAAGCGAATAGGCCGAGTTTATGATGTTTTTAGCAATGGATACCGTGTTTGATCAGTGTTCGATCGCGATTTTAGATGCTAGTGGTCAAGTGCTATCGAGTCATACGGAGACGGGTAAACGCCAGCAAACCCAGCAAATTCTGCCAATGATTGACGCCGCTTTGTTTGAGGCTAAGCTCAACCTCGCTGATTTACAAGCTTTGATATTTAACCGCGGCCCTGGTGCATTTAGCGGCATAAGGATTAATACGGCAGTGGTACAAGCGTTGTCTGTCGCCCATGATATTCCTTGTGTGGGGGTCTCAAGCCTACAAGCGATTGCGCAAGCAGCGTATCAAAAATATGGTTTGACCGAAGTGTATAGCGCCCTTGATGCGCGTATGCAGCAAGTTTATTTTGGGCAATATGTGCTAATAGATAGCCTTATGCAGGCAGTTAATCAAGAAAATGGCGAAGATACCGAGCAGTTGCTCGATTATGACAGCCAGACGGTGCTTAATATTCCTATCGCTGGTAATGGTGCGCCGCTATTAACATTACATGACGGTCAGATAATTCAGGCATATATTCACCCTGACGCTACTGTGATAGGGCAGCTTGGTGTTGCTCAATTTATGGCGATAGGCGGCACAGAAGCCTCGCAAGCTTTACCAAAGTATCTTCGCAATCAAGCGTGGAAAACACTGAAAGAGCAAGGTAAAGCGTAGCCATCGTCAGCGATATATAAAATAAAAAAATACTCTAAAAACGGTATTAACCAACAGGTTCATATTTAGGAAAGCCATCGTGGATATCATTTTATTAATTCAAGCTGTCATCATGGGTATCGTTGAAGGTATCACTGAATTTTTACCCATCTCTAGCACTGGCTACTTGATTTTATCAGCGGATTTGATGGACTTTTGGACCAAAGAAAAAGTTGATTTGTTTGTGGTGGTGGTGCAGCTTGGTGCTATTTTAGCGGTCATTTATGATTATTGGGGCAGACTATGGCAAGCGCTTATGGGTCTGCTGACAGGCAAAGCTGAAGGCATGAGTAATCCAAGACAGCTTGGACTTAGCTTAATTGTGGCGACTATTCCAGTGATGATCGTTGGTTTTACCTTCGCTGATGAGATTAAATCATATTTATTTAATCCCATCGTCGTGGCAATTATGCTAATTATCGGTGGTTTATTGATATTCTATGTAGAAAATCGCCCTAAAACGATTATTGCGCAAGAAGCTGAGGATGTGGGTCTAAAAACAGCCTTGATGATAGGTCTGTTCCAATGTCTGGCATTGATACCGGGAACATCGCGCTCAGGCGCGACGATTATTGGTGCGCTATGGCTCGGCGTCTCACGTAAAGCTTCCGCTGAATTTTCCTTCTTTTTGGGTATTCCAGTCATCATGGGCGCGGCATTATTGGATTTGCTGAAGCATCATGATGTATTGACCAATAGCGAGGATTGGCTGGTATTAGGTATAGGTACGGTGGTGTCATTTATCGTCGCCTTGCTCTGTATCCGTTTGCTAGTAGAATGGGTCAGTCGTCGTGATTTTAAAATATTTGCGTGGTTACGCATTATTACTGGCGTTATTGTGTTAATAGCGGCTTGGGGCTTTGGTTATCAAATGGCAGGCTAGAGCCGATTGTAGGAATGGGTCTATAAGCCGCGAATAGGAAAGTAGAGATGACCGCTTCACGCCAAGGGTTCAAAGAGAGTAGTAATATGATGCACTGCCAACTACGCTATGTCAGCCAGTCGCAGCATAGTCAGGTTGCAGGTATACAAGCGTTGATAGCTGCCCATCAACTGCCCATCATTTTAGACACTGAGCTGTTTACCGATAAGCTCAGTCAAAAACGTCGCCAGCAATTAAGCCAGACAGCTACCCAACCTATATTGCTGTTGGATGAAAAAAACACGCTATCATGGCTGAGCGATGGGTTAAGCGTTGCACCAGAATGGGATAAGCTGCAACGCCGTGTGGTGAGTGCGGGGCGCAAGTCTGAATTATTATTACAAGCTGCTAAAATCACGTCGGATAGTCATGTTATCGATGCCACAGCAGGCTTTGGTCATGACAGTTTGATATTAGCCAGTACGGGTGCACAGGTCATTATGCTCGAGCAGCAGCCCTTGATGGCATTGTTATTGTTAGTAGAGCAGCAGCGTATGAGTGGGCTAGCAAATTGGCAAAAGCTGATGAGCCGTCTGCATATTATCAATACTGATGCGCTTGGTTATTTTGCAACTCTAGCAGCTGATACAATAGATGACACTAAAGAAGTAGATACGAAAACAATTGATGTGGTGTATCTGGACCCTATGTTTCCGGAAGACAGTTACCAAGATAGCAAAACGGGTAAAGGTGCTAAAGTGGGCAAGCATATGCAAGCATTACACCAATTGGCTAGCCCTCCAACGCTAGAACAAGAAAAACAGTTGCTACAAAGTGCGCAAGCAGTAGTCCGTCAAAACGGACAAAACACACAAACACAGGGGCGTGTGGTCGTTAAGCGTCCGCAATTTGCGCCGTTACTTGCGCATCAACAACCAAGTGAGAGCTGGCATAATGAAGCCGTACGCTTTGATGGTTATTTTGTTTGATGTCTGTTTTTTATACTAATGAGTGCGCTGAGTTAGCATATGCAGTTAGCAAATTTATGTTTGCAAAATTGAGAATGATTGGATTTAGGAGCAGGGAATGTCGACGCTAATTATTTGGATCATGGGTGCAGGGTTATTATTAATAAATATCATTTTGCGCACCCGAATATTAAGGCTGGAAGCCCGTTTAAAAGAGTTCAGTCGTCCTGAAGATTATTTGGCCTTTTTGCGTCAACAAGCCACACAAAAAGACAAAATTCCTGCCATTAAAGCCTTACGCAAGCAATATCCTGAGCTGTCGCTCATCGAAGCAAATAAATTGTGGCAACAAATCCATTAGTTCGTCAATTTATTAATGCAATCTAGTAGTTTTCAGACATTTATGAAAATACGCATACAGAATATTCTATCAGTGATAATTAAAATACCATGACATTCGATGACAAACTACACGCCTACCTGCAGCTGACGCGCTTTGATAAGCCAGTAGGTATTGAGCTATTGCTATGGCCAACGCTATGGGGCGTAATGCTGGCGGCGATGGGTCAAGCGCAGCAGCAAGGTGCAAGTGCAGGTCTACCCAGCCTTAAAGTGTGGGTAATATTTGCCCTTGGCGCGATTTTTATGCGGGCGGCAGGTTGCGCGATCAATGATTTTGCCGATCGTAAGGTCGATGGTCATGTGACTCGCACGAAAGGACGTCCATTAGCTGATGGACGTCTGTCTGCCAAAGAAGCAATCGCTGCTTTTTTAATATTGGTATTACTCAGTGCCAGCTTGCTGTTCTTTTTGCCAATTGCGGTATTTTACTGGTCGCTTGGCGCAGTACTATTGGCGTTCATCTATCCATTTATGAAGCGTTTTACCCATTTGCCGCAAGTGTTTTTAGCCGCCGCTTTTGGTTGGGCAATACCGATGGCGTATGTAGCGATACAAGGCGCGCCTGATATTTGGTGTTGGCTATTATTTGTCGCTTATATGTGTTGGACCGTGGCTTATGATACCCAGTACGCTATGGCTGACCGTGAGGATGATTTAAAAATTGGGGTCAAATCAACGGCGATATTATTTGGTCGCTATGATGTGATTATTATCTCGCTGCTACAAACAGTGTTTTTGCTTATTATGGGTGCGGTCATTTGGCATTACTTTGCACCGACAAGCTTAGGCGTGACGCCAGTATTTGGCTTGGCGTTAGTTGCGATGATGTTTGCTAAACAGAACAGCGCTTGTGCTACTCGTAATGCTAGAGCCTGTTTTCAGGCGTTTTTAGCCAATATATGGGTAGGGCGTTATATCTTTGCTCTCATCGCAATCGCTTGTCTATGGACGACTTTTAATGGATAACTTCAAAAAGCTTTCAAAGTCAAAAGCGAAAAGGAATTCTGATGCCAATGCATCTGTCATAGATTACCAAGCAAAGCTGACTGAGCATGGGCTAACACGCGAACAAGTGATTGCCACCGAGCGTAAATTGGCTAAGTTTGCTAATACGATGGATTCGCTGGTACGTGTGCCTTTTACCAAACAAGGCATGGGTGCTGATGCGGCGCTTTCGACGATTCCGCTGGCAGGAGATTTAGCAGGACTGGCTTTAACCAGCTATGCTTTTATATTAGGGCGTCAGCTTGGTGTGCCAGCGCATAAAATGACGCCTGCTGTCAGACTGGCACTCATTGACATGGTTGTTGGTATCGTACCGGGTATTGGGACGCTGCTCGATATTTTTATTCGCCCCAGTCGTAAGACCTTAGGTATCGTGCATGAGCATCTACACGATGAATATGGCATTACTGAAACGATGCATATGGATCGGCCGTTTTTGCATCAATCGCTAGAAGACAAACAGCAGCAAAGTCGCTTTTGGCGTCACCCTCTCGTTGCGTGGTTGTATTTGCACATTCCTGATCTGTTGGGATTAATCGTTATTGTGGTGATTGGTTGGGGACTATGGGCAGTAATCAGTTGGCTGGTCAGTCTGTTTGGAAAAGTAACTGGTTTTGGCTAGAGATAAGTTAATAGGACCAAAAGGCGGCAAATACCATAAATATTTGCCGCCTTTTTAATGCTTAAGAGATTTCTATTACGTAACTTTTTAAAGGTTCTAAGCTGTATTTTTTAATCAATTACTCAGTGATGACCTCTGCTTCCGCACTGACTGCATCAAAGCTAGTGACTTTATTATTTTTAATAAAATCAATACTGCCACCGCCCGCATGACTGACCAGTTGGATACTGCCATCGATTGATCGATAAGTCGGGTTGTTACCTTGACCTTCTGGTGCGCTTAGTGTCATTTTTGGTTTGTTGGGTAGGGTAACGATCGCATTGAGCACGCCTGCTGCTGAGGTTTCAAAAACGACCGAGAGTGATTCACCAGCCGCATTTTTATAACGGACATCAGTAATTTGCGCGCCTTTAATGGCTTGTTCTGGATTTGGTGTTGGGGCAGTATTGTTTGCTGCCGAGTCTGTCGCATCAAGGTCATTTTCTAGCTCAGTTAAGCTCACATCTTGTTCTGGGCTAGTAGTTTCAGCGGTATTTCCTGCTTCATCAGCAACGTCAGGCGTATTGATGTTAGAGGTCACAGGTGTTGATTGTAGTGTTACTTCTGGAGGTCTCTCATTGTCTGTCTCAGGCTCTGGTGTTTTTTGGCAAGCACTCAATAGTGAGATACTCAAAAAAATAGCAGTAACAACCTGAAAATACGGTTTTGATTTTGCAACTGTAAGAGCATAGACTTTCATAATAATACGGCTATCCATTGGTAGAGCTTTTATTTAAACATAGTAAATCACGTAAAACCATCTACAATTAAGATCAATAATTTCCCATTCAGCGTCAAACGACTCTGACACTGGAAAATCAATTTTTGGTGCGATTTTAGCGAGCAGCAGCTCTAATGTTTGAATGTTCGACAGACCCTAAACCTTTGACTAAAATTTGTTAAGTAAGCGGTGTCTGCAAGCGTGTGCGATTTGGTGACAGGCGCACAAGCATCGCTGTTGATAAGGGGGCAAATGCTCCTAACATCATGTCTGTTAACGCTTCGGCACATATTGGCGCAATGGCATACCCTTTAGCACCCATGGCACTCATCACCCAAATTCGTTTACTGTCTGCTAGTACGCCAACGATGGGATGATAATCAGGCGTTTGAGTGCGAATACCCGCCCGTCCTTGCCACAAACTGAGATCTGATGGAATGACCGAGTCCATCTCGGGAATAGCAGTCACTAGTTTTTCGCGGCTAATCTGATGCTCTTCTTTGCGGATATCTATGTCGGTATCATTACGTATAAAGCTTGCGCCTAGTAAAAACTGAGGTTGCTCTTCTACAACAGTGTTCAATTGTCCATCGCCTGCTTGTGCGGTAAATAATGCACAGTAGCCACTGTATTTAAGCGGTATTTTGGGTAAAATTTTGAGCTGCTCGGTTGTGGGCGTAAACCAAGAAAGCTGACCGCGAATTTTACGACAATCAAAAATACGCTTGTCCAGCTGATGACTCTCAAAAGCCGCACAAATTACCACATTATCAGCGTTAATGGATATCGCCTGCTTATCCTGATTATTGCCTTCAATACAAACACTTGCTTCTGTTTCGCTAATACTCTTAACGTCTACTTGCTGAAAGTAGATGAGCGAATGCGTCAGGATAGTAGCTTTTAATGCTTGTGGATTGACCAAGCCAGACTTTGGTAAATATAAATTCTCTGATAAATCCTGTGTTTTTAACCCGCTGACATTTTGCGCCTGCTCATAGGATAATGTCGTGGCCATCTCATCGGGATAATCAGCAATTTGCTCTGTGCCAATGTTGGCTTTCATAAGCAGATCAAGAGCGCCTGTTGGTTCAAGTATTGGCACTAATCCTGATTTTTCAGCGTCTATATTTAAGCGTCGATATAGCCGACTGCTATAGAGATAGCCTATGGTATGCAAATGTTCGTCGACATGATGAATGGGCGTCATCTTGGGCGCAAGTAGGGCGCGAGGGTTACCTGATGCGCCCGTCAAAGGCGCTGATTTATCTAGCAAAGTGACTTGAATACCACGATTGGCCAGCGACCAAGCGGTTAGCAGTCCTGAAACGCCAGCACCAATGACAATGCTATGGGCATTATGGGCAGGTTGATTGTAAGTGTGGTCAGTAGAGTCGCTATTGCTCTCTTCTAGCTTTGCAGCGTCAGTCATGATCGCCGTTAGCATTTCTCGCTTTCGTCCAAAGCCTTTCACTTTTTTAATCTGAAAGCCGCAATCTTGTAGCGCACGCTTGACGATACCGGCACAGCTATAGGTGGCAGCAGTCGTATTGGGGCATGATAAGCGCTGCATTTGTGCAAAAATACTATCCGCCCACAAGGTACTATTGCAAGAGGGCGCAAAACCATCTAAAAACCAAGCGTCAACATAAGGTGCATGCGAGCTAGAAGGGTTATTTGCCAGTTTGGCTAAGCTCTCAGCAGCATCACCCAACCATATATCAACGGTCAAATTATCATCAAAGAAATTCAAACGATGGCAACCCGCGATAAGAGGCGGATAGGCCTCCAGCAATAGCTCAATCAGTGTTGTCAATTCAGGCGCGCGCTGTCCCCATAATGCGAGTATTTGGGTAAGGTCGGCAAGGGGTATCGGGAACTTTTCAGTGCTAATAAAATGCAGTTTTGCAGTTGCTAACTTTGAATTTTGTGCGCGTAACTGCTGCCATAGCTGCCACGTAGCAAGAAAATTCAGTCCAGTACCGAAGCCCAGTTCAGCAATCGTAAAGCATTGCTTTGGCGCAAGATTGGCCAGTCGTTCAGGCAGTTGGTTATGTGCCAAAAAAACATGACGCGACTCTGCTAAGCCATCAGCGTGCGAGAAATATACATCACCAAACTCTCCAGAGACCGGCACCATATTACCAGTATCATCCATCTGCCAATCAATCTTGGCAGGGGTGATATTTGATGAGTGGGTGCTTAGTAACTGAGTGTTTTTAGAGGGCGTAGAAGAAGATGTATAAATATCTTTTGATTCGAACGTGGATTTAGACATAGACAGTCACATAAGATAAATCAATAAAAAGTGCGTGGTACTAGCTACCAGCGTTCACGGCGGACAAACACCAGCCAAGAAACAAAAATACCGACCAATAAACTGATCAAGACCGTGAATGCACCGTATAAAAAAATCTGACCTTTGCTCTCGTAGACCAAAACATTCACTTGAGTTTGCAAGTCATTCAACTCGCGTTGCAACTGTGCATTACGGCTTAAAAGTTGCTGATTGGCATCAGATAATGCCTTCTCAGATGGTTGTAATTGCGCCGCTAATGTATCGCTGATATTCATCACTGAGCTTTTTGTTGGTTGAGCGTTCGGTATGGGTTGCGCTGGCACGGGTGTCGTGATGGCTGGATCAGCCACATCGATAGTCGTCACTGTTAGCGCAGCCTGTACTGAAACAGCCGCCATAAAAATCACGCTAACAATGCTACGCTGATAAGAGCGACTCTTTAACAAAGATAGGCACTGATTCACGATTTTGCTACTTTAACTGATGCGTTGTCATCAGCTTTCGGCAATGTATGGATAAAGGGTCTAATATCTACGTGACTGTACACGCCATCACGTAAGTAAGGCTCATCGTTTGCCCATGCTTGCGCTGCTTCTGCAGAGTCAAAGTCAGCAATAATCAAGCTGCCTGACATCTCGCCTTTGCCATGCTCGATGGGTGTTGGGCCAGCGATGATCAGTCGATTGTCATGATCTAAAGCTTGCAAGCGTTCGACATGTTCAGCGCGGGTAATATGACGTTGTGCGCTGCTATTAGCCACGTCATGACCAATAATGGCAAATAAGGACATGAGACTTCCTCGGTTAATAAAAATTATGATTAATTTAAAGTTTGTTGCTCAATGCGCCCTAGCTAATTGCGATTAATGATTGTCACTATTGGCATTTAGAAATAGCATTGGCTATATTATAAAATGATGAACTGAGTATTATTTGCTGGTTTTATCTGTTAGCGCAGGGTTGAGGTGCTTTTTTAATACGGCAAACTGGGCGATGACGAATACCAACATAATCGGAATCCAGCCATAAGTTTTAAAGTTAATCCATGCCTCATCTGACATCGTAAACGCTGTGATATAATGAAGTATGCCCATAAAGGCAAAAAACAGTGCCCAAGCGAGAGTGAGTTTTTTCCAGCCACTCATCGTAAGCAAAAAAACATCTTTCATCGCTAGCTGCATCAGTGGCTTATTAATCGCAGCACTCACCAAAAGTGTTAGTGCAAAGATACCGTTGATAATAGGTGACTTCCAACGCAGATAGATATCATCACGCAACAATAAAGTACCACCACAAAACAAAATGGTTAATAGTAAGACAACCCATTGCTGTTTATCAAACGTGCCTTTTTGGCGAATAAAATGAATGGCATAAACGATGATGGTGGCGATGAGCAACGCACCAGCCCCCGCTAGGATACCACTGTAGCGAGCAGCAATAAAAAAGGCAATTAAGGGAATAAAGTCTAATAAAGCTTTCATAGCAAAGGGGATGTCCGACAAAAACGTATGGGGTAGTTTACACGTCTACTGCACCAAAAAAAAGCAATCAACACGATAATCATGCTATATCACGGGCCTGGGTAGCAATACCTGATTATTATGACTCATAATCGTGACGACTACCAAATATAACGGCTCATTACCAATGCGCTCATTTTTTATTTTCTACACTTTGAATTTTTAATGCTAAGGCTTCTCTTATGAAAATCGATTTACATTGTCACAGTACTTGCTCCGATGGTACTTATGCACCAACGGAAGTAGTACAGCGTGCCCATGCGGCTGGCGTCAATGTATTGGCATTGACCGATCACGATACGCTGGCAGGGATTGATGAGGCGCGTGCGGCTGCCATTGCCTGCGATATGCAGCTGATTAATGGGGTTGAGATAAGCTGTGAGCACACGCTCAGTGGTGGTTATGGCAAAAATAAATCAACCAATAAAATCATCCATGTGCTGGGGCTAGATTTCACCGATCGCGAAAAAATGCATGCAACGCTGCAGCAATTGCAGGATAGCCGCGCCACTCGTGGTCAACGAATCACTGAAAAGCTCAGCGAGCTATTAGATATTAACTATGATGAGCTGTGGCAAGCCGTACTTGATAAAGCTGGCGGCAATCCGCAAGCAGTCGGGCGTGCCCATATTGGTCAAGTATTGTTTGAGCGCGGTGAAGTCAAGACGGTACAAAAAGCCTTTGATAAGTATTTGGCAGATAATAAGCCCGCTTATGTAGCAATCGAAGCGCTCACGATGCAGCATGGGATTGAGCTGATTCAGGCTTGTGGTGGCAAGGCAGTGTTGGCGCACCCTACGCGCTATCAGCTTTCAGCCACCCGTGTGCGTAAGCTGATTGAGGAGTTTGCTAATCTTGGTGGTGATGCCTGTGAGCTGCCAGCGACCAGTGAACCAATCAGCACGCGTAGAATGGTTGATCGCAGTATCGCTGAGCACAATCTTGTCACCTCGATCGGCAGTGACTTTCATGGTAGTAATATGCCGTGGCGTCGTTTGGGCGATGTACCGGCATTGAACCCTGAGCAGCAAGGGGTTTGGCAGTCTTTTGCGATATTGTCTTAGTCTAACGTCAATTGCTGGCTAAGGTGTTAAAAGTCGCCTAACCTGAAGTATCAATTGATAGGCTAGTCAAAAACAAGGCGTCATATGTTGACGTACAAAGCCATTAAATAGGTTGATAACTGCGACAAAAATCGCCACACTAGATGTGTGGTATTCATTTTTATAAATAGAGTTGTCGGTGTTAAATCTCACCTAGTTTACAAAGTGTAGTATTGATACTCGCTTTCTTATCTACTCCAGTTTTTGGAAATGGTAATAAGGTAAAAGCTTATACCATTTATTATTATTGTTGATTTAGGCTTTTGATTTTTACTTAATTGTTTTCATTTCGACTTAATAACCTTCACTATTGCGGTAGCCCTATTATGGCTGTATCGATATCCCATCTAGGCTACAACAAGCTTTCTCAAGCAATTTTTGAGTGGCAAGCTGCTGATAGAACCTCATTATTAGCTTCATTTATGGTGATGGAAGTGTCTTTACACTGGCTGTGGTGTTTGTTCGTTTGGTGGCGCCGCGATGTTTATGATACCTATGTCGATATAGGGCTGCTTTATCCACTATGGTTTGGCGTGACACTGGTGGCTTTATTTTTATTATGGATGACAACTCACTTTTCACCTATCAAAAAAAACAATCGTAATTTGTATAAATGGCAAGGCATACTAATCACTGTCTATAGTGTCTATATCGCAATTGTTATTTTAGTGTTAGGGCATAGTAGTTTGGTAGCAGGCGTTTCCTTAGTCGGCGGTGCAATGCTAGGGATGATGCTTATACGTCGGCGCTATGTATGGCGAGCGTTTTTAGGGCACGTAGCCATTATTTTAGCAGTCACATTTATTCCTTATTTTGGCGTCACTTTGCCCAATCTGCGTCAAATGACCCTTACAGTTGTTCCTCTCGATACTTATAGTTATATCAACTATAGTGAAATGACGATGATCGAAAACGCCATCTCTGCCTCTATTTTTAAAAATGGCACGCTACATTGGGACAGTGTTAATCAATTGCGTCGATCTTCCGCTTTTTTTTGGCGTTCGACACATATTTATATGGCGCTACCAAAAGCTATTTTTATCATCTATATGTTTCGTATCTTGTTACTAATACTAGATGACAGTAAAAAAGAAATTTTGCAGCATGCCAATCAAGATGAGTTAACCCAGCTAAAAAGCCGCCGTTATGGTCTGACGCAAATGCAGCAGGTGCTGAAGTCAGTAGAAGATCATCAAGACATCAGTATTATTTTATTGGATTTGGATTGGTTTAAGGATGTCAATGATAGCTACGGTCATGAGGTAGGGGACCGAGTTTTGGTAGAGGTTGCGCAGACGCTCCTGCAGTCTTTAACTGATGAAACAATCGTGAGTCGCTATGGCGGTGAAGAGTTTTTGATTGTATTGCCAGATACGAATCACGACACAGCTATGATAATTGCTGAACAATTACGGCGCGTTATTGCTAAACATATCATCACGGTCGATGATAGTATTATCTTTAGTGTGACCGCCAGCTTGGGACTATATACACTGACCCATGACGAGCGTACTTGCATAAAACAAGCCTGCGAAACTCTGAACAAAAAAGAAGCAGCGCAGTCGCTTGCTAAACCGCAAAGAATTAGATCATACAGCAGTAAACACGGGAGTCGCCAAACGCCTACAGCGCAGCTACCTCACGATATTTGCCAGCGCTTAATTTGTATGGCGGACAAGGCTTTATACGAAGCCAAAGACTGTGGACGTGATCAAGTGGTGAGTGCCAACGAGATGTTGGCAGAAAATAATAATATTGCGGCGCTCTACGGCACATAACTAGCTGCCATAGTTCAAGGATCGAATACGCTTTAGTATATTAATTGTTTTGTTACGCTTGCCAAGACACTCGTCGCAAAACTACCTGTCGTTAAAGTAAAGCTGAGTACCAATGTTTGCGCCTCATCTTTATCCTGCCATTCCCAAGACAGCGCTTCAATAGGTAGGCGCAGCGCGCGTCGCTGTGCTTTTATATCACGCTGCTCTAAGCCATTTGCTAAGCGAGCTAGTAGCGGATTTTGCTGAATCACGTTTTTTTCAATATTTGCCGCCACGCCGCTGACTTTATCATTATCCTTGCCCCATAACGCAGCAGTGGGATGAATATCACCCGTCTCAAGGCGTGTACGTAACGTGTCGTCTATGGCTTCGCTAGTAAATATTGATCCTGAACCCTCTAAGTTAAACACTTCACCTGCCAGCCCAGTATTCCAGCTACCATCACGCACTCGTGTGGCCAAAATCTCATTAAAAATCAAGCTACGTGCGGCAGACAATTCCATCGTGTTTTGCTCACGTGGTGCGTGCTTGCGTTTGCTCTTTTTGGGTTGTGGTCGACTTTGTTGCGGTGGGCGCGCAAACAGTGATAATGCTTCTCTGACATTATTGCCATTTCGTCCAAAGCGCTGAGGACCAAAATAATTGGGTACGCCAGTTGTAGCGATATTTTCTAAATGCCGCTCGACATCTTGCTTTGCCGATAATAGTTGCTCAGGCACTGGCAATGTTGTATCAAAATCAGCAAAGCGGATATCACGCAAGGTGATGATAAATTGATTGGCGCGATGCGTGCCGCGATTGAGCTTTTTATTATGCCATTGCTGGTCGAGGATAGTGACCGATTCATCAGCTCCGATATCGACTGGTGCAAATTCAGATGTTGGTAATTGCTTTTTTGGTATTCTTAAACTAAACCACTGCGTTGTCAATGCATGGCGATCTTTCAGACCTGAATAACCGACATCGCGCAGAGGAATCTCTGCCCACTCTGACAGCAGTTTGGCAAGATAAGCGGTATTCATCCCTGATTTTTGGATATGCAGCCATAAATGCTCACCTTCGCCTGTGAATTCGAGCGGCAATAGCTCGTTAACGATAAAGTCTGTTGCGTGGGCTTTATAGGTTGCTTGCTGTACAGGCGGTTGAATAGGCTGCGGTAACTGCGCAGTATCCGTCGCTGCGGTAATATCGATACTTGCCATATCAAACTGCTCATTATTAAACGACCCATTAGCAGGTAACTCGTTATCAGGTTGAGTGCTTTCAAGAGCAGATTGAGGGCTGGCGTTCATATCGGTCATGTCATCACGAGAAGTCATAAGGTCGTCTTTTATGTTGAGGATAAGAGTTAAAAAGAATGGGTAAGCATAGGGATTAACAGTTAAAGATTACGTTTTGCAACGCAGGAAACATACAAAAAAACAGCGTGTGTGAAAGTGTCTTGCTACTATCAATGCGTAGCGTTTTAAAAAAGCATTTAAATAAACACATCGAGAACAACATTTTTCGTTGAAACTGGCTGATGCGATATGCTTATTTTCAACACGTTTGATTCAGGAAACCATTATAACTGTTAAGGAAGACTTATGACCAATGCAACGATTCACACAGTGACTATTAATAAGGCCGATATTGCCAGTGGCGGCATGAAATCGTACAAGCAAGATGATGATAGTATCCTTTTAATTACCCGTGACGACGATGAGTTTCAGGCGTTTGATGGTAAATGCCCGCACGCAGGCGCAGATTTAGGCACAGGCTTACGTTGTGGCAATCGCGTGGTCTGTCCTTGGCATCATGCGACTTTTGATAGCCGCGATGGGACGCTATTAGAGCCAGTAGCGACAGTAGGCTTGACTCAATACGAAGTGATCGATAATGGCGACAGCTTGACGGTGAATACCTCAGCCAAGATAGATAAACAGATTGCAAATGATAAGCTTATCGATACGCATACGCTCATCGTGGGTGGTGGCGCAGCAGGTTTTATGACGGCGCATCAGCTGCGTAACAATGGCTATGGTGGCAAAATTACCTTGATTAGTGCTGATGACAAGGCTCCTTATAACCGTCCATTATTGTCCAAAGCATTTTTAGCGGGCAATATGCCTGAAGAAAAGCTTCTACTGGGCGGTGCAGATTGGGCGAGCAAACACGATATTCATTTGCGCTTGAATCAAACCGTCAGCGAAGTATTGCCCAATGAACGTACGATTGTCATTAAAGATAAAACTGGTCATAGTGACAGACAAACCGCTGATTTCTTAGTGGTCGCAACAGGCGCTGAGCCAAAGATTCCTCCCTTTAAAGGGGCTGAGCTTGATGGCGTTTATACCTTACGTAGTATGAATGATGCCAAATTGATCAAAGCGGCCAGTCACGATCAGCGTGTGGTGATTGTCGGTACTGGCTTTATCGGTATGGAGGTCGCTTCCGCATTGGCACAAGCAGGCACGACGGCTTCTATTACGGTCATCGGACAAAACCATCGCGTGATGGGAAATATCGTCTCTGAAACCGTCAGTAATGCGCTGATCAAGCTGCATGAAGAAAATGGGATTCAGTTTGTTTTTGATGCCAGCGTGACCGAAATCGTTGAGGTCGAAAAAGCGAATGAGAATAGCGGTAGCAATTTCTCACAAGTTGGTGCTATTAAATTAGCAAATGGTGAGCAAGTCGATGCAGACATCGTCATTTTAGGGACTGGCGTAGCACCACGTACAGAATTGTTCGAGGGAGTAAACGCGCCAGATGGTGTGCAAGTGGATGAGCATTTGCAGCTGCGTGAGGGTGTTCATGCATTGGGCGATATTGCGAAAGCTTCTGGACAAATGGGGCGCATGCGCATTGAACATTGGCGCGTGGCCTTGCAACATGGCTTAGTGACTGCGGCTGCGATATTAAATGATGATAGTATCAACTCGCTCGACGCACGTATCCCTTTCTTTTGGACGATGCAATATGGTAAGAGCCTACGCTATAGTGGACATGCGAAGACACCCGATAATAATATCTTGTTTGGTTCACCAGATACGTTAGATTATATCGAATACTACTTTGATGATGATGGGGAAGACACACGTGCTAGTGCGGCTAGCACTTTAGGGCGTGATAAAGAATTGGTTGCCTTTTCTGAACTACTCCGCCGTGGTCATGCACCAACGCGTGCACAGCTCAATGCAGGATTTAATATTATCGACCAAGCACAGGCGTTATCGCCCTAGTACTCAAGATGGATACATATTACTATTAAGGCTGACCTATCGATTTGGGTCAGTTTTTTTAATATAAACAAGGAAAGGAAAAACTATAATATGAATAAAAACCATATAGATAAAGACCACTTGGATAGAGAGTCGGTATTTTTACGACAAGCGCAAGCCGATGATATTAATGCACTTGAGCAATTGTTAAATCGCTGTTATCGCGAGACATCAGGCTGGACCAATGAGGCGGATTTAATTGGTGGTATTCGAACCACGCCAGCCGAGCTCGCTGCCGTAATCAATGACCCTAATCACTATTACTTCGTTTATCCAAAAACGACAACGGGCGACCGTGATGGAGAGGAAACGGGTGAGATACTCGGTTGTATCGCTGTCGATATCAAAACCGATACTGACTCAAACCACAAAGCCTATATCGGTATGTTTGCGGTGCATCCTGTGTTGCAAGGGAAGGGTGTTGGCAATGTGATTTTACAAGCCGCAGAAACCTTCGCTACTCGTCATCTACAGTCAGATGGGCAAGCAGCTGATAAAAAAACAGCGCATTTGACTATGTCTATTTTAAGCCATCGTCCTGAGTTGTTGGCTTACTATCAGCGCCGTGGTTATCAATTGAATGGCAATAAAATGCCGTTTCCAAACGATGGTAATAATGGCGAGCCAAAGCGTGAAGATTTAGAACTATTAGAACTAGAAAAAATGGTTATTTAATACAGTCGATCTGCTTGAATCAACCCCAAAAATGACCAAAGGTCATAAATAGCCCAACACTGAGCAGTATAAATGCCACGATAATTAAGCGCTTGAACCAGTTAAAAGCAGGCAAGCGCGTGGCATTGTCATCAGACATCAGATACGCAAACAAAAATAACAAGCTTGCTGCCAAGGTCATAATTCCCAGACCAATTGGTAATATAAAAAAGTACACCTGCCACACAGTCATCTCTCAGCGGTCATTGTTAAGCGCATCATAGCAGTATCGTGAATGTGCTGTCAGTATGAGCCGCACTTTAATTCTTTCATCTCACTTGCATTATAAGAGCTATTCATCATAAATCTGAACTTATATTCTAAAATTAAGTTGGGCATTTCGAGGTAGTTCTGTATAGTGAAGTAATATTACAGATACATTGAGATTGACATGACTAATCTAAAGAAACTGGCAGTCATCGCATTACTGACACCGCTATTTGCCGCATGCTCTAATGCACCTTCTGAAAGCACAGTTGAAGGCCTAATCGAAGCACAATACGAGCAAGCCAATAGCATGATGAACGATGCGATGGCGAACGCAGGCAATGATGAGATGGCAAAAGCCATGAGCGGCATGATGGAAGGTATGATGCCAAAGCTTGAACGCGTCGAGAATATCAACTGTGACACTGTCGAGGGTGACAATACTTATATGTGTACCGCTGATATCACCCAGACGATCGCGGGGGAGAGCCGCACTAATAAGACCAATTTTAAGGTCTATCAAGTGAATGATGAATGGGTGTTGGGTAATTAACACTTCGATATACAGGCTGCTTTAATAACTTAAAATAAAAAGGACGCCTAATAAGCATCCTTTTTTTTAATTGCTAAAATTGTGGGTGATCTCGCCCAGTCTGTCCAGCAGCTAATGACTAACGCATTTGACTAACGCATTGTCACAAACTCTTCTGAACCAGTTGGATGAATGGCAACCGTATTGTCAAAGTCGGCTTTAGTCGCGCCCATTTTGATAGCGACCGCAAAGCCTTGAATCATCTCATCGACGCCAAAGCCAAGGCCGTGTAGACCAATGACTTTTTCATCATCGCCCAAGCACACCAGTTTCATCATACATTTCTGACGATGCTGGGTCACCGCGCTATACATAGAGGTAAATGTTGAGTTATAGCATTTGATATTGTCTTTGCCATAGCGCTCAACTGCATCGATTTCAGACAAGCCAATCGTACCAATAGCTGGGTGGGTAAAGATAACCGTCGGTATTAATGTATAGTCTAAATGCTCGTTAGGCTTATTGTTAAACAAGCGCTCTGAAAGCCGTCGACCTGCTGCAATCGCCACTGGTGTCAAATCAACACTATTTTCGATAATATCGCCGACCGCATAGATGTTCTTAACATTGGTATTTTGGAACTTATCGACTTTGATTTTGCCCGTTTCGGTCGTTTCTACCCCTGTCACTTGCAGGTTGATATTGTCTGTCGATGGCGCACGACCAATCGCCCAAATCAAGCAATCTGTCGTGTCTAGGCTACCATTTTCGGTACACAAAGTCAGGCTACCATCTTCGTTTTTATTGACTTCCGTGAGCGTAGTATTGGTATGCAATTGAATACCGTCTTGCTCCATCTCTATGAGCAATGCTTCTACTACACTGTGGTCAAATGAGCGTAGCGGTGAGTGCTGGCGTACGTATAAATGTACTTCAGCGCCCAAACTGTTCAACACACCTGCGATTTCGACAGCGATATATCCAGCTCCCACAATTGCCACGCGTTTTGGCAAATGGTTCAAGGCGAAAAAGCCGTCAGAATCGATACCGTATTCTGCGCCTTTAATATCTGGCTGAATCGGATGACCGCCTGTGGCAATCAAAATATGGTCGGCAGTAATAAGTTCGCCATTCACTTCTACGGTATTGGTATCGACAAACTTAGCAAAGCCTTTGATTACTTCTACGCCATTTTTTGCCAAGTTATTGTCGTAAGAACGATGAATATTTTCGATATATTGTTGACGGCTTTGCACCAGTTTTTGGAAGTCAAAACCTTTAACATCTACATCGAACCCATAGTCTGGCGCATATTTATGAATGGCTTCGGCAATTTGCGCGCCATACCACATCACTTTTTTGGGAACGCAGCCCAAATTCACACAAGTGCCGCCCAGTTTGTTGGCTTCGATAATGGCGCATTTTTTGCCATAACTAGCTGCACGGTTGATTGAAGCAATGCCACCGCTGCCGCCGCCAATGGCGATATAATCATAATGTTTGGTCATAATGAGGTCTCTTTATTAAGTTATTATTGGTACTATTTTGGACTCTACTATAATGGGTCTTACCATCCATCCTACAAGTTTTTTATGGTTAGGGTATGTTGAATGACTTGGGTACAACCAGTATTCAACTAGGCATAGACTCGCATTTAGATATTTCAGCCTGTCTAACTGACCCAAACCCACCTAAACAATGGGACGACGTCTATAAAATAACAGCCCCGGAATGGATAAACCCAGTACCAATCCTGAGGTCACAAACAACGCTTCAAACAAATACACCATCATTTGGCTAAATAATTCGTCCGAATAGCCAAAGTAACCAATCTGTACCATACTCACCATCGCCTTATAAGCGGCGATACCGGGCATCATACAAATGACACTTGGTGAGATTAAGGCTTTGGGTGGCAGGGTATATTTCTTAGAAAAATACACGCCAAAAAAACTGGCGAGCATCGCGCCAAAAAAGCTGGCGATCACAAGATGGACATGCTGATACACCAGTGCAGTTTTTAGCCCAAATCCCAACGCCGTCATTAGCAGACATGGCAAGATATAGCGTTTGGGTACGCTAAACATCAGCGTCCAACCAAGGGTAATGATGCAAGACAGCAAAACGGTCTCAATAAACCACATCTAAAACCCCCAGTGCTGTATGCGTAGTAACACCAGCGCCATCACGATGCCAACACACGCGGACAAAGTGAGCATATAGGTAAAGACTGCACGACCAACGCCAATATTGACATAGCCTTTTAAGATATCGGATAAAGAATTAATCAGCGGAAAGCTGGGAATCAGTAGCAACACGCTAGAGGCCACCGCAATATCGGCATTATTGCCAATATCAAAATAATACGTCGTCGCGCCAATGAGTGAGGCAATAAAAGCCGTCACAATGACGGTGATAAAAGGGTTAAAGTGGTGTTTGGATAGATAAATACGGGTAAACATCGCTACCATACCTGCGATAAATGTCACCGCCGTAATCGACCAGCTGCCGCCATTCAGGTAAGCAAACGCCGCACAAGAAGCGCCGACAAATATACTGACTAGCCATGTCGGATATACCGTTTTATCCAACTCATCAAACGCAAGCGTCGTGCGGTCAATCAACTCATTGCGATCAACAGTTGCTTCCGTCTTATTGACGATTTGCTGGATTTGTACCAATAAATTGACATTAATACTCTGATTGATCGTGTCTCGGGTGGTGGTGATACAGCGTTCATCACAAATGGTGGTCAGGGTAATGGCATTGAAGTTCAGCGAACATTCGACGCTGTTCATTCCCAAGGCAAGCCCCAAGCGTTTGGATAAGTCCACCACCACGGCAGACTCAGCGCCATACTGCATAAGGAGTAAGCCGCAGCGTACGCATAGTCGAGTTATACGCTGCTGCTTGACGTAGCTGATAGAGGTCATGGGTGAGATACGCAGGTTGGTTGGCGATTGATACGCTATTATAAAGGGTATGCATGCTGAAGCGCAGACATTATCGGATATTATATTTGATGCTACTATAAAATATAAAATTTTTGGCAAGGAGAATAAAATGCATATCGCGATTTTGACATTGACGTTTTCATTGCCCGGATGCGGCTCATTAAAAGAAAAGCGCCAACGTATGGGCGGCTTGCACGCACGCTTTGGTAATACACCAAGCGTCGCGGTCTGTGAGAGTGGCGGCCGCGCGCGCCATGATGCTAGCGAGTGGACGTTTGTGATTGTAGGACTGTCTAAACGTGAGATCGAGTCGCAATGTAGTCAAATCGAGGAAAAGATAGAACGTACAGTAGATGCGCGGGTAATGAATGTTGAGCGGGAGTTTGTTTAGGTTGGCTTTATACCTGTAGAGACCTTTTTTTTCTAGGCAACTATTTTAGTCAAAAGCTATAATAGCTATGACTAGAACAGGTTTTTTGTTAAATTATCAGTACTACTTAACCACATTTTGATAGGCGCTTCACTCTCTGGACTTACACTTGTTTTTTCATTCAAAAGCTCTATTATCCACTGTCTTACTTCTTCTCTTTTTCCTTCAATCTCATTTAGTACTGGATGCAAAAGGATTGAGTGAATAAAATGCTTTCGATATTTTTTATCATCAAGATCTGCCCAAACTAGTTCTTTTAAAATGTCCTTATCTATCATTGATATGATATCTTTATCACTAGAATTCCACCCATTACGATTATTGTCATGAAATTTTAAGAATATGGTAGAAATAAGACTAGATTTGATATTTGATATCCTATAATTTTTAATTTCATTTTTGATAAAATCATAGAAGCGGTCTTGGGGCTGCCTGTCGAACCGATACCAGTTATCAATAGAAGGTTTTGATTGTGATGATTTTATTTCATTTTTGATAAACTGCTTAGTGTGACTCTCTAACTGTTGCGCTAAATCTGCCCTATTACAGTTTTCAAGTATGTCGCAATAAAAGCTAATATTATTCATCTCAGATTTTTGAATTTTAGTACAGGCCGAATAATATAGGCGTTCACAGAAATCAGGCTGAAGTTCAAGGCTATGAAATTCACCTATAACTTGTTCATGAGCTAATTCATCTTGAAGTTTTGTCTCTGATAAGACGTCTCTTTTCAGTAAATTTCCTATAGACTCTTCTGAGATATCATGGCTAGTAAGCATACTTATGATATGCGTAGTCCAATTATCAAACAAAAATAAAGGATAAAACGCATCTAGGTAACGCCTAAAAGCCTTGAGCTTATCACTCTGATTTAAAAAATCATCATCCGACATTATGATGAAATTTCTATTACTATCATGAAATAAGTCTAAGGTAGCTTTGAAAGAACTCTTATCGTCATCTAGCGGTATTTCTGGTTGAAATTCATCTATCCATCGGATAATTAGAAGGTTTTTCAGTATATATTCTTTACTGGTTTTGCTAAGGGAGTCTATGTTTTCGATGATTTGTTGATAATTATTGAATACCTTATTATAAAACCTTAAGTTTTTGACCCTTATTGTACGATAGAATAATTGCATGACATCTAACGCAAGCTCATCTGTAATAAAAGTTTCTAGTATGTCTAGGTTATCATCAAGAATAAGAACTTCATCAAGTACCTTTTCCTTGTATTCTTGAAATTGCTCACTCGCTTTAGCTTCATGTAGAATTATAATAACTTGGCAGTTTTTCTCTAGTTTTAGATCGTTGACTAAACCCATAACATCTTTAAGTGATAGACTATCTGAAATTCTTTCAACATCATCAATGCAGATAACAGTATTAGATACTAAGCTAGAAAGAGCACTAGTTATGAGGCTCTTACCTATATTTAGACTTAGGCCTTTTCCTTGTATGCTAGATAGATCCACAGTATCTAAGGCTTTATTAAATAGTGATTTAGCTCCTTGCATTCTGTCTTCTGACTGATCAACTTTATGAGTTTTAACTGCTATTTCATATTTTAAAGACTCTAAAGAGTCAATGCCGAACAGAGATACATAAGCATATTTTCTTAGTTTAAATTGGTCATGATATTTTTTCTTAAAACTATTCCAAAATTGCGTTTTACCAATACCCCATTCGCCAGTCAGTGCAATAACAAATGAGCTTTTTTTATCAAGTAAATCTAAAAGTCGTTTCTCAAGATTTTCTACATTTGCCATCGCCGGTTACCTACACATGTTCTTAAATTGATAATGATATTAACACCAAAATCAAACCTCTACCCAACAAAAAAAGGCCACCCTATAAAGAGTAGCCTTTTATCAATAACTAACCAACTTGTCTTAGCTTACGTCTTTTAACCCTTGCTCAAGCATGGGCTTTAAGAATTCACCCGTATATGAGCCTTTTACTTCTGCCACTTCCTCAGGCGTGCCTTCAGCGATGATGAGTCCGCCACCTTTACCACCTTCAGGGCCAAGATCGATTACCCAATCCGCGGTTTTGATGACATCTAAGTTATGCTCGATGACCACGATGGTATTGCCCTTATCGCGTAGGGTATGCAGGATATGGAGCAGCTTATAGATATCATGGAAATGCAAGCCAGTGGTTGGCTCATCCAAGATATAAAGCGTCTGTCCCGTATCGCGTTTGGCAAGCTCACGTGCCAGTTTGACACGCTGCGCTTCACCGCCAGAGAGCGTTGGTGCAGACTGACCCAAACGAATATAGCCAAGACCGACATCCATCAACGCTTGCAGACGACGATAAATCGCTGGAATCGCTGAGAAGAACTCAACCGCATCTTCAACGGTCATATCGAGTACTTCGGCGATGCTTTTGCCTTTATAGTGAATCTCTAGGGTTTCGCGGTTATAGCGTTTGCCTTCACAGGTATCGCATGGCACGTACATATCCGGCAAGAAATGCATTTCAACTTTGATAAGACCATCACCTTGACACATCTCACAGCGTCCGCCTTTGACATTGAAGCTAAAGCGACCTGGCTTATAACCACGAGCGCGCGCTTCTTGCGTTTGAGCAAACATCTCACGTACAGGGGTAAATACGCCAGTATACGTCGCTGGGTTTGAGCGCGGTGTACGACCGATGGGGCTTTGATCGATATCGACCATTTTGTCCAAATGCTCAAGACCACTAATGCTTTCAAACTTATCGGCAATCAGGGTTGAGGCGTTATTTAACTGTGTCGCTGCCAATGGCATAAGGGTACGGTTAATCAAAGTTGATTTGCCCGAACCAGATACGCCAGTCACACAAGTCATGACGCCAACAGGGATGGTCAAATCCACATCGTGCAAGTTATTGCCTGATGCGCCTTTTAGCTCGATGGTCATCGGTACTTTTTGGGGTTTGGCCTTACCTTTGACTTCGACGTCCATGGTTTTGGCTTTGTGACGAACGGCTGGAATCTCGATGCGCTTTTTGCCAGACATATATTGTCCAGTCAGCGATTCTTTGTTTGCCATGATGTCATCGACCGTACCCTGAGCGATCACATGACCGCCATGTACACCCGCGCCGATACCGATATCGATTACATGATCTGCTTGGCGAATGGCATCTTCATCATGCTCAACGACCAGTACGGTATTGCCCAAATCACGCAAGCGCGTGAGGGTTTTTAGTAGACGATCATTGTCACGCTGATGCAGACCGATTGATGGCTCATCAAGTACATACATGACACCCATCAGACCTGCACCGATTTGGCTAGCCAGACGAATACGCTGTGCTTCACCGCCCGATAGTGTCTCGGCAGAGCGGGCAAGAGTGAGATAATCCAGTCCAACGCTGACGAGGAAGTTTAGACGCTCATTAATCTCTTTAAAGATTTTTTCTGCGACTTCACCTTTGTGACCGCCAATTTTTAGCGTTTTATAATAGTCAGCCGCATCACCAATAGAGAGCTTAACGATGTCGGCGATGGTCTGGTCATCGACACGCACGTTGCGTGAGATTTCGTTCAAACGCGCACCATCACAGACATTACAAGTGGTATCAGCCAGATACTTGGCCAGCTCATCACGGACGAGATTACTTTGCGTCTTAGCATAACGACGCTCTAAGTAAGGAAGCACGCCTTCAAATGGTACGGTCTTATTCGTCTTACGACCGCGTTCATCGGTAAAGTTAAAGGTCAGCTTTTCTTTACCAGAGCCATTCATGATAAGGTTTTGCTGCTCTTTAGACAGATCCTGCCATGGGGCATCCATATCAATTTTGAAATGATTGCAGACCGTGCTAAGCAAGCCAAAATAGTACGCATGACGTTTATCCCAACCATTGATTGCGCCTTGATTGAGCGATTTTTCATGATGGGTAATGAGTTTTTCAGCGGCAAAGTATTGGCGTTTGCCAAGACCATCACAGCTAGGGCATGCGCCATATGGATTGTTAAAACTAAACATACGTGGCTCAAGTTCAGGCACCGCACGATCACAGACAGGGCATGAATGCTTGGCTGACATGACTTGGTTTTCGTCGCCACCTTCTTTTGGATTGCCATCCATAAAGTGTAGCGTCACCAGCCCTTGACCCAAGCGTAGCGCAGTCTCTAAGCTCTCAGCGACGCGGTTGCCCAAGTCGTCACGAACTTTAAAGCGATCGACCACCACTTCGATGGTATGTTTTTTCTTTTTATCCAGAGTCGGTAGCTCATCAGTGTCATAGACGTCGCCATCGACACGCACACGGACAAAACCTTGTCCAATCAGTTGTTCCAGTAGAACAGTATGCTCACCTTTGCGCTCACGAATCACCGGTGCCAAGATCATGAGTTTGGTATCTTCTGGCAATGCCATGACTTGATCGACCATTTCGGTGACCGACTGCGCGACCATTGGCTCGCCATGCTCAGGGCAGTACGGCGTACCGATACGCGCATAGAGCAGACGCAGGTAGTCATAAATCTCGGTAATCGTACCGACGGTTGAGCGCGGGTTATGGTTGGTCGATTTTTGCTCGATAGCAATCGCAGGGGATAGACCTTCGATGCTATCAACTTCCGGTTTTTCCATTTGCGAGAGGAACTGACGAGCGTATGCTGATAAGCTCTCGACATACCGACGTTGCCCTTCAGCATAAAGCGTATCGAATGCTAATGAAGATTTACCAGAGCCAGATAGGCCAGTGATTACCACAAATTTATCTCGTGGAATGTCTAAATCGATGTTTTTTAAATTATGAGTACGTGCGCCGCGTATTGCGATATGGTCATGTGCCATCGTTTATGGGTTTCCTATTTGCTAAAAGAGTATTGGGAAATATCTCAAATGAAAAGGTAAATACAGATCAGTAAAATTATTGGTTAAAAACGCGAATGATTTCTAAATTTATAATGTTGTTATAAAGAGCTCGGCTATAAAAAATAGTTATAAATAGTGCTTTTATAAAGTGTTCACACATTCATAGAGTAAGGGCTATAAATGTTCATTTACTGTTTTCTTATTTTGCAGTCTTTGATGCGATTGATTTCTGTTCGACTAAGCAAATCTAAATCAAATCAGTGTTAAGTAACAGGCATCGTTTGTTATGGTTTTGACCAAAAATGTCATTTTGTAGAGGAGTTTGTCGTTTAAACTGTCGTTCGAGCTAATGAGTAATAATGTTTACAACGCCTTACTTTATTGTTATGGCGACCGCATTATTCAAGGTGTGATTGCGCATCTGACGCAGTTGGTAACAAAATAATCACGTAATATGAATGGCTTGAGCTAAGGGTGCGTTCGATACTGTACGCGTAAGACAAAAGTCTCGGCAACCAAACGGCGAATGTCTTATACTAGGGGGCTTGATTTATAGGCCAGCGCCTTGATAAACCAGTAGTGATAAATCATGGTGCAGCATGAGAGCCAGCAGTGAAAAACAGCAATGATCAACCAGTGAGGCAAGTATGAATAGCGTAGAGAAACGGGCAATCCTCGGAGTGGGTGGCATCTTTGCCTTGCGTATGATTGGCTTGTTTATGATTGTGCCAGTGTTTTCTGTTTATGGTGACAATTATGCACACGCGACGCCGTTTTTGATTGGTCTGGCTGTTGGCGTTTATGGCTTAGGACAGGCAATCTTCCAAATACCGATGAGCCTTGCCGCTGACAAGTTCCCTCGTAAGCCAATTATCTTTTTGGGATTGATACTGTTTGCCATCGGCGGCATGATTGCGGCAAATGCGACGGATATCTATGAAGTGATCATTGGTCGAGCGCTGGCGGGTAGTGGCGCGGTCTCTGCTGTATTGATGGCATTACTGGCTGATGTGACTCGTGAGGAGATGCGTACCAAAGCGATGGCGACGATGGGCTTGACCATTGCGACCTCTATCATGCTTGCCTTTGCTTTTGGTCCATTATTAGTCGGCTCGCTCGGTATCTCTGGGCTATTTTGGTTGACATCAGGATTCGCTATTTTGGCGATGCTGCTGTTGGTTGTTGTACCAACGCCTATGCGCGTGCTCAAACACAACTTAGATAATAAAACCATCGGTCAGCAGTTGGCGACTGTCCTCAAGATTGGCGATCTGAATCGTTTACATATCGGCATCTTTGCGCTGCATCTGACGATGACTGCGATATTTGTGATATTGCCACACCAGCTCAGTGAAGTGTTGGGCTTGTCGGTACGTCAGCAGGGATTGGTTTATCTGCCGCTACTGTTTATCGGCTTTGCAATCGCGATACCATTTATCATCATCGCTGAAAAGAAACGTAAAATGCGCCAAGTATTTTTGGGCGCGATTGCCTTGATGACTGCTGCCTTAGCAATACTTGCGCTGGGTAGTCAGGTCGGCGTTGGTATCATATTTGGCTTGCTGCTGTACTTTATGGGTTTTAATTTACTTGAGGCGACAATTCCCTCGTGGATATCTAAGCGTGCACCAGTTGCCAATAAAGCGACCGCGATGGGGCTTAACTCCTCCAGTCAGTTCTTTGGCGCGTTCGTTGGCGGTGCGATGGGTGGTCTACTATTGAATCAGCCTAATCTGCTAGCATGGGGTATCTTGGCGATTATCATGGGCGCTGCGTTACTGATTATTATTCCAATTGCTCAGCCGCCTTATCTATCAAGCACGACAGTGACGATTCCCAAAAACATTAATATTCAAGATTGGTCAAGGCAGATGCTGGCAGTAGATGGCGTTGATGAACTGGTCGTGATGGCAAAAGAGCAAGTCGCTTATTTGAAACTTGATAAGACACAATTGACGGATGATTCACGACAAACACTATCGCATTTGGCGCAAAGTCCGTTAGACATTTAGTACGCTATATAAGTAATATTTTCAGATTTTTAAAAATAAATAGGCAGAACTGAGTAGACAATAACCGTATAGACAGCCATTATTAATAAGTGACCGCTAAGTATTCATCTCAATTTAAAAGGAATTAATATGAGTAAGTTTAATAAGCTAGCGATAGGTTTTGGACTGTCAGCCACGCTACTGATCTCTGGCTGTGCCACGCAAAATATTCAAGCCTATCAGAACACCACACCGACGCTTGATATGCATGAGTTTTTCTCAGGTCAAATCGAAGGTTGGGGCATGTTTCAAGGGCGTAATGGTGAGGTCAAAAAACGCTTTTATGTCGATATCGATGCGACTCACGAAGGCGATGATGTTATCGTTTTAAACGAAAAATTTTCGTGGGCAGATGGGTCAAAATCGCAGCGCATATGGCGATTAACCAAGCAAGCTGATGGTAGCTGGACAGGCACGGCTGGTGACGTCATTGGTGAGGCAACAGGGGAAGTGGTTGGCAACACATTGCATTGGAATTACTTGCTAGAGTTACCCGTGGACGATAAAACCTACAAAGTAAAATTTGATGATTGGATGTATCTTATCAATGAAAATGTCATGCTCAATCGTTCAGTGATGAAAAAATTTGGCGTAGAGCTGGGCAGTGTCACCTTAAGCATGCACCGCAATAATGAGAGCAATGATTCTAAATAAACTTATAAGAGACAGAGTTAATTTATAAGTCAGTAACTTGTAATAGTATTAATCCGCTTAATAAAATGGCAAAATAGCACTATCATGGTTTTTAAACCCCAAAATTATAATATATATCTAGGCGACATAGATTGTCGTCTCTAATAGATAGTCTGTAGATATTTAAATAAAAATTGATTAAAGTAAAATCATTAATGAATGCGCTTACTTGCACAGTCATTAAAGCGATTCATAAAATTATTCATAAGTAAAAGGACGGTATCATGCGCGGAGTTAATAAAGTTATCATCATCGGTAACCTTGGAGCAGACCCTGAGGCACGTCAATTTAATAACGGCGGTAGCGTGACCAATATCTCGGTTGCAACGTCAGAGCAGTGGACTGACAAGCAAAGTGGCGAAAAAAGAGAAGCGACTGAATGGCATCGCATCTCCCTATTTAATCGTTTGGGTGAAATTGCCGCGCAGTATTTGCGTAAAGGCAGCAAAGTCTATATCGAAGGCAGCTTGCGTACCCGTAAATATCAAGATCCCAATGGTCAAGACCGTTATATTACCGAGATTCGTGCTGAGCAAATGCAAATGCTAGATGGTGCGACTGGTGGTCAAGGTGATAATAGCTTTGGCGGTCAGAATCAAGGTCAAGGTGGTGGCTATGGCAATCAAGGTGGTCAAAGCAATCAAAACAACTTTGGTCAGCAAGCAAACAATCAGTCAGCACAGCAAGGCGGTTATAACCAGCCAGCTGCTCAAGGTGGTCAGAGCAGCTTTACTAATCAAGGTGCACCTGCTCAGCAGAATCAGTTTAATCAACCTGCTCAAAAGCCTGCGCAATCAAAGCCGACAGCAATGCCAGACGGTCCTGTCGATGATGACATTCCTTTTTAATTTATACAATAACAAGATGTTGTATTTATAATCCCGTAGCTCATAGTTATCTGTTAAGAATAATCTATAGAACCCTGCAATTGCAGGGTTTTTTTATGCCTGGTGATAAATGATCTAAAAAAATAAAGCTTCTATAGTGTGCATAAAAGTCATATGAGAGTTAAGGAAGATAGATTTTGCTTATCTCTATGCTGTGCTTTTAAGTAAAACGTTTGTTTGTTTTTATGGTTATGCCATTGCGATTATTTGAAAAATAAAAAATTAATTATTGGTTAGTAAACTATTTAGTAAGAATACAAAGCAAAGAAATATTAGCTTGCTTCATAGAGTTTATAGGTTTTTCTATTCTCATTATTTTATCAAATTTTATATTGAAATTTACGAAAACTACCTTTCATATCCTATATCGACCGTCTGTTCTATTGGATTTAATTAATACTAACGGTCTATTAGACGGGTTGATATAATCCAATCGAATCAACGATTCACACAATATTAAATGTGGGGCTTTTATTTAAAGTGATTTTTATTAATTAATAAAAATTCATCTGGTCGACCGCTTACGATAGGGTTGATGCAATGTAAAAGGTTAAAGCTATCACGCTTTTATAATGAATTGACTATAAGAGTGCCCACCTTACTGCTAGTGCTGAGTACAAACAATGAATAATGGTGATGTGTTTCAAAAAACTGACTTAGGCAGAGAAGAGATTAAATCTCAGAGTCTCGGTATATTGCCGCGTGAAGCGAGAACATTGCTCATTATGATCGATGGCAAGCGCACGTATCAAAGCTATCTCGATACGCTTGACCACAGCAAAATGTTTGCGGATTTTGGCGGCATAGCACCATTGTTTGAGTTGCTGTTAGGGCTTGAGTGTATAGAAATAGCGGGTGCTGCTTCCCAAACATCCACTGCGCCGCAAGCACCAACAGCTTCTCAGCCTCAATCATCGTCACCATCGTTTGAACAAAGTATTGAGACAGAGTTTGATCGTACCTTTAATAATAAAAGTCCCAACAAAATGGCAGCACTAGGCAAGAAATCACTCAGTAGTATTTTCAAGACTAAGCTATCTAGTGCTAGCTACGAAACGATAAAATCGGAGTTGGCCAACTATATTGAAAAAAATGCACCACCAGTAGAAGCCTGGGGTTATTTGTTGAGCCTAGAGCAATGCGGGAATAGCTCGCAATTATTGAGTTTGGTAAAGGAAATACAGAGCACCAGTGGCAGCAATTTATCGCACGGTATGAGTGAATTTATCAAGAAAATTCAACGTTAATATATACACGACTTATTGTACGAAAAAAATGACTTATGCCACAAATAACGGGTTATGAAAGACAATCGCTAGCCTGTTATAGGTGAGAAATTTAGCAAATTAATTGGAGTACTTTGTGGAATTAGCTGAGCTTGCAGAATTAAATCGTCTAAAAATACACCACGGTGAGCATATCATTCTACGCTTAACTTATATTAGCCGTTATAACACCGACAATCCTAAAGGTGAAGTCACTCGCATCCTGACACAAGCTCAGCAAAACAATGAGCGTAACGGTATTACGGGTGCTTTGGTATTTAATCACAATTACTTTTTACAAAGTATCGAAGGGGCGAGGCCAGTCATCAATGAGTTGCTCAGAAAACTGGTTAAAGACGATCGGCATCAAGGCTTGCAAATCATTGAATGCCGTGAAGTTGAGCAGCGTCACTGGAGTAAATGGTCAATGAATTATTTGATTCCGAGTGATGAAAATAAAGGGCTTGCGCTCAAATTTTCGACAGGTACTCAGTTTAATCCTTATTTGATGAATACCAATCAAATCATGATGTTGATTGAGACATTATCAGATCTTCAAGAGCAAGAAGCAGTGCGCGCCGCTACGAAAAAGAAACCATGGTTTTCTATTGGCTAATTGACTGATATTTATAAACGCTAAAAAACCATCACATCCATGATTTTTTATAAGAGATAAGATATGACATCAGCAATGGAAGATGCGCACATTTTGATGAGCATGACATACGCTAGCCGTGCCAACCCAGATGTATCGGCCAAAGACTTCAACGAAATTTTGCATCAAGCACAATTAAACAACGCCGCCAATGGCATCACTGGTATGCTGACATTTAATAAAGATTATTTTTTGCAAACTATCGAAGGGCCAAGAGCACAGATCAATCGTCTGCTATATAGTTTAATTGCTGATCCACGTCATTATGACTTACAGGTTATTGAGACACGTGAATTAAAGCATCGCACATGGTCTAAATGGTCCATGAATTATGCTTCCCCGACTGAAAAAAACGCGGCGATTTATTTAAAGTATTCTACAACGATTGATTTTAATCCGTATTTATTGAGCGCCGAATCAGCCCGCGATTTAATGAGCGAGCTTAGTGATCAGCATGATTAATTAAGGATGTTTTTTATTAATGGGTAGGTAAATATGAAAAAATTGATTGCTATTTTTAATTTTTAGTGGATTTATGTTTATTTAATTATATATTCAGTAGTTTTTATAACATTATTTATAGAGACTGGTTTTATCTTAAAATTAATATCTGTTTATGAATAAGTATTAATAAATTGCCGTTTTTCATTTACCTGATTTTACTATTCGCTGACTTTTGTTATATAAGATATAATAATCTACTGTTGTGATAGCAAGATTTTTTGTTTATATTGTCTACGCCTTCAGGTATTGTGGCTAACAATATTTTATTTGGTTGAAAAAATATCGATTTTTGACATTCATCGTTGTATTTAATGATGAATAAGTCATTCTTAGTTCTTAATAGTGAATAAGATCTATTAAGGTTATATTTTTTATCTTACAGTTGGATTTACTATGAGCAAAAATACCGCCATTGATTTAGAAAACCTAAACGTTGATGAGCTACGCGCCATCACTGAAAATGCCCAGCAGCTTATTGCCAAAAAACAACATCAGCGTTTGTATGATGCTTATATGCAGTTTGAAAAAATTGCAGAAGACAGCAGTGCCTCTATCGAAGAGATTTTGAAAGCTGGTGAAACACTAGAGAAAAAACGCAGCATTAAGTATCGCAATACTGACAACAACGAAGAAACGTGGACTGGCCGTGGTCGTAAGCCAACGTGGTTGGTTGAAGCACTAGCAGCAGGTCGTAGTATCGAAGATTTTGCTATCTAATCGTTTAGTGGTCAACAAGATGATGTCGGTTTAGATTCAGCAAGGTGCAATTTTAATTAAATATTCTTTTAATTAAGCAGCATTTTAACTAAGCAGTGTTTGAACTAAGCACAAAGCAAAATCTACTCTGATTATCGGGCTTATTACGCATAGTTTTTTGTAATTATACCGTTTGATCGTAATAGCCTTTCAGTCTTATAAGCCGATAAAAGCCAGTATCTTTATTGCCATTATTTTGGTAAAAAGATACTGGCTTTTTTTCTGTCATCTGTATGCCATTGTTTGTTATGATAATGACGTTTTTGTCTTATATAAGAGTTATGCAACCGTGCCCCAAGTATCCACGTCGTCTTATAAGCGCCCTCGTAAGCTGTGGTGGCTGGTTGGGTTTGTATTATTTGCATTATTTGCTGTGTTGCAAATGCCAGCGGCGTGGCTGCTTGAAAAGTATGCTCCGGAAACGCCTTATATACAGCATGTGTCGGGTAATTTATGGCAAGGCTCAGTCATTTGGCAAATACCTTTAGCAGCGACACCGCTCACAGGTACGGCAGAATGGTCGTGGCAGCCATGGCATTTGTTATTGGGTAAGATAAGTGCAGAGGTCGATATCACTTCAGCCCAAACTCGCCTCAATGGACAAGTAAAAATAGGCACCAGCTCGTGGCAAGTGGATAATATGAGCGGCAAGATAGCACCTGAAACTTTGGCAAGTGTGGTTGATTGGCAATTGCCCAATACACCGATTCAGGTCAATAACGTCTCGCTCACCCGCCAGTCTGGCTCAAGTGCCAAAGCGGACAATGATTCAACAAAAAATCCATCTGGTTTCAGTCAAGCAGATGGTCAGCTGACATGGGTCGGCGGTGAAATAGGCTATCCTAGCGGCGGCAAGGTTTTTTATCTGACCATGCCTGCCATGCGTGCTGAGCTAAGTGCTGAGCAAAAAAACAATAAAAACCTACTCCATATCAATTTATTAAACAACCAAGATAAGCGCTTGGGCGACTTATATATCGATGGCGATAATATGTTGGATGTCAGTTTGACGCAGCGTTTATTAGAAAGTATGCCTGAATATAAAGGACAAGCACCCCAAGATACACCAGTCGTCAGTGTGCGTCAGCCGCTGCTAAGTGGGCTGGGGACACGCTAGATGATGAATGTTTCTACCACGTTAAAACCTGTGCTCAACACCCTCAATCGATTCTCAGGTTGGGTGTTATTGTTGGCTGTTGTTTGGCTATGCTGGACAGCGGCTCGACTATTATGGTTATTGCTCGCAGCCCCATTGGCACCAACATTGCCACTAGCGCCTTTGCAAAACACATCGGCATCTAGCAAGGACTACAGTGGTTTATTTGCTATTTTTGCAGATCCTGATCCTATTGCAGCAGCAGTGCAGCCACCGCCCAATGTCAATCTAAAAGGGGTTCTGTTAGCAATGCCAGAGAGCATGTCTTCAGCACTATTGGATGTCAATGGTGAGGTAACAAACTATCGCATCGGTGATGCGCTAAAAGCCAGTGGGTATACTCTTGTGGCTGTCGATTGGAACTCAGTCATCATCGCTGATGCCAGTGACAAGCAAACCGTCATTAGTATGCCAGCAGCGATGCCATTAGATCAAAGCGACATGATCGCAGGTGCCGTGAGTAATCAGCGCTTGCCAGACAATAGCATGTTGCCTACCGCCCCTCAGCCTACACAAAATACTGAGGAGGAGTCCACTGCGACAGGCATTGACAGTAGCCCGCAATCCGCTATCGATGAGGCAGTGACAGCATTGCAAGAAAACCCCGCCAGTTATTTGAGCAGAATGGGGGTTATGGCAGCAGGGGAAAGTTATCAAGTGACGCCTGCAATGCCAGCAAAGCTGCGTAATCGCCTAGGACTTGAGCCAGGTGATAAAGTGCTAACGGTCAACGGTCAAAGCGTGGGTAGTAATCCTGCTCAAGATGCTGGTGTGCTGCAACAGGTACAGCAATCAGGTGAGGCGCAAATAGAGGTGCAACGCGGCGATCAAGTCATTACTATTCGTCAGCAGTTTTGAGCACAATAAATGGGTGAGAACTCTTACTTTAAATAAATGAACATTTAGATAGTGCCACTTAAATGATGTTATTGTCAGAAGAAATTAAGTGAGAAAGGCGCTAACTGAGCACTCTCAGTACACAATAAATCCAGTACATACTAAGCGACATCACTGTAGGTAATCATCAATATGGTAAGTTTTTATAATTTTTCAGTCACGCCTCTGTACCATGTTTTACAGCGTCTGATGCGTCTGATGCGACTGTGTCGTCCTCTTTGCCTAGCCGTACCATTATGGGCTGCCAGTACGGGTTTCGCGAGTGCTGAGAGCTGGAAAGTCAACTTACAAGATGCCGATATCAAAGCCTTTATTAATGAAGTGGCAACCATCACTGACCAAAACTTTGTCCTTGATCCGCGTATCAATGGCAATGTGACGGTGATTTCCAACAAAGCCTTGTCCCGTGACGAAATCTATCAGCTGTTTTTGAGTGTGATGCAAGTCAATGGTATTGCCGCGATTGACTCGGGAACGACCATTAAACTGGTGCCAGATAATGTCGCCAAACAATCTGGCGTGGCCGTTGATTTACGTGGTGACAGTGTTGGTGAAGCGTTAGCTACTCGTGTTATTTATTTGACCAATACCCAAGCTGCAGAAGTATTGGGTGTCATCCGTCCGCTCATGCCCCAGTCGGCTCATGCTGCCGCTGTGCCTGGTGTCAACGCCTTGGTATTGTCCGATCGTGCAGATAGCCTTAATCAGCTGACGTCACTTATCCGTGATTTAGATAGCAACGTCAATGACAGTTTGCAAGTGATACCACTACGTCACGTCGATGCTGAACGTATGATGGAGTTGATTAGCGCCTTGGTTGCAAGCGCTGGTAGCGGGCAAGCACAAGGTGGTAACAACCAGCTTAAAGTCATTGCCGACACCTCTAGCGATAGATTGTTGGTGAAAGGCAGTCCGGAGATGATTGCTAAAGTCAAAGAGATGGTCAATCAATTGGACACCACGCCTACAAGGCGTTTGAGTGGTCTGCGTGTTTTTCGATTAAAATACGCCAGTGCGGGTCATATTGCAGACATGCTACGTGGATTGCTCGCCAATCAATCTATTAATAGCTCTGGAGCAACGTCCTCATTAGAGTCGGCATCATTGAACGATTCTAGTAGCACGGGCGCTACCTTGACTAATGAGTCTGGTGGTAGTACTAATACTAATAACAACGCGACGACCTCAGCGACTTCTGGTACCAATTCGAGTAGTACAGGTGTTGGCGGTCGACCTTTTAGTATTATCGCTGATGAAACCCAAAATGCCGTTATCGTCAATGCGGCACCTGAGCTGATGTTTGAGATTGAAGATGCGGTCAATCAGTTGGATAATCGCCGCGCGCAAGTATTGATTCAAGCGGCTATTGTAGAAGTATCAGGTGATGATGCTACCCAGCTAGGTGTGCAATGGGCGCTCGGCAATGCCAATAGCGGCTACGGAGTCGTCAACTTCAATAACGTAGGCGCGAGTGCTGCATCACTTGCCGCAGCGGCATTGTCAGGTGGCGGTGCCGCCAGTATCAGTGCCGCAGCAGGCTCGATAGCTGGTGCTTTGATTGGCATTGGTGATAGTAGCAAAGACAGTCAGGGAAACACCCAGTTTTATGGAGCTATCTTGCAAGCGCTTGATTCTTCTACCAGTGCCAATCTGCTGTCTATGCCATCAATTTTGACGTTAGACAACGAAAAAGCCAGCATTTTAGTGGGTCAAAACGTGCCTTTTGTTACTGGCTCCTTTACCACCAGTGGCAACGATTCTAGCAACCCCTTTCAAACCATTGATCGTCAGGACATTGGTATCAACCTAAATGTCATTCCACACATTGGTGACAATGGCACCGTACGCTTGGAGGTCTCGCAAGAAGTCTCATCGGTGGTACCGGGCAGTACGGGTAACGCCAGTGGTTTGATCACCAATAAAAGCCTAATCAACACGACGATTCTAGCCGATGATCAGCAGACCATTGCTCTTGGTGGCTTGATGCGTGACAACAGCACCACACGTCAACAAAAAGTCCCAGGTCTAGGAAATGTCCCAGTGATTGGTAGGCTATTTCGCTCTGATAATGACAGCACCCAAAAAAGCAACCTAATCATATTTTTACAGCCCACTATCCTACGTGATGGCGGGGCAGTCGCCAGCGTCACCGAGCGTAAATTCAACCAAATGCGCGTTCTGCAACTGGTCATTGATAAAAACGGTACCATTAAACAGCTGCCATTGAGTGGTACGGAAGGTTGGAATGGCAACGTTAGCGCAGATTATGAATTGATGCCGCTCAATCCCCTTATTCCTAAGCGCGATCAGGCAGCAAAGTCTGAGTCTCAAGGTTTCACCAAAGTAGACAGTCCCAATAATGGTATGACAACTTATCCTTTAAATCGTTAAGAACTCAAAAAAGCACTTTATCAATGACGCATTAATAAAGTGCTCACCTTCTATTCTTATAGCATATAGAAGTACGGTGTAATAAATAAGCGTCGCACCGTACATTAGCTTGCGTATTCATAACACAGATAAACATAGCAGTTTTTATATCGCAGTATACTAATGAATAATCAGTAGTAAATGTGAACACTTGCTGATAAATATCGCAGATGATGATATAAATGTAGAGGCGAAAGCAGTGACGAATCATACAAATACTAAAAAGTGGTTTTTGTTGGCAGTGGCTGCTACCGCCTTATTGGTGATTCCTCGGCGCAGCAGTAGAAAAGCTGATACCAAACCGTTAGATAAGCAAAATGTAAAAGACAGTCATGATATCAAGACTGAACACACCGTTATAAGTAGTGACGATATTAATAAAGAATAGGGCGTGTTCAATAAAAGTGCTTTGAATAATTGAAGGTCTTTTTGCTTTTTAAAGGCTCTTTTATTAACTGGATTTTTTAATTGTCTAAACTACCTCAAATAAAGTAGCTATACGAAAAAGGTAGCCACACTAAAGTAATCGTTAATATGATTATTTATAAAAATGACAAACCACGGAATGCCTCGTTTAAAAACATTAATTTTGGAGTCTATCAATGACCCCTATCGATTCATCTAAGATGACCAAACAGCCATTACCTACTATTTATCCTCTCATTGACACGCATACTCATTTTGATGCCCCGATATTTGATGATGATAGAGAAATACTGGCGCAGCAAGCCCATAAGCAAGGTATACGCCATCTCGTATTAGTGGGTTATCTATATCAGCATTTCGAGCGGATGTATGAGACTGAGCGCTTGTTAAATAAGCTGTCATTACCTACGACAGTTAATATCGATCGTCAAAAGGTGTCACATTTTAGTAGCCATGTTGCGGTTGGTTTGCATCCTTTTTATATTACACAGCATACTGACAACCATTTAATGGCTATGGCAAAAAGGATTGCTGATCAACGCCCATTAGCAATCGGTGAGATTGGCTTAGATACCTTTACTGAGGCAATGAAAACGCCTGACATATTTGCTAAGCAAGTACGATTTTTTAAGGCACAATTGGACATGGCGGTGACTCATCAGCTACCAGTGATGCTACATATTCGTAAAGCACATGCAGAAGCATTAGCCATGCTAAAAGCGCATGATTACGATGCGCACAAGCTTGGTGGTATTGCCCATAGCTTTAGCGGTGGTACGCAAGAAGCCAAAGCATTTGTTAAATTAGGCTTTAAGCTTGGGGTTACCGGTCAAATCACTAATCCCAATGCTAAGAAACTGCGCCGCGCTATTCAAGCAGCGGTTGATAGCTATGGGGTTGAATGTTTGGTGATAGAAACAGATTGCCCTGATATGACGCCTATTATGTGCCAAATATCAGACCATAAGTCATCAGTGCCAAATCAAAGCTCAGACCAGGAAAGTGGTAATGCGCCGGTACATAATAGAAATGTACCTGCCAATCTGCCATGGGTGTTGCTAAGCTTAAGTGAATTGCTCAATGTATCACCCGCCAGTCTTGCTAAGCAATTGTGGCACAACAGTTGCAGTGCTTTGCAAACAAAATGGGTTTATCCGTTGTAGTAGAGTCGTACATTATGGTTTATTGTATTGCTAGCCATTGATATGATAGTGAATGAAATAGCCGTGAATAAAGAAATTGAAGTAATATAAGAGCCATCAAAATAATTTAAAAGAGCATTTAATCTGTTATGAGTGAAACACAACCATTTGAGCAAACAATGACAGAGTCAGTTGGCACCGAAGACTTTACAAAAGCAGAGCTGAGCGAAGAAAGTGTACAATATGAGCGCCGTTTTCAAGGTACGCGCACTCTTTATGGTACGACAGCTGTCACTACTTTTGCTGATGCGCATGTATACGTTATCGGAGTAGGAGGCGTTGGTTCTTGGGCAGCTGAAGCTTTGGCGAGAACGGCAGTGGGTACCATTACCTTGATTGATTTGGACGTACTGGTGGCCTCCAATGTCAATCGGCAGTTGCCTGCACTAGATAGCACCTTTGGTGAGAGTAAAATTGCAGCGATGGCTACCCGTATTCGTGAGATAAATCCCAAAGTAACGCTAAATTTGATCGATGATTTTTTAACCGTAGAAAACGTAGCCACTTTATTGCCAAGTCGCGATGAAGCAAAAGCCGCTATTGCCCAAGGCAAACCTATGGTGATTTTGGACTGCGTAGATGATATGAATGCCAAGCTTGCCATCGCGCTACATTGTCGTTTTAATAAACTAAAACTGGTCTGTGCAGGCGGGGCAGGTGGTAAGATAGACCCTAGTCAGATTCGGGTGAGCGATTTGCGTGACAGCTACCAAGATCCTTTGCTTGCCAAATTACGCAATAAGCTGCGTCACGAAAAAGGCATTAATAGTACATTAAAAGAGAAGTTCGGTATCAAATGTGTCTACTCTACAGAGCCACCGCGTGTAGATAAGACTTGTCAGGCAGGCGGTTTGCAGTGTGGTGGTTACGGCTCAGCAGTAGTGGTCACATCGGTGGTTGCGATGATTATGGTGAGTGAAGCATTACAGTTATTAATAAAACAGGCGGGTCTTAAGCCACGCGTCTGATCTTATTTAATGGAGTCTATCTTGTCTATATTTAACGCACCTAAACCCGGCTATCCAGTAGCGGTAGATGAAGCAGAACGCATCAATAAGCTTAGGAAGTATCAGGTGCTCAACGACAATGATGAGCCTGCATTTAAGCGCCTGATAGATCTGGCTAAGCTGTTTTTTGATGTACCAGTCGTGGCCATTACTTTCATGGATGAAGAAACACAGTATCTAAAATCTGTCCAAGGACTGGGCGGTGTTTGTCGAACGACGCGTGAAGTGGCTATTTGCAATTATACTGTACTCTCTAACGAGGTCTTTGTGGTGCCGGACTTGATCGAAGACAGTCGTTTTAGCCAAAACTTATTAGTGACAGAATCTCCTTACCTACGGTTTTATGCTGGTGCGCCAATTATCTTGCATGAGGATAATAAAAGCTATCGTTTGGGCGCGCTGTGTGTGATGGATATGAAGCCCAATCATGACTTTAATGAGCAGCAAGCAAAAGTATTGGCACAATTTGCGATGATGGCGGCAGATGCCTTGCAGCTACAGGACAAGCAGCGTGATGCCAAACATGCCAATGAGATGAAGTCAGACTTTTTGGCTAATATGAGTCATGAAATCCGCACACCGATGAATGGTATTATTGGTATGGTCGAGATGCTTGGTGAAACCAAACTTAGCAGTGAACAACAAGAATACGTGGACAATATCAAAGTTTCCAATGAGCATTTGATGGCGATTATTAACGGGATTTTAGACTTATCGAAAGTAGAGTCTGGAAAAATGACCATTGATTCTATTCCTGTTAACTTATCCGCATTATGTAATGAGGTGGTCAGCCTCTTTGCTATCAAAGCACGTCAGCGTGGGCTCATTTTAGATTATCATTATACCGAGTCGTTATCGCCTTATGTACAAGGCGATCCTGTACGCCTCAAACAAATTTTAGCGAACCTCGTCAATAATGCGATTAAATTCACTCGTGAAGGCGGGCGAGTCAGTCTTGATGTCAAACACGTACCCAATTGTCATTGTGATGATTTTGACGATGATAACGACAGCATTAATAGATATCGCGCTCAAGGTATTTCAGAAAGCGATCTGAATAAAATAACGGCTCAAGAAGCTATCAATAATGCAATCTATCATGACGTCATGACTCTATGCATCGAAGTCACAGATACGGGTGTTGGTATTAAAGCTGAGTCATTAGATGCAATATTTGATGCATATGACCAAGCAAACAAATTCACACACCGTCTTTATGGTGGCACTGGTCTTGGACTCTCTGTTTGTAAGTCTTTGGTTAATTTGATGGGTGGTTATATCGATGTGGATAGTGAAGTGGGTGTCGGAACCACTTTTAGTGTTTTCTTGCCTCTAACGACTATTGATGAAAACCAATATGAGATGTGGCAAAATTCAAACGACTTTACTATGATTGAGCCGACCCATGAGCGTGCCGGTCATATATTGTTGGTTGAAGACGATACCGTCAATGCCATTATCGCTAAAAAAGCCTTGAATAATAGTGGTCATACGGTCACGCATGTCACTGATGGACAGCAGGCTATTGAGATTTTTGCACTCTCACCTGAGCGCTATGATGTCATTTTAATGGATCATCACATGCCTATTTTAGATGGCGTACAAGCCACTATTAAATTGCATGAACTCTACGATCCTCAATCATTGCCACCTATTATCGCTTTGACTGCCAATGCAATGGATGGTGAGCGCGAAAAGTATTTAAAAGTTGGGATGCAAGATTATTGTACTAAGCCTTTTAAACAAGAGCAGTTGAATGCATTGGTGCAATATTGGCTGATACAGAAACATTCATCAGCAGAAGAGTAGGGGTTTGGCAGAAGACATTGATAGAAGTTTATCTATCATCGCTTTCATCAATAGTACATCCACTATAAAAAATAACAGCGTGAACCTTGCTTGAAATACGCCATATAGACTTTTACTCGGTCGTTTTGGAATATTTTTCAATCAAATCAACTATAGAGACAATATTTATAAACACAAAAAAAGCTGAACCGCTTTATCCGTGGTTCAGCTTTTTTATGAAATCACAGCTAGAGGCTAGCTGTTAAGTCCTATTATATCGAGCGCTATGACGTTTACATGCTATTGGCTAACGCGAGTTTGATAGTCACCCGTGCGAGTATCAACACGCACGACTTCGTCTTGTTGTACAAACAATGGCACACGGACAACAGCACCCGTCTCTAGCTTGGCAGGTTTGCCGCCACCACCTGAAGTATCACCACGCACACCGGGATCTGTTTCTGTGATTTGCAACTCAACAAAGTTAGGCGGTGTTACTGAAAGAGGAGTACCGTTGAATAAAGTGATGGTACATAGTGCATTGCTGTTTTCTTTTAGCCACTTTATTGAATCACCCATCGCTGTTTTGTCCGCTTGAATCTGCTCAAAACTTTCAGGGTGCATGAAATGCCAAAACTCACCATCGTTATATAGATAGTTCATTTCAGTGTCCATTACATCAGCAGCTTCTAAGCTATCGCCTGACTTAAAGGTTTGTTCCAATACTTTACCACTACGAAGATTGCGCAATTTGACACGGTTAAAGGCTTGGCCTTTACCTGGTTTGACAAACTCGTTTTCAAGAATGGCACAAGGGTTGCCATCGAGCATGACTTTTAGACCAGCTTTAAATTCATTAGTAGAAAAACTTGCCACAAGAGACTCCTAGGGATTGTAAATATGGTGGTAGATAAGGGAATGAATAGCTTGCTGCGTTAAAATCGCTTATTACGCTAAGTGTTTAAAGGATAGGTCGTATGCTTTGATAGGCTACGCACTAAGAGCGTATAATATCGACTTTTGGGCACAGGTATTAGGTTGTCATGATAAACCATTTAATCACACAAAAAAACTGGCAAACGCAATTATCCGAGGCCATTACGTCTATTGATGAGCTGTTAAGCATTTTAAAGCTCGAATCATTGCGTGCAGAGGTTTATGTACCTAAGCATTTTGAGCTGCGCGTGCCGCGTGGTTTTGTGGCAAAAATGAGTGTCGGCGATAGTAATGATCCCTTGCTAAAGCAAGTATTGCCTGATCAACGCGAGCAGACCAAAGTAACAGGCTATGTGGCGGATCCCTTGAGCGAGAATACGCAAAACCCAGTCAAGGGTATGCTGCATAAGTACCAATCTAGAGTATTATTGACCGTTACAGGTGCTTGTGCCATTCATTGCCGCTACTGTTTTCGTCAGCATTTTGACTATAGTGCAAATATGCCGACGGCTGATGCCAAAGAAAATATCATTGATTACATTACCGCACACCCTGAGATTAATGAGGTGATTTTGAGTGGCGGTGATCCACTGAATGTGACAAATAGGCGGTTGTTTGCTTGGTTAGATACTTTAGAGTCTATTCCACAATTGACCACTATTCGATTACATACGCGCTTGCCACTGGTCATACCAGCACGTTTGGACAATGCGTTATTGACCAGACTGTCTCAAAGTCGCTGTCATATTGTGATGGTAATCCACTGTAATCATGCCAATGAAATCGATGCCTTAACAGCAGAGTATCTGCAACGTGCTCGAGCGGCTGGGATAACTTTGTTAAATCAAGCAGTTTTATTGAAAGGGATCAATGATAGCGTTGCTGTTCAAACACAATTAAGTCAGCGTTTGTTCTCTTGTGGCGTATTGCCTTATTATCTGCATGTATTAGACAAAGTTGCTGGTGCCGCACATTTTGATAATGATGAGCGGTTATCGATTGAGCTGTATTGGTCACTGTTGGCGGCACTCCCCGGTTACTTGGTGCCCAAGCTGGTGAGAGAGCTACCAAATAAACCTTTCAAAGTACCGATTGATATTTACAATGATCATTAATATAGGCACTATGGTATATTGAAAAATTAGTGAACAAAGAGTAGTTTTTAGAAGATGGGCATGCAGTTATATGGCGCTGTATACCTTAATCATTACTAAAAACAGGTGCTGTCGATTCTGATGATTGCTGCTTCTTTGTATCTTTTATCTTGTGTGGTTATAGACGGCATGGTTGAATATTTGTCCTCTGCCAAGTTACTCAAGGTTACTAGGAATACTGATGATAACTTTATCGACGTTTCAAGAGCACCTATCCTCTACAGAAGAGTCATTGCCACTAGCCTCTAAGCGATCCGCTAATGGTCAAGAAGAATATTTGTTACAACTGTTAGCAACGTTACCCTCGAAAACGCAAGCACAGCAAGCTGAACAACTAGCAAAAATACTCAAAGTATTACGTGTGGCTAATATAGATGAGTCGCAACGCCTGACACTCATGGCGACGGTGATAGACGCCTCAGATCAGTTAATTGCCACTTTGCGACAGTATTATATTTATGAGACAGGGCCGCTTAGCGACATTCAAATGGGTTATGTGGCTCAAATAAAGTCGCTATATTATTCAATGATTATGGTTTATGACAGAGTGATACGCCATAAAACCTCATTACTAAATAATCAGCGAAAATACGCTGCAAGCAATGGCTGGCAGCGTTATTTTAATGGTGATAAGTCTTCATCGACGACACTCGCCAGCGCCATTTACCAGACGCTGCTGATGTACCAAAAGCTATTGGGTGAAGAAGCACTGTGCTATCAAAAACCATCATCTTATTTATGGTGCAAAATCAATCAGCTGTATTATCTTGCCTATCAGTACCATGCGGCTGAGATTAATGTGAGTGTGACGGCAGGCGCACAGCGTGCCAAGACGGTCCATCAGCTGTACTGCCAAATTTGTTTATACAGTTTATTAAATGTACGTGCCATGCGTCGTCCCAATATTCTACTGGTCCAACGTTTGTTACCGGAATGGGCTAAGCATATTGTTGCAACGGTTGAGCCAATCACCGAGACACGCGTTTTCGTTGATTTACAAAGTGACAATCCACCAACCTATCTGACGGCTAGCTCTACGATCAACCCATACGACGATCGCTATCACTGTTTATTTATAGAAATTGCCCCGCTGGTTGAGTATCTTAAATTACGCAAACAGGCCTTAGTCAAGGAAGGGGGTGAAGGGGTTGAAAGTCACTTGCTTAATAAGATAGCGATGACGCTCAATTACCGCTATCTACAGCCGCCACTCACATTAGCGACTAAACATAGTGCGAAAGAAGACGCTGTGTTGATTACGGGCTTTAATAACATTCATTATCGGGTTAGCCATTCACATAGCTTTACCAGTTTGATAGCGATGAAAGAGCTACCAGATGAGCAGCGGCCTCGTTATGATACTGTGAATAAAAAACAAGACAGCAGCCACGTATTAACCAGCGAAACCTTTGATAGTAATGATGATTTGTCACTATTTCGTACCTTGCGATTATCACCGAAAATAGATGCTTTAAATGAAGACAGCTTTCATAAAGACAATGTTGATAAAGATAATCTTAACGTAGTGGCTGATAATGATGATTCTGCGACGACTGCACCGCCAGCATTACAGATGATGAGCCTCTTTTTAGTCTGTCGATCTGATACAATCTCGCCGCCTGATTGGTCGATGGGCGTGGCGCGCTGGCTTAATTATGATAGCAAAAATCCAGAGATCGAGTGGCAAGTGCTCGGACATCAGCTAGTGGCTTGTGGATTGCGTTTAGAAGGTGGAGAAACGCGCAGTCGCCATTTTGTGCCAGCATTTATCCTTGGTAGAGATGAGCGGCTACAAACCACTGGTACTCTGATTGTCCCGACTTCTTACTTTCAGACCGATGATAGAGTGATTATGCGTATTAATAGCAAACAAACCCCTTTGCGTTTGGGACAGAGATTGCTGATTACGGATGAATTCAGCCAGTATGAAGTGGTACAGCTGTAGTTTATTTGAGTGGTTATAAAAAAGTCGCCAGATAGTAACGCTAATAAATACTGGCTTAAATGTTACTTCATCAATTTTTTTTATTCAATAATGACAGTGAATAACTGTACCGAATAATGATGATAAGTTAGTCTGCAACCAGTCATATTATTGTCTATAATAATGGATATTATTACTCTCGTTTAGACAATGCTTTTGGTTTACCAAGATGTCACCTTGATTCGGAAAATGATGCCAATCTAATAAAAATTGCTAAGCCTATTCCTGATAGTATTTTCCTTGCTAGGTTAATGCTTAGAAAAGGTGTAGGGTATCAAAACTAAAACACAAAAATAAGATCACAAGATTCAAAAGGCTTCTTATGCGTACTCAGTCCGTCTTAAACCTATTAGTCATTGATGACGATCAGCTCTACGCTGAGCGCCTTGTGCACTTACTAGGTTGCTATTATGACACCATCAATTTAGGGTTTTTGGACGATAAAGAAGAGCTATTAAAGTCACTCCGACAACCGTGGGATGTCTTGGTGTTTGGCAATGCTTATGATATGAGTTTTACCGATGTAGTGGGCGTCGTTCAAGAACAAAGTATTGATCTGCCTATGATCTGCCTATTCAATGAAGAGATGGCAGCATCCGCCAATAATGATGAGGGGCTACCTGATATTATTAGCGGCACGATGGTCAAATCGCTCAAAGTAGATCAAGAGATGGCAGTAGTGATGTCTATTTGCCTACAGCATGATAATTTACGCAGCCGCCGTGAGCTTAAAACGTTGCGACATGTACTCTCTGAAGCAGAACAACGCGCCAACGTCTTGATTAAAAACTCTAAAAGTGCCGTCGCCTATATTGATCAGGGTATCCATATCTTTGCCAATGATCCTTATCTTCAGCTTTTTGGTTTTGAGTCGATGAATGATGCCATAGGCGTGCCTGTCGTTGACCTAATTGCAGGCGGTGATAACGTTAAGGGTTTCAAACAGTTCTTACGTCAATTTGATAAAGGTAGCCGCCAAGAAGTTGAATTCAATTTTGAAAGTAAGCGGATGGATGGCAGTACTTTTGAAGCAAAGCTACAATTGGCAGCAGCGACCTTGGATGGCGAGCCGGTTACGCAGGTTATTATCCAACAAAACCATAGTAACAGTGCGGAAGTTGCCAAGCGTTTGGCAGCCGCTGAATGCAAAGACAACCTGACAGGAATCAATAATCGCCGTGGCTTTGAAGAACAAATGGCAATCGTGTACCAGCAAGCACGTCAAGGTGTACTAACGGCTGGGCTTTTGTATATTCAACTCGATAATGTTGGTAAAATAAGAAGCAGTCTAGGTTTGCAAGGGGTAGATGCGACCGTCAAGCAAGTCGCCTATGCATTAGATGAGCTGATATCAGACGGACATGTGAGTCGTTTTAGTGATACCGCCTTTACCATACTGGTCGAGGATAAGACCACCACAGAGCTTGAAAAACTGGCTGAGCATATTGGTTCACGTATTGGTGATATGCTCATTGAAGTAGATAAGCGTACGACCAGCACTACTGTCAGTATTGGTATTGTCAAAATCGAGACCAATACCGCAGAGCCAAGTATACTGCTTGAACGTGCGATGGATGCCATTAATCAAATTATGATAGAAACCTCTAATCATGGCGGCACCTATCATTTATATGACCCAAGCGAGCATGCCAATAGTGATGATCATGCGCTTGCCGAATCTTTAATCGATGCCATTGCCAATAGCCGTTTTGAGTTATCGTTCCAGCCAATATATGATATTAACAATGATCGAAGCGACTTTTTTGAAGTATATCTGCAGTTACCATTGGCGGATGCGAACAATACGATATTGACGCCAGATCAATTTATGGCAGTCGCCAAGACGCATAAATTGCTCGAAAAAATAGATCGTTGGGTGCTCATCAATGCCTGTAAAAAAGTCAATGAGGTACGTAAAACACATCCTGAAGCCAGATTGCTAGTGCAATTGACTAGTGCCTCATTGATAGACAAAAAACTGCCTAGCGTCGCCAGTCAGCTTATAAAAGCGGTGGGCGGTGCAGCTGGTGTGCTAACCTTGCAGTTCAACGAAAAGGACGTCGCAGACCATCTCACAGTGGCGAAAACTCAGTTTGCCGCCCTTCATCAAGTCAGCTGTCAGATGGGTATCAATAACTTCGGTTCTTCTGCCAAATCCATAGAGATTGTCAGTTTTGTGCAGCCAGATATGGTGCGTTTAGCACGTAGCTATGTGGATGGTATTGATTCGGCAGACAATTTAGAAACTGTCAAATCACTTATCATGCGTACTAATGAAGTCAGTGTAGACGTATTGATGCCTTATATTGAAGATGCAGCGACCATGTCCGTTGCTTGGAGCGTGGGCGCGCGCTATTTACAAGGCTATTATTTAGAAGAACCCAGCAGTACGATAAAGGTTGCGACCTAAAGACATTTAGAGTGCGTTTGATATGTAACTATCAACAGTACCTATTTATGGAATATTCTACACGGCTGAATACTTCATAAGTTATTTATAGTCATACATTACAACAGCATTACTCAAACTGTCCTATAAGCGTTGTTTATTGGCTCGATATGTCCCAATAAATAACGTTATGTTTTTACAAGCAGCTATTTAGACGTGAAAAGGGTTCCACTTTGCATGTGTTTGACCCTGACCTCATTATTTGTACTGTTCACCTATAGCTGACATTCCCCAACCAAAGATTGCCGAAAATGCCTATCATTAATAAATATCAAATAAGCAGTATATTTGCTGCTATTTTATTGCTCAGTGCTTGCGGGGAACGTACTCCACCTGATCATCGTGCTCCTGTGACATTGCCGCTCTATACGGAAGGTGATGCTGATAATGGCGCGATCATCTATCAAGATGCTTGTGGTCAATGTCATCAACTGAATGCGGGTCTCAATAAAAAAGGTCCGCAGCTGATGAATATATACGGTGCGCCAGCCGCTGAGCTAGAAGATTACACCTATAGTGACGGGTTAAAAACATCAGGTTGGGTATGGGATGCGCAAACGCTCGACCCTTATATTGCGGATGCGGAAAAAGCCATGCTAGATTCAAAAATGCTGTCAAACCCGATGCCCGATGCCCAAGAACGCGCGGATGTAATCGCTTATCTGTCAACGCTTCGTGCCGCCGCACCGATAGCTGAAGATGACTCAAAATAATAGCCAATCTATGGCGTGTCCTCAATCTAAACGAAAGCGACTAAATGGGCTAAAAACGGTTAAATTTTGCCAAACCACGTCAAACAGTTGGTTAATATCTTGATATTATCTGCGCTAGTTTTTTGTTTGGCTGCCATTTATCTCATTTTTATCACCATTTTCAAAATAAGAACACGCCTTAGAAACATTAATCCCATAAAAAATGAGCCACTAATTGACTATGACCCACGCAGCTATCGATAGAGCCATTACAACACCACATCAATCAGCAGCAGAGGTGATTAATACGTCGACCTTTAACGCTGCTGACTATCGTCACAATCAGCAAAAAATTGCCCAGCTCATAGCGCAGTTAAATCAAATTGTGCTAGATAAGCCGCAAGTGGTTAAGCTTGCGCTTAGTGGGGTTTTGGCAGGTGGGCATCTGTTGCTGCAAGATCTACCGGGTATGGGAAAGACGACATTAGCGCAAGGCTTGGCGCAATTATTAGGCTTGAGCTTTAGCCGTGTACAGTTCACCAATGATATGCTGCCAGCAGATATCTTAGGTATGAGTATTTATGATCAAAGTAAACAGCAGTTTGAGTTTCGCCCGGGGCCTATTTTTACTCAGCTGCTACTCGCTGATGAAATTAATCGCTCTAGCCCAAAGACGCAAAGCGCGTTACTAGAAGCGATGGAAGAGCGGCAAGTCACCCAAGATGGGCAAACATATCCTTTGCCGCAGCCATTTTTTGTCATTGCGACCCAAAATCCTCTACAGCAAGCAGGTGTCTATCCGCTCCCTGAATCGCAGCTAGATAGATTCTTATTATGCTTGTCGCTCGGCTATCCGTCGCCTACCGCAGAGCGCGAGCTATTAAAAGGTCAGGATCGCCGCGAGCTACTAAAAAAATTAGATACGGTGCTTGATACCGAGGCGGTCTTATTAGCGCAACAAGGTGTTAAACAAGTTTATGTTGCGGATGTGGTCTTAGACTATCTGCAGAGATTGGTCGCAAAGACACGAGCAAGCTCCGAGTATCATGGCTTATCACCGCGTGGTGTGTTGTCGCTACAGCGTGCCGCACAGGCTTATGCGTACGTATCGGGGCATATGGAAGTGACACCTGAGGATATCCAAGCGGTGTTTGCTGCGGTCACGGATCATCGTCTCGGTCAGCGTTTTGTCCCAGCTCATGTGACTGGTGGGCAAGCGACGCAGACCATCGCACAACGTATATTGGCAGAAGTGGCTGTTGTCATTTAAATGATGGTTATTTAAATAATTGTTATCTAAGTATTTATTTTTCAGTTGCTTGTTGTTTCATGGCGCACATTTATTTTTAAAACTATCGCCAATTATGGATGAGAGTATCAATTTTATGGTAAGGATAGGGTAGTCATGAGCTTTTTACCAAAAGCCTTAACCGTACCAGCCACTTTAGCATTAAGCCGTTGGTTTGCCTCGCGTGCGCCCAAAAGTGATAGTGCCACCCTCAATTTGCGTAACGTTTATATCTTTTTTAGCCGTGAAGGGATGCTATATGCGGTGTTGTTAATCATCACCTTTATCGCTGGCATCAACTATGGCAATAACTTGGTATTAGGTTTATGTTTTTATTTGGTCAGCGTCTGGCTTATCAGCTTTCATGTAACCTTTGCGCACATTTCAGGTCTGCAAGTACGTTTGCTAGAAGTGACTATGGCAGAAGCGGGCGCGCCTGTTTGGGTGACTTTGCAGTTGCGCAGTGAGAGCCGCCAACCAAGACGGCAGTTGTTATTTAGCTTTGAGCAGACTAGTGGCACGGCTAATAGCGAGAAAGATAAAAAAGCCCATAAAAAAATCAAACATAGCGCTAATAATCAACAGTCGATACTGGTGACACGACTGCAAGGCGAGCAAATTATTCGCTTGCCAGTACCGACGCATAATCGTGGGCAGTTTGAATTACCACGCTTAAAAATAAAAACAGTTTATCCTTTGGGCATTATGCGGGCGTGGTCCTATGTCTATTTTGCCCGTACTGCTTGGGTCTATCCAAAACCTGAAGTGTTTGATTGGCAAGCGCAGTATGCAGTTGCCAGTCAGGAGGATTTGCCAACAGGCGGGCAATATCGGCAAGGTCAAGATGATTTTGAGCGGCTAGATAACTACGTTGAAGGCGAGTCGCTGGCACGGGTGTCGTGGGGACATGTAGCACGTGGTCAAGGCATGTTGACCAAGCACTTTGCTGATCCAGTCGGTCATGAGCAAACGTTAGATTATGCGGATATGCCAGCAGCACATCATGAACAAAAACTCGCACAACTGGCGTATGGGGCGATGAAATTAGGTGAACTGGGCGTGATATTTCATATGCGCTTACCCAATGACACGCATTTAGCTGCACCAATGGGTGAAGGTGATAGTTTTGCACAAGCGTGCTTGTTAAGGTTGGCGAAAGCACAATGACTAATAGGACCAACTCTAAACGACTCCCTACAAATGAAACTGAAAACACATTTATAGGTTTTCCTGAAACAAGTCCCACAAGCTTTGAACAGCTAGCATTGGGTAAAAACGCCACTGATCGTGCTCTACAGTATAGCGCTGCCAAATGGTATCGTAAGCTATTCGCCTTGCCTGCTTATTATTGGGTACTAATTGCTCAAATTACCGTTATTTTACCTCATGCCGCGCATCTGCCGTTTTGGCTGATAGGTTTTGCGGTGGTCAGCATCGCCGCACAGCTGCCGCCTATAAAAGCTAAGTTTAAAAAAATAGCGCATCTAAAACGTGTTTATCAAGGCATGCAAATGCTCGGCTTTTTATTGGGTTTGGCAGGTCTATGGCTGACTTACAATACGGCGTTTGGACTGGATATGGGCGTGGCATTTTTAGTGCTCTGTCTCATCAGCAAGCTGTGGGAGATGTATAAGCGGCGTGATGCTTATGTGGTCTTAAATTTATCACTGTTTGTCCTTGCCGCGCTGTTTTTGATGGATCAAGGTCTGGTTACGACTTTAGAAGTGATTGTGGGTGCGGTTATCATATTATTGGCATTTATTGCGCTCAATGATGACGGCAACACTCGCGGTGATGGTCGCTTGCGTACTTTAGGTGTGCTGGCTATTGGGGCGTTACCATTATTAGTCGTGCTATTTGTGTTCTTCCCGCGTTTGCCACCATTATGGTCAGTGCAGCTATCAGGTCAGCAAGCAACCACTGGCGTTTCCGACAGTATGTCGCCCGGTGATTTTGCCAATTTGGGACAATCGACTGAGCTGGCGTTTCGGGTAGAGTTTGCAGAGAATCGCCCGCCGCAACAGCAGTTGTATTGGCGCGGTTTGGTGTTTAGCGACTTTGATGGAATTACTTGGCGTCCTAGCCCTCAGCAGCGACAATGGCGGCCTGCACCGCAAATGCCATCTTGGATTGAGAATGCCTTTGCAACTGTCCCTGATGAAGTAAAAGTTGCCCCTACCAGCTATGAAATTATCCTAGAGCCGACGCAGCAAAACTGGCTATTTGGACTTGATTATCCTTTTGCCCAGCGCCAAGATGTCAGTATTACTTCAAACTTTACCTTATTAAAAGATCAGCCCGTCACTCAGCAGTTACGCTATGAAGTATTTCAATTTGCACCGATGCGTATTGACCCTATTCTTTCGGATGAGTTGCGGCGTCTGAATCTTGCCTTACCAGCTGACGGAAATCCACAAGCGCGAACACTGGCGCAGCAGTTATTTGCGCAATCAGGCTCAGATCCTGTACGCTATATGGCGGCTATTGAACGCTGGATTAATCAAACGGAATTTCGTTATACACTATCACCGCCACGGCTGAATAATAACCGTATTGACGAGTTTTTATTTGAGACTAAAGCGGGGTTTTGTGAGCATTATTCTTCCAGTTTTACCTTTATGCTGCGCGCTGCTGGCATACCCGCACGTGTCGTCGCCGGCTATCAAGGTGGTGAGCTGAGCCGCGGTGGCAATGTGTGGGAAGTGCGGCAAAAGGATGCGCACGCTTGGACGGAGGTTTGGCTTGAGGGTCAAGGCTGGGTACGTGTCGATCCGACTGCCTTTGTTGCGCCTGAGCGTGTCGAGCAAGGGATGGATGCGCTGACGCAGGCACGAGGAGCGGCAATGTTCGGCGATGGAGCTGGCGCGCAAATCAGCTATCAGCAGTATCAAATGCTACAAACCTTACGCCGCCTCTCAGATCAAGCCAGTTATTATTGGCAAAAAGACGTCGTCGGTTACGATCAGGACAAACAAGCTGACTCGCTGCTCAAATGGTTTAACATCCGCTCAGTAATGCAGCAAATTATTTGGTTGACAGCAAGTGCTATTACCGTCATGGCTATTTTAGTCTTTGTCATTTGGCAACGCCGCCGCAAGCGCTGGCATCCAGCAGACCTGCCGCTTGCACAGCTATCAAAACGTATTGGTAAAGTGGATAAAGCGCTTGCTCGTGATGAAAGTGAAGGACAGTTGGCTTGGCTTGAGCGCTTGGCTAAGGTTGTCGATGATCGAGCCAATGATATCAATAGCGATGTAAATAGCGATGTAAATAGCGATGTAAATAGCGATGTAAATGTTTCACGTAGCACTGATAGCAGTAAAGCTAGTAAGCTAACAGATAGTGGTCACTCAAACATTGTCCAAGCAAAAATCATGCAGATGAGGCAGGACTATCGTCAACTGCGTTATGGACGTCTAAGCACACTTGAAGTCAGTAATAGCGAATATCAAACTGTACTCAAACAGCTAAAGAAAGATGCGAGTGAATTATTTTGATGGCTGTTTTGTGAAAGCGTTGTTTAGCACATGGTAAGAGATTAAAGATAATAAAGGAGGCGGCTCTATGGCGATATACGTAGATTTTATGCAGATAGAATTTAAAGGCTATAAATGGTGCCATATGCTGGCTGATACATTGCAAGAGCTGCATGATTTTGCCGCACTAATTGAAGTGGATAAGCGCTTATTTCACCGTAATGCCAGTTATCCGCACTATGATGTCACGGTACAAATGCGAGAAACGGCGATTGAATATGGCGCTATACCTGCTGGTCGAAAAAAGATTATCGAGTGTGCGAAGAAGTTAAAAATAGAGCTACATGATCAAAACAGAGTTATATGAGCAAGTAGCATTTTCTGAGGATTGTTAATAAGTTAATCTTTTAAGGATATAAAAAAGGTGGATTATGCTTTTGCTATTCACCTTTTCGTTTATTCAGGTTTGCACCTAAAGATTATTTCGCAACTGCTGCTTTACTAACGCCATTAAGGGCTTTTGCGATATTATCTATCTCAGTATCGCAACCTTTTATATTATGACGCTCTTTTAGATATTCAGGATTGTTGTAAGACAACCAGACCTTTTTATCGGCGTCTTCACTGATGAGGATTTTTTGTGGTAAGTCGATGGCGACGCTTTGCTCGCAATTCATCAATGGCGTACCTGCTTTTGGGTTGCCAAACATAATTACCTGCGTCGGTCTTAATGTTAAATTGACACCTTGTGCATTCTTCTGATGATCGACGCGCGCAAATACTTTCATGCCTTTGCTTTCGATAATCGCCGCCAGCTTATCAGCGGTATCTTGCACGGAATGATTGCTTTGCATCGTAACCAAGCCTTTTTCGGCATCGATAGCAGTCATCGTTTCTGGCATTGATGGCATTTTATCAGGCGCGTTTAAAATATTTTCAACACTGGCGCAAGATGAGACGGCCAAAGCTATGGCAGCGATAGAGATAATCTTAAGCATAAAAAGTCCTTTTATTATCATTGTTTATTCAGCGAATGATGGCTGGCAACATCGAATATTCATTGTGAACCATAACATGGTGATTCATAAACCACGCATAGTAAAAAGTCGTATTGCCACGCGATTTAACGGATCACTAAGCCAAGCGCTCTGCTAGATAATCTACCAGCAATCTAATCTTTGGCGATAAATGACGATTGTGCGGATATATGGCCCAGATACTTTCTTCAGGCTCTCTGTAGTTATCTAATAAGCTAACCAGCGCACCTGATGCTAAGTATTTTTGCACATAATAATCAGGTAGCTGCACAATACCTAAACCTTTTAGAGCGGCATCAACTAGGCTGTGACCGCTGTTATATTGCACAGTGCCAGACACGCGCATATTTTTTTCTTTATCAGCATCTGTTTTTTCAGAATCTATAAAATGCCAATAATCACGCGTACCAAGTAAGCAGTTATGTTGACTCAACTCGCTCAAAGAATGGGGTGTGCCATGTTTTTTGAGATAAGCAGGCGCGGCACAGACGAAATTGGTACGGTGGCTGAGCTTTTTTGCCATCATGGTTGAGTCGCTTAATTTACCAATACGAATCGCCAAATCATAACCGCCATCAATGAGGTCGATTTTCTGATTGCTCAAAAAAGCCGTCACTTCGATATCATTATATTTCACCATGAAATCATTGATCAGTGGCAACAATTGCTGCTCGCCATAGGTGACAGGAGCGGTCAGTTTGATCCTGCCTTGGGGCTTTGATTGTAAGTTACTTACTGCTTGTTCAGCCGCATCCAAGCCATCGAGCACACCGCGGCAGTGCTGATAAAACACGCGACCTTCTTCAGTCAGTGATACCTTACGAGTCGTGCGATATAGCAGTTTAATATTGAGTCGCTTCTCTAATGCGCTGATCTGGCGGCTGACTTGCGCAGTCGAGATACCAAGCGCTTTTGCACCGCGCGTAAAACTCTCGTACTCTGCCACATAAACAAACTCGCTAATGCCATCCCAGCGCATAATTATTACCACTGTGTAAAAGATATTTGCAAATATAGCACATTGTTATCATTTCAGAAATGACTATAATGGTAAGCATCAAACCTTTTATAGATTGCGACAATGGTGGCTTGCCTCTATTCAGTAAGCACTATAAGCTAAATTGGTCTGCGTTTAATCAATGATAAAACTAATTAAAAGAGAGAGAATGTTATGTCAGATAAATTTATTAAATCGAAAGCTGCCATTGCTTGGGGGCCAAACCAGCCACTATCTATCGAAGAAGTGGACGTGATGCTGCCGCGTAAAGGCGAAGTATTAGTAAAAATCGTGGCAAGCGGCGTTTGCCATACCGATGCATTTACCTTGTCTGGTGAAGATCCAGAAGGCGTTTTTCCAGCGATTTTGGGTCATGAAGGTGGTGGTATCGTTGAGCAAGTCGGCGAAGGCGTGACCAGTGTGCAAGTCGGTGATCATGTTATCCCGTTATACACTGCAGAGTGCGGCGTCTGTAAAATGTGTACGTCAGGTAAAACCAATCTTTGCTCGGCAGTACGTGAGACCCAAGGTAAAGGCTTAATGCCAGACGGCACCACGCGTTTTTATAAAGATGGTGAGCCGATCTACCATTATATGGGCTGCTCAACCTTTTCTGAATATACGGTTTTGCCAGAAATTTCTTTGGCAAAAGTAAATAAAGAAGCGCCATTAGAAGAAGTTTGCTTACTTGGTTGCGGCGTGACTACCGGCATGGGCGCGGTCATGAATACCGCTAAGGTTGAAGAGGGCGCAACGGTTGCTATCTTTGGTCTAGGCGGCATTGGACTGTCAGCGGTCATCGGTGCGGCGATGGCAAAAGCCAGCCGCATCATTGCCATTGATATTAACGAAAGCAAGTTTGAATTGGCTAAGAAACTTGGCGCAACTGACTGCATTAATCCAAAAGATTATGACAAACCGATTCAAGAGGTCATCGTTGAGTTGACCGATGGCGGCGTGGATTATTCATTTGAATGTATCGGTAATGTTGATGTCATGCGTTCAGCGCTTGAATGTTGCCATAAAGGGTGGGGCGAGTCAGTTATCATCGGTGTCGCAGGTGCTGGACAAGAAATCTCTACCCGCCCATTCCAGTTAGTGACTGGTCGCGTCTGGCGCGGTTCAGCATTTGGCGGCGTAAAAGGTCGCAGCGAATTGCCGGGCTACGTTGAGCGTTATTTGGCTGGTGACATCCCATTACAAGATTTCATTACCCATACCATGCCATTAGAAGACATCAACGAAGCATTTGACTTGATGCATAAAGGTGAAAGTATTCGTACGGTGATTCATTTTTAAACATCAGTCGCAACAAAATTGGTTATAAATTTAGCGCTATCAAATAACAATGCTATAAAACAAAGATGCCGTCCTTATATAGGGCGGCATTTTTTTGGCATTGGCAATTATTTTTTGGCGGAAAAAATTATCTGTTCGGCAAGCGTGGTTAGATCTGCTGCTACAAAGTCCGGCGCTGGAACGTTTGGCGCTGATAATAAAGCATTGTGCGGTCGTGTGAGAAACGCCCCTCGGCAGCCAGCTGCTTGAGCGCCAATCGTATCCCAAAGATGACAAGCGACTAAGCACAAATCTGACAGTTCAACAGACAGCTCCTTAGCGACCATTTGATAAGTCTCAGGCGCAGGCTTGAATTTACTGACAGTTTCAACACTAAAATGCTGTTCAAAGAAATGGCTGATGCCTGTCTTTTCAAGCGAGGTCGGGGAAGCGCTACTTGCTGAGTTGGTCAACGTCACCAGTCGAAACCCTGCCTCACGCAGCTTGGTTAATGCTGGTACTACATCAGGGTGGGCAGGCATTTCGCTCATGCGTTCCTTTAACTCATCGATATCGCTATCTATCAGCCTGACGTTATGAATATCAGCGGTCATCTGTAAGGCACTGACGCCAAGCTCACCAAAAGGCGTATAAAGTCCTGACAACGTCATGGTTTGCGAATATAGCACCAATTGCGCAAACCATTCTCTTAGTAGCATTTTATTGCCAAATAGGCGAGCGAATAATGGTTCAAGAGTAGTAATATCGAGTAGCGTCTCATTGACATCAAACACGATAATAGGGACAGATGTATCAGAGGACATAAGGAATCCTTTTATGAATAGCTAACGAAACCTTGTCAGAAAGTCTAGTCTGGCATGTCAGCCAACTGCTGCAAGATATTCTTAAAATTCTCCACGCCTTGCGCACCACTAACCAGATGGCGCTTATTAAAAATCACCGCTGGCACGCTTTGAATGCCTTGTTGTTGCCAATGTTGCTCAGCAGCGCGAACCTCTTTAGCAAAACGCTGATCTTCTAACACGGCTAGCGCCTCATCACGATCTAGTCCAATCTCTGCTGCAATATCGGCAAGCACGGCATTGTCGGAAATATTGCGACCATTGGTAAAATGAGCGACGAATAACGCCTGCTTTAATTCATGCATGCGACCTTGCTGATCTGCCCAGTGCAGCAGTTGATGCAAGTTGAACGTGTTGTGCATACGCGTGTCATCGTTAAAGTTAAACGTAAAGCCAACCTCATTACCGGCTTCCATTAATCGAGCACGGCTAGCATCAGACTCTTGCTTGCTCGAACCATACTTCTCCATGATATGTTCACGCATATTTTGTCCTTCGCTTGGCATATTTGCATTAAGCTCAAACGGATGCCAGTGAATCTCATGTTCGGTGTTGGTTTGCTTAAGGGCTTCAGCAAGCTGGCGGTAACCGATGACGCACCAAGGACAAACAACGTCTGAGACGATATCTATGCGTAGTGGTTGCTTTGAGGATAACTGCTCTGAGGGTAACTGTTTTGAATGTTCCATATTTATCTGCCTAGTTCATGATTTGTTTTTTATATAAGCTGTCTGTGGTCGACCGCCTTATAAATCAATGCTAAGAGAATAAGGGAACGATTACAATATCGTCTAAGTGACTGTTTAATAAGCGTCTGTCTAATGAGTAGCTGCTTAAATGACTGTTCAAATGACCCAGCGATGCATTGAATCATAAGCGACTTATTAACAAAATAGGTAATTACTTAACCAATCTGTAACGGTCATAAAACTGGTTTTTGCTTAAGGTTACGATATAAAAATCTTGGAGTAGTAAATGAAAAATATCACTGAAGCCATGAATTGGCGTTATAGCACCAAAGAGTTTGATGCCAATAAAAAGATATCAGCAGCAGACTTTCAAAGCTTAAAGGGTATCCTACGATTGAGCCCATCAAGCACTAATATTCAGCCTTGGCACTTTGTGATCGCTGATGATGAGGCTGGCAAGGCACGTATCGCAAAGGGTACGGAAGGGATGTTTGAGTTCAATACAGCAAAGGTGAAAGATGCCTCCCACGTCATCATTTTCTGTAGCCGTATCTATGCTGATGATGAATTTTTGCATGAAGTATTGGATAAAGAAGAGGTGGATGGTCGCTTCGCAGAACCAAAACTCAAAGAGCAAATGCATCAAGTGCGCAAGATGTTTTTGGACATTCGCCGTTATGAGCAAAAAGACGAGCCGCATTGGCTGGTCGAGCAAGTGTATCTAAATATGGGTGCATTATTGCTGGGTGCTGCTACTTTAGGGATTGATGCCGTACCGATGGAAGGCGCTGATCTAAAGGCACTCGATGAAGAGTTTGACCTACGTAGCAAAGGCTACACAGCCGTTGCCGTCATTGCGCTTGGTTATCGTAGTGAAGATGACTTTAATGCAAACTTACCAAAGTCTCGATTGAGTGAAGCGAGCATTATTACTAAAGCCTAACGTGTTACGTATATCCGATCCGTTTAGCCAAGCATAGATGTCGAATAGCCCTGTAAACATTGAGTTTATGGGGTTTTTTACACTAAAAAACGGCCGTATCAAGTGTGGTTTATTGAACCAGTCCCACATAAAGTAGATTGACTGTTAAAAGTCTCATAGATTAAAAACTACACTGCAATAACTACAAAGTAAAAACAAAACAACGTTTTTGATAAGCCATAATAAATCGATTGGCGCTACTTTTAAGAAGCGTTTACTACCATTCTTTTATGTTTATTTGCCAGCGGGAAGCCAGCATGTCTACTTTGACCTTAACCATCAATAAGCAAAATTATCAGCTCGATAATCTTGATCTGCGTACGACGTTGCTAGATGTCTGTCGTCAACACCTCAAAATTACAGGTCCTAAAAAAGGCTGTGACCATGGTCAGTGCGGTGCTTGTACCATACTTATCAATGGGCGACGGGTTAACGCTTGTTTGACCCTAGCGATCATGCACGATGGCGATGACATTACCACGATTGAAGGTATTGGCATGCCCGAATCATTATCAGCATTGCAACAGGCTTTTGAGGACAATGACGCGTTTCAATGTGGATATTGTACGCCTGGGCAAATTTGTTCAGCGACCGCGCTCATCGATGAAATTAAACAAAACTGGCCCAGTCATGTCACTACAGATTTACAAAATCCTGATGGGTTGTTGGTACAAGAAATCGCTGAGCGTATGAGTGGCAATATTTGCCGCTGTTCTGCTTATCCCAACATTATCAAAGCCATTTCACAAGTTTTAGAAAATGAAATGAATGATTTATCTAAAAATGACGCAGTACAAAAATCAGAGGTGACGGGTATTTGGTCGCCACCACCTAGTGAAGCGCAGCTAAGTAGCCAAACGACGAACCATAACAATACGTCAGGAGGTCGCTCATGAAACGCTTTGAATACAGTCGTGCTACCACGCCAGAGCAAGCCGCCACTTCTGCCAGCCCTATAGATGCCTCATTTATCGCAGGGGGTACCAACCTTTTAGACTTAATGAAACTAGAGATTGAGATGCCAATCAAGCTGGTAGATATCACTCGCTTAGAATTAGCACAAATCGAGAAGACTACAGATGGTGGCCTACGTATCGGTACGCTAGTGACCAATAGTGATTTGGCCGCGCATCCTGAGGTTATTGCCAATTATCCAGTTTTATCACGGGCGATTTTGGCAGGTGCGACGGGACAATTGCGCAATAGAGCGACGACGGGTGGTAATCTATTACAACGTACTCGTTGCTACTATTTTTATCAGACAGACAGTGCCTGTAACAAGCGCAATCCAGGTTCTGGTTGTCCAGCCATAAATGGTGAAAATCGTACGCTGGCAATTTTAGGTACTAGCGATGCCTGTATTGCTCAGCACCCCTCCGATATGGCTGTAGCGATGCGTTTGCTCGATGCTACTGTTGAGACGCTAAAAGCGGATGGTTCAACGCGTAAAATCGCGATTAAAGACTTTTATTGTTTGCCAAAAGACACGCCACATATCGAAAACATTTTAGAATCTGGTGAGCTTATCACTCATGTTGTGTGGCCAGCGCCTGTCAACGGTATGCACACTTATGACAAAGTGCGTGATCGCGCATCCTATGCTTTTGCCTTAGTCTCCTGTGCAGCGGTAATAGACGTTACTGATAATGGGCGTTTGGACACAGTGCGCCTAGCATTCGGCGGTATTGGTACTGAGCCATGGCGCAACGAAGCCGTTGAGGCATTGCTGACGGGTACTGATGGCAATGAAAATGTCATTAAACAAGCAGCGGATTTATTGCTAAAGGATGCTAAAGGTAGCGGTCAAAATGATTTTAAAATACCGCTGACCCGCCGTCTACTCAAACAAGTTATTCAACGCGCATTAGTGGGCAAGGGAGCATAATCATGTCGTTATTGGATTCAATATTGCCAGCAGAACCGACCAAAAAAATGATGATGAATGGGCCAGTTGAGTCGCTTTTTGATAAAACAGCGAGCAAATTGGTGGGTAAGCCAATCAACCGTGTTGAAGGATCACTGAAGGTTAGTGGTCAAGCGCCTTATAGCGCAGAAGTTCATTTAGACAATCAAGCATATGGTGTTTTGGTGAGTGCAACGATTGCCAAAGGGTGGGTCAAGCAAATCGATAGCCGCTCTTTGGATGGTATGCCTGACATTATTAAAGTGGTGACCGATCCTGAGCATTTTTTACGTAATGCCCAACAGGGTGGCGCAAAAAAATCTCCTGTGCAAGGCGCTAGTGAGATTTTTTATCATGGTCAGCCGATAGCAGTTGTCATCGCTGAGACGTTTGAGGCGGCGACCGAAGGTGCAAAAGCTCTCAAAGTGACTTATGAAGATGAGACCGCTCAGGCGGCATTGAACTTTGCGACAGAGCTATCACATGCTCATGACGTCAATGAAAAAAAGGGCTCAGATAAAAATTCAGAACAAGGACATCCAGAACAAAGCCTTGCTGATGCTGCGGTAACCCTTGACCGCTTTTATCATACGCCAAGTCAAAACAGCGCGGCGATGGAGCCACATGCAACGCTTGCACATTGGGAGGACGATAAGCTGATTATGTATTCCTCTAATCAGATGCTTGCCTCGTGCAAAAAACAAATTGTTGATGCTTTAGATTTGGACGAAGACAAAGTGCAATTGATCGCTCGCTATGTCGGTGGTGGTTTTGGTAGCAAGCTTGGGATTTCTCCAGAATCAATAGCCGCCGCACTCGCCGCAAAGGACTTGGGTCGTCCAGTGTTAATCACTATGACACGTCCGCAAGTGATGGAGGCGACGATTAGACGCTCAAACACGCGTCAACGCATCGCAATTGGCTGTAGTGAAGACGGTATTATCGATACCATGATCCATGAGACGGTTTCTAGCAACTTGCCAGGAGAAGCCTTCTTTGAGCCAGCAGCGCTCTCTACTCATTATTTGTATCGCGGTGATAATCGCCGAGTCAATTACAAACAAGTAGATATGAACCAAGTATTGTCAGGCTCAATGCGTGCCCCTGGCGAAGCAGTCGGACAGATTGCCCTTGAATGTGCGATGGATGAATTGGCCGAGCAACTCAACCTAGATCCTGTCGAGCTGCGCCGTCGTAATGAGCCTGAACAAGATCCCAGTAAAGACATCCCGTTTTCCACGCGCCAGCTTATCGCTTGTATCGATCAAGCGGCTGAACAGTTTGGCTGGAATCAACGTCATGCTAAACCTGCCAGCCGCTTAGAAGGTGATTGGTGGGTGGGCATGGGTATGGCAGCGGCAGCTCGCGGCAACAGTTTAGCACCATCAGAAGCACGGGCGACCCTGCAAGTAGATGGCTCAAAAACGCTGGGTGTAAAGGCGGTAATCGAGACGGACATGACCGATATCGGTACAGGTTCTTATACCGTATTTACTCAGGTCGCCGCTGATTTATTAGGGCTGCCGATAGATCATATTGAAATGAAGCTTGGCGATACCAACCTGCCGCCTGCGGTTGGCTCAGGGGGGAGCATGGGCGCTGCCAGTTCAGGCAGTAGTATTTATCTTGCTTGTCAGCAGCTACGTGAAACCATCGCAGAAAAAGTCGGTCTATATGCCGATACCATTCAGCTGGATAACGGTCAAATTAAGCAGATAGGTGAGCATGATGCTAACTTTGTAGAAACCGCTATAGACGTAGGAAAAGAAAAAGTAGCAGGTTTGAGCGCTAATATCGCAGATAAAGTGGCTGGTTTAACAGATAAAGCGACCAATAAAGTAGCAGGCACGACTGGCAATTCACAGCCTCAATCAGAAAAATATGATTTTAGTAATTTTCAGACATATGCCTTAGCCGATCTCGTTGCTCAGTATGACGATCAAAAACTCAGTGCAAAAGGTCAAATTACACCGGGTAAAAATGCCAAAAGCCATCGCCAAGCGTCATTTGGTGCTAATTTTGCAGAAGTTGCGGTGCACAGAGTCACAGGTGAAATACGCGTCAAACGTATGACAGGGGCATTTGCAGCAGGGCGTATCCTCAATCATAAAACCGCGACCTCGCAGTGTTATGGCGGTATGATATTTGGTATTGGTTCTGCATTGATGGAGCAGGTGATTCACGATAAGCGTGACGGTCGGCTATGTAATCATAACCTTGCAGAATACCATGTCCCAGTCAATGCTGACGTTCCTCAGCTCGATGTTATCTTGGTAGAAGAAGACGATCCGTATACCAATCCAATGCACATAAAAGGTATTGGTGAAACGGCAATTGCAGGTGCTGCTGCTGCTATTGCTAATGCCGTTTACAATGCCGTGGGTGTACGAGTTTATAATTTTCCAATCACCCTTGATAAGCTGCTTTATGAGCTACCAGAGTAGGTTTTTATTCAAATAAATAGACAATATGAACCCGCTAATTGTAGTCGTTAGCGGGTTTTATAAATTGGCCATGATGGATATAGACCGTATATAGACATCAATGATAGATAGTATATAAGAGATAGTATGAATCAAATTGCTGATATTCTTAAGCTGGCACGCGAGGCTCAGCAACAACAGGTTGACGCGGTATTGGCAACCGTTGTAAATACCCAAGGGTCAGCCTATCGTCGCGCAGGCGCGATGATGCTCATCTGTGAGGATGGTCGTTCGGTTGGGATGATTAGCGGCGGTTGCTTGGAGCCACATATTATTAAACGCGCCTTTTGGCTCACTCGTAACGGTGCGAACGTGCAAGTTTACCAGACGGGTGATGACATTGAATATGCTGAAAATGGTAATGTGCGAGCGAGTGTATCAGTAGATAATCCTGACTTTGATAGAGGCAGTGATGATAAAGGCACGGATAATAAATATGATGAACAAGATGTTGATTTGGACGAGTTAAATTTTGGATTAGGCTGTAATGGGCGAGTACACGTGTTGTTTGAACGGTTGGCGACGGCAATGCCTTTATTAAATGTCATCAGTCAGGTTCGACAGTCTCAGCAGCCTTTAACGATTGCAACGCTCATTCGCTCTACCACTCATTTTGATAAGCGCAATCTTTCAAACTCTCAACTTCAAATCGGTATGCGGTTTAACCTAGATGCTGATGCCAGCTCAGCGAATATCGCTGCTATGGGCGCGAATAATGTAAACGAAATAGTGTCTAAGGCTTCAAGCACACTTATTAATATAGTTAAAAATTTATCAGAAGATAAGCTTCTCCATAAAAATGCTGAGTACGTCGTCGTAAAAGATGACCATGATGATCTAGCCACAGAATGGCTAATCCAGCGTCTACAACCACAAATCCGCTTGCTGATTTGCGGTGCTGGCAATGATGTGATGCCGTTGGTTACGATGGCAAAACTGCAAGATTGGCATGTAACAGTGGTAGACAGTCGAGCGCAATATGCCAAGCGACGGCGTTTCCCTCAAGCAGATAGGGTGATGGTACTGGCGTTAGATGATAGCGCCACTTTACTAAAACTTAGCGAAAATGCTGCTGTTGCTTTGATGTCGCATAGTCTCAGCCAAGACCGTGCTCGCCTTGGCGTATTATTAAAGCACGCTAATCACTATAAATATCTTGGACAATTAGGACCACGCTACCGTACCGAGCGTTTAATCGAAGAAATTAGTACAAGGCTTACAAATCCTGCCATCTTAAACCTAGGTATTAATAAACTGCATTATCCGATTGGCTATAAGCTTGGCGGAGATGGCCCTGAAGCCTTAGCACTTGGTATCATGGCACAAGTCAATGCGGTCGTGCATAATCAGAAGTCGCCAGCAGAGTTTTCAGACACGCCTCTTTCAAATACTAACTTTGCAACGCAATTTTCTACTCATATTGACTCTACAGAGACGACTGCTACAAGTGCTCGTGCAGCGATAAGTTTGTTATGACCTGTGACTCTTTTAAGCTAGCATCTACGCAACTAAAGCCGACGAGTCCATTAAGGCTATCAAATCATGCGGTCATTATTTTAGCCAGTGGGCTGAGCCAGCGCTTAGGTCAAGCAAAGCAGTTACTGTGCAAAGCTGGCGAACCGTTAATTTGCTTCATGACCAAACTCGCACTTTCTACAAAGCCGCAAGCGATTATTATCGTTATTCCTGATAATCAACCATTGATAGCCAGTGCGATGAATGAATTGGCTTTTCAGTATTCCATTATTCAAATGGTCGTCAATCCTACACCTAAAACAGGTATGGCGTATAGTTTAACCTTGGCTATCGAGGCAGTCACTCAGTTGACAAGCTCATCAATCGAGCGTGTCGTCATTATGGGTGTTGATCAAGTTTTACTCGATGAGCAGCATTTAGCAAAATTGCTAGCAGATAAGCGGTCTGTAGTGGCAAGTAATTATAGTAGCTGGCAGCATTCAAATAATAGGAATTTAAATGAAACGACTGCTGCCAATGCATCGACGCAAAATATTATCGGTTTACCTTTAACGATTGATTATGGTTTACTCAAACAATGGCAGGCAGCGCTATCAGGAGATAGCGGGCTACGATATTTCATTAGAGAGTTGCCACCCAGTCAGGTAAGTACAGTCAGCAATAAGCGCCTGAGCTATGATATTGACACGCCTGAGCAACTGATACATGCTAAGCAACAAGGCTGGCTTGATGAGCAGTATTAGCCCTATTGGCACTATCGATTCATAAGTGATAAAAATGATAGAAACAGAACGTCTTTACCTTAGGCAATGGCAAGCAAGTGACTTTGCTGTTTTTGCTGAAATAAATGCTGATCCTGAAGTAATGAAGTATTTCCCCAAGTTATTGTCCACAGCAGTGAGTAATGCCATTGCCCATAAGTGCCAGCAGCTTATCATCGATAAAGGCTGGGGGCTTTGGGCCGTCAGTTTAAAAGACCGATCAAAAGAGAATGGGGCTTTTATTGGGTTTGTCGGCTTGAATGATACCCATGCAGATATGTCTTTTGCCCCTGCTGTCGAGATTGCATGGCGACTACATAAAGATTGCTGGGGACAGGGTTATGCTACCGAGGCGGCAAGTGCGGCGTTGAATTTTGCTTTTAATGAGCTGTCGCTCGATAAAGTTGTGTCATTTACGGCGGTTATCAATAAGCGCTCGCAGCGAGTGATGGAGCGCATTGGCATGATTAATACCCGAGCCAACTTCTATCATCCCGCTCTTGACGCTAACCATCAGTTGGCTGAGCATGTGCTCTATAACATTACGCGGCAGCAGTGGAACAATCAATTATCAGGCTTGTGACGATAAATCAACGCCCACACCCTGTTATTAACAGTACTACTCGAATATATTACTACCGTCATACAACGTAAAGTAAGGTTTGCGATATAATTTATTTTCTACTAAATGTAAAATAAGGTCATCTTATGAATCGTACATTATGGTTAATAATTGGCATCATCAGTATTGTTGGCGGTATCTTTGCATTTTTTAATCCTCTTAGCGCCACTTTGGCCGCTGAGCAGTTAGCAGGTTTTATCTTTCTTTTAGTGGGTGTCTTACAGTTTATTGCCTTATTTCGAGCACATAGTACCACTGGAAAAGTGTTGGCTGCCATCGGCGGTGTGCTGGGTGTATTGATTGGTATTGAGTTACTACAAGATCCGTTACAAGGCATACTAACGTTGACCATGGTGATTGCTATTTTATTTATGGCAACGGGTATAGTCAGAGTCGTTGTTGCTTTCGGTCTACGTCGGACAGTGGCTTTTGTCCCAATATTATTATCAGGGCTGCTCGCGATTATATTGGCTATCATGATATTTACCAGCTATCCGCAGTCAGCGACTTATATTCTTGGGATACTATTAGCCGTCGAGCTGATATCTAATGGCATATCATTAATCATGTATTCACGTATACAACCATTTTCAGTTGGACGGATATAAATTACCTTAGAAAAATAAAAAAGACGCTGCAAAAGGGCGTCTTTTTTATTTTATGATTCATTGGAATATCACAGCCTGACAATACGAAAAGCCTACGTACAATTTATAACGTCTCACGCGAAAACGTCAAAATATGCCCTTTAAAGGGTAACTCAAGATAGGTGGTGTCTTCAGGTTTGATATGTTTGCTGCTAAAACCAAACTCAAGCATTTTATGGGTCAGCTTGTTTTTGCGTCCGCGACCAGGGTCAACCACGATGACCTCACATGTTGGCAAGGCATGGCGTCCTATAAAATCCGCTAAGATATCAATATGCTGATCTTCATAAAGCAAATCACTACCGATAATGATATCGAATTTGCCAAGGTGACTATTGTCTTCCGCCCAATCTAAGCGCTCAAAGTTAATCTCTTTATTATTATTTAGCGTGGTGTTTCTATCCAAAAAATACTCAACGGTCGGGTGATAATCGGTCGCCGTGATGTCTGCATGTCGGTGATTTAATAGTAAACTTGATAATGCCATGCCGCAGCCAACCTCCAAGATACGCTTACCAGCAATGTCGTAGTTAAGCATATGATTGGCCAGTACCAAGCTTGACGGCCAGATCACCCCAAACATGGGCCAAGAAGCAGAGCAGATACCCAGATTTAATGCCTCATTGTCAGGGTCGCTGAATTGTTGGTTGTCACGCAAGGTACAGATGTGAATGTCGGTGTTGCCAATTTCAATCGTTTGATAACGCACGCGCACAGTGGTCAGCGAAGTCATAAACTTTCCTAAAAAATAAGCAAGAATGCAAGGTCTGGCAGAGGTTGCCACTTTCAATAGGAGACGTTATTAAAGGAGTGATTTAAATTTTGGAGAGGGGATAAAAAGGTTAATAGAAGGAAAAATCCTTCATTGATTGCAGGTAGTATGACCTAACATTTGACAAGTTATTGTTACTTATTATGATTTTCTTATTACTGCATAAAATTAGCCAGTACAGTCAATCCTATCCAAATTGGATGCTGCATTAGGCTTGCTTATTTTGCTATTTGTAGTACTTTTTCTTTTATCCAAATCGTATTAAATCGATCATAGCAGAAGATGAAACCAAGCAAGGTATTGAAAAGAAAGGTATTAAAAAGAAAGGTATTGAAAAGAGAACGGACGTGGGTGGGAGAGTAAAGTGCGCTTGGTTTGATATAAGCGCACTGGTCAGTAAGGTAGCGTATAGTATTGATGGTTAACGATATATCGATCGGTTTGGTTAAATTAGCTAAGAAATCTTAAGCCAGACGTTTTCAATGCCCATACCATCTCAACAAAGGCGCGGCTATTAGTCAGAGGCTCACCATCGATGATGAGGGCATAACCTGAACCATCAATCCATAAGAATACAAAGCTGGTCTCAGGGATCAGTAAGTCGACTTGTTGAAAAAACGAGATGGCTTGGCTTTCGACCGCCCAGCCGCGTTGTTTTTGGCGTATCATAAAACCTGAAAAATCAGCAGCTGCGACACTGAGCATGTCCGCTTCTTCTTGGCTGTAACCGATTCGTGCTAGGCAAAACCCTTCATCAGAACCAATGGCGGCACGGCGTTTGCCTGATAAGCTGGCAACCACATACGGTAAAAACTGATCCAACGGTAGATTGGGTGCAGGTAATAACAAAGACAGCTTTTCAATCCAGCCGTGTTCTATAAAGCTCTGTAGCCATTCGTCAGAATGGCGCTTAAGCCAATCAGCGGCAAGCAATGTCTGCTCATAGGATAGTAAGTCCTGTAATGACAGCTGTTCATCAGTGGGCTCACTTTGTGAAAATGCCTCAAAAATACCGGCTGGAGTGAGGGTTAGATACGTTTTATCAGCATTTAAGTAAGAGGACATAGCGGCTACCATTGTGATGAAAGTGTTAAATCGGCGATAAATTAGGTCTTAATGGTCTGATCAAGGTGTTGTTGACAGTTGTTCCAGCGCTCATCGAACTGCCAGTCGCTTTTACCCAAGCGAAACCATACTAACGAGAAGGCAAGTCGATCATTGCGAGCGATACAGTGAGCAAAGAACTCGTTTTCGATTTGCTCAATCGTGCCCCAATCCTTATCCTCACGCGCCTGCATGAGCTCAGCGGTGATGTCTTTAGCAATTTCTTTGGCATCGTCGCTACTGATTAGCAATCGCTGTTTTTGCTCATTGAGAGACGGTGATATCAGAACACTCCAGCGGGTCGCCAGCATGCTATTGCGTTGAATGTATCTTTTCTTACTAATACAATCGCGAAACCCTTGCTGGACATGGGGATACAAGCGATCTTTAATACGCGTAAACAGGTTATTTACATCGTAAGGAATATCATACCAGCAGCCATAAAAAAAGTCTGCGACAGCACCTTGCAGCGGCTCTTTTTCAGTTAAAAGTAATGCGGCATTGATACGTTGTTCATGAAAATGACGGTTATTGGGTGCCAAAAAAACTTTACGCGAGTATAAACGAAATACTCGGCGCGCCTCCATCTCATTTTCTTTGATAAGGTCTAAATCAGACATAATAGTGTCCTTTAAGTCATAGTGTCTATTGTATGACTAATAGCGTATGGTCAAAATGATACAGCCACTATGGCGTGACAATAGGCTATGACCTCACTAAGCAAAACGATGCAACGTGCCAATTAATCACTAATCAAGCAAGGTCTGCATCAAATCTATCATAAACTCAGCATCTTCTTCATCCATGGCTTCAAATCCTTGAGGCATGCCAAGTTCAGCCAATGCTTCTTTACCATCGTCATCATTATGCAAATTTAGAATTGCATTCATGAATATTTCTGTATCAGGAAAGTCATCTTTAATCAGTAATACATGGCTGATATCCGCTAAATCACTTTCGATCAGCACCGACAGCTGAGTTTTGGTCAGGCGTGAAAAGCTATGAAAAATCTCTGCCAAGAAGAAAGCCGCTTGAGCATCACCTTTGATGACTTTACGGGCGGCTGCCTGATAAGTCTCAGTGATATCCCAGTTGAGATCAGACTCTTCTATATCCACAGCTTCTAGTAAGCGTAAACCAATCAGCTTAACATCACGGTTGTCCGCCATTGCTATGGTCGCACCTGCTTTAATGTCTTCTAAGTGCTTGATTTCACTGTTTGCCGCAGCAGCAATGACCATCTCATCTGATTTGCCAATAGGACGGGCAACGGCACGGTAGCCTTGCTCACGGATCAAAGTGGCTGCATCAAAAGGATTGGCGTAAATGACCTGAATGTCACCTGCCTCAATAATCTGCTCTTGCTCAGCATGTGAGGCAGGTATGTTTAGGTGCATGTTTAGGTTGGCACGTTTTTGGATCAAAGTATTAAACATGTGCCAGCCTGCAAAACGCTCAGGCGAAAAATCAGGGGCGATTAACATATTGTGTGTCGTCATGATTTAGCCTTCCTCATTTTGATTCATTTGGGCATACTGAGCCGTCGCAGCTTCGATTTTGCTGCGTGATGGCTTACGGCGTACCGAGGTATAACCTACTGTTTCGCCGCGACGAATGTTCGGAACAACGGTCGCATAGACCCAATAGTGACTACCATCTTTGCATAAGTTCTTAACGTAGCCATGCCATTTTTGCCCAGCTTCTGCGGTATCCCACAAATCTTTATAAGCAGCTTTTGGCATATCAGGGTGGCGCAAAATCGATTGTGGCTGACCAATAAGCTCATCAACGCTGTAGCCACTGATTTCGACAAAAGCATCGTTGACGTGAGTCAGGACACCGTTCAAATCGGTGCGCGATACAATCAGTTTGCCATCAGGATAAGGGCGTTCAATACCAGTATCATAGACAGTGCGCGATGTACCATCATAGTAAGTCAGAGTAATCTGCTCAGCGGGCATATCAGGCTTGTGTGCATCAGGGATTGGAGAACCCATCGTAATCTCCTTCATTTATCGTTATATTCATAATGATTAAAAAGCCAATCTGGTGTGGTACTTGTCGATAACATTATATTGCGTTTTAGCTCAGTAGCAGCCCCAATATTTATTGGGCAATTATCCCATACAAATAATGTGCGCCCTCTTAAATATTTTTTATGAGACAGTCACTAAATTTTGATTTAAAGTGATTTTTATCAGTCACTTTATGTGTTATGTGACGTTAAATAATAAAACAATGTGCTATCGACAAAAATCCAAAGTCACCAATTAGATAAGTTTTGCAAGGGCTTCTGAAGCACGTTTGATATCTAAGAATATCAAACCAAGTTTCGCATTCGGTTTTGCCATAATGGTAAGTACTGCTTCGTCTCCAGATGAGGTCATAATCACGTAGCCTTTTTCACCTTGAATCATAATACGATCGATACCACCACGTGCCAATTCACGACCTGCGCGGTCACCCAATGACAATAAAGCCGCTGACATAGCGCCAACACGGTCTTCATCAACGCCCGTTGGTAGTGCTGATGCAATCATAAGACCATCGTTAGAAATGAGGGCAGATGCTTCAACATCGGCTGATGAGCTGTTTAGGTCTTCCAAAATCTGCTGGAATGAATCTGTACGCATATCGCTTTCTCTGTGACAGGTTATTCAATGGATAAAATAACGGTTAGTAATGATGGGAAATAAATGTCGACTAAGTCAATCATTATAAACCCTTGCTATCAATATTGATATACGTGGACTTAAGTGAAAAGCTAAATTTTTGGGTTTTTATACCGTTTAATGCTCATTATTGACCTTTCGTCTCTGAAACGGAGAGCAACATATAAATATCTATTGATATTGGATGTACTCAGGCATTAGGAAAAAAAGACGCTTTAGTAATACATGGCTATTTTTAGCACAATTAAGTGTATCTTTAGGCTACTCAGTCGATGCCTCAAGGTTCTATAAAAAGGCACACTTTAGACTGGGCCAATAAAAATCGCTTATAACTTTCCATGATGGCGATATTCACTAGACTTATACGCCTCAAAAATGATATATATTATGAGATAAAAAATGTTCTTGTCTCTGAATTTGGCCTCTAAGCATAAATTCAGTCAGCTTTTTTAATCCCATTTGTCTCTACACAAGTCAGCGTGTAGGGGCAATTTCAGTTTTACATCAGTGTCCACAATCCCCTCGTTTGTTATCAATACAATACGACGTGACGTCGGTGTAAATAATCACGATCACCATTTTTACCTTAAGGAAAAGATATGAGTATCAGTCAGGCCATCGAAAAAGTTGAAGCACGTTATGCCCATCAACCTGAATTCGTTCAAGCGGTAAAAGAAGTTGCAATCACGATTGCCCCGCTATACGACGCCCATCCAGAGTATGATACTTTTAAAATATTTGAGCGCCTCGTTGAGCCTGACCGTATTATTGCTTTTCGTATTAATTGGGAAAATGACCAAGGTGAAGTTCAGGTTAACCGCGGCTGGCGCGTCCAGTTCAGCAATGCCTTGGGTCCTTATAAAGGGGGTGTGAGATTTCATCCGACTGTCAACCAATCTGTTTTGAAGTTCTTAGGCTTTGAGCAAATATTCAAAAATGCCTTGACTGGATTGCCGATGGGTGGCGGTAAAGGCGGCTCTGATTTTGATCCCAAAGGCAAAACAGACAGTGAAATCCGTCGTTTTTGCTATGCTTTTATGCGTGAGCTACATCACTATGTGAATAAAGACATCGATGTGCCAGCTGGTGACATTGGTGTGGGTGGGCGTGAAGTCAGCTATATGTTTGCTATGTATAAGAATTTAACGCACGAACACGGCGGCGTTTTGACTGGTAAAGGCGTTGGCTTCGGTGGTAGTTTGATGCGTACTGAGGCGACAGGTTACGGCGCTGTATATTTCTTAGAGAACATGCTTACCGCGCAAAATGACGATATTAAAGGTAAAAGAGTGCTGGTTTCGGGTGCTGGTAATGTCTCATTACATGCTGCTGAAAAAGCCCATATGTTGGGCGGCATCGTCGTCACGGTGTCAGACTCACAAGGAACTTTGTATGATGAAGCGGGTCTGAATCAAGAAAAAATTGATTGGCTTAAGGCGCAAAAAGCAAAAAGCAAACCGCTGGCTGAGTACGTTGACGTTTATGGTGGTGAATGGTTTGCGAAGCAAAAACCATGGCAGTTTAAAGGTGACATCGCGATTCCATCAGCGACGCAAAATGAAGTCAGTGAAGAAGATGCCAAGCTCATGGTTGAAAATGGCATTACATACGTTGTCGAAGGTGCCAACATGCCATTGACTGCCGAAGCCATCGATTATATTCGTTTGCACCGTGTGCATTATGCCCCAGGTAAGGCGGCCAATGCAGGCGGTGTGGCCGTTTCTGCGCTTGAGATGTCACAAAACTCAGTACGTCAGTATAAGAGCTTTGAGCAAATAGACTTGCGCCTCAAAAACATCATGAGAAACATTCATGACAGTGCAGCCGATGCCTCAGAACAGTATGGTCAAACGGATAATGGCTATATCAATTATATGGCTGGTGCAAATATCGTTGGTTTTAAACGGGTTGCCGATGCATTGGTTGCTTATGGTATTTTAAACTAAGTACTTTTATTATAGTCGCTTACTAACGAATAGTTGTCTCTAAATCATTATCTACTATAAGTATTTATTAAACTTAATTGATACTACTATTTGCCAGCACCAAAGAATAACGCGTCTATTTTAACGATAGGCGCGTTTTTTATAGATCAACGATGACATGGAATGTCAAAGCATTCTCTATGAAGTGATACGATTGTCCTATTGATAATGTGCATTTTTTGAAAGATAATTAATTTAGAACAGTCAATAAAAATAATTTTGTGGAGACCGTTATGAGCAAGATTTTTAAGTCATTTTCGCTAACGACCTTAGGTACTCGTGCTGCAGTAGTAGTGGGTGCGGCTATGTTAAGTACAACAATCTATGCATCTGCAAGTCCGCCATTAGCAAGTGAAGTGCAAGCCGCTAAAGCCAGTAAAATAAGCTTACAACAAGCCATTAATATTGCTGCCAAAAAGTCATCCGGTCTATTGATGAGCGCCAGCTTTGACCACGATGATGATAAAGCGCAAGGTGGTTTGTATGAGATAGAATTTATAACCAGTAGCCGAAACTATGAAATCAAAGTCGATGCCACAACTGGTAAGGTGATCAGTACGGATATGGATCGATTAGACCGTGATGATATGGCAGATTATAAGGCGCTTAAACAAGCGAAGATTGATGTTACACAGGCAATGAACATTGCTGAAAAACAAACCGGCGGCCGTGTTATAGAGATTGAGTTTAAAAACGACCGAGATTATAGTGATCATGCGTACTATTACGAGGCTGATATCCTCAAAGGTAATAGTATCGTTTGGTTGAATATCGATGCCAATACCGGCAGTGTATTTAAAAATAAGTTTAAGAAATAACGAAGTTAGATAGATATCGCCAATAGTCATTTTTCTTGCTACTCAGTTTTTCGAAAATGGGATAGCAAAGCCGCGCGTTTATTATTAAAAAAGCCCCAGTTATTAAATGACTGGGGCTTTTGTGATTACGATAAATAAAGGTGTATTAACTATACTGTCTCGCGCCATTTACCCTGAATCATGATGCCTTGGATAGGGTTTAGCCCCATCTGATAGGCCAAGTCAGCAGGGCGGGCAATATCCCATAGCGCTAAATCAGCATCACAACCCACTTCTATTTTGCCTTTACTCGCTAACCCCAAAGCCTGCGCTGCATAAACGGTTGACCCTGCCAAGACTTCTTCAGGAGTTAAATAAAATAGCGTACAGCCCATATTCATTGTCAATAACAGTGACGTTAAGGGTGAGGTGCCAGGGTTGCAATCGGTTGAAATCGCTATGGGGACGCGATGCTTACGCAGTGCCTCAATCGGTGGCAGCTTGGTGTCACGTAACGTATAAAACGCTCCGGGTAATATCACCGCAATCGTATTGCTAGCAGCCATCTTCGCTATGTCAGTTTCTGATAAGTGTTCTAAATGGTCGCTAGATAATCCTTTGTATTCGGCAACTAAAGCGCTACCGCCGATGTCAGACAACTGCTCAGAGTGTAGTTTGACTGGCAGGTCTAATGAGCGTGCGACTTCAAAAACGCGTCTGATTTGATCGCTACTAAACGCAATGTTTTCACAGAAGCCATCGACCGCATCAACTAAGCCTTCGGAGTGTAAAATGGGTAGCCACTCACAGACTTGCTCTATATAGTCGTCCGCACGGTCCTGCATGTGAGACTTGTATTCAGGTGGTAGAGCATGTGCTGCAAGGTAAGTAGTGCTCACATGAATGCCGTGTTTTTCGCCAAGCTGGCGTGCGACCGTGAGCATTTTGCGCTCAGTGTCTAAGTCGAGACCATAACCGGATTTGATTTCGATACTGGTGACGCCTTCTTTAATGAGGGCGACTAGGCGTTTTTCACTTTGGGAAAATAGCGATTCAATACTGGCCTCGCGGGTGGCACTAACAGTCGCGACAATACCGCCGCCTTGTGCAGCGATGTCTTGATAACTGGCACCTTGCAAACGAGCTTCAAATTCATTGCTGCGGTTACCACCATAGACAATGTGTGTATGACAGTCGATAAGCCCCGGGGTCAGCCATTTACCATCGACGTTTGTGATTTGGTTCTCGTGATAATGAGGCAGATGAGAAGTGATTTGGTCATGTGCCCCAAGCCAAGCAATTTTGCCGTCTTTAATACCGATCGCCGCGTTCTCTAACTGACCGTATGGGATGCTATCAGCATCTTCGTTTTCATAAATATTAAAACCATAGTGCGCTGAAAACGTCGCAATGTTGGCATTGATAATGAGATGATCAAACGATGTCATAGTAGATTCGTCGAACGTCTGCTCTGTAGAGTTTTTTGATGCATTCATAGTATGCTCCTAATTATTGGGAGGCGAGTGACCTTTGTTCTTAAGATCTTTGTTTGTAAGACCTAGGTGACAAGTAAGTGCTGCTCTACAATTGTTGCCAGCAGTCGAGCAGCGACCTTGCAGCTACGACTATCAACATCAAAGGCGGGGTTGATTTCAGCAATATCGGCCATTTTTACTTTACCTGATGACATCATCAGCTTGACCATACGCTCAAGAAAACCCAGCTCAATACCAAAGGCCGCAGGCGCACTGACACCCGGAACGACACTAGATGGCAAGCAATCCATATCGATGGTGAGATAAATAATATCAACCTGATCTATGAAGCTTTTGACCTGCTCAGTAAGTGTGTCCCAAGGCTGATAGTGACAGTCTTCATCGCTAATGACCTGTACGCCCAGTTGCTCAGCGCGATCGAAGAGCGCGGCGGTATTAGAAAAGCGACTGACGCCTATACAGCAATAATGGAAGGGCTGATCGTGTGCATCAAGATGCTCAGCAATTTGGCGAAAAGGTGTTCCAGAAGTCGCTACATCAGACTGACGAATATCTAAATGCGCGTCAAAATTAATAATCCCGATAGTAGGTGCTGTGTGTGTGCTGATAGTCGTATCATTTGTTTCTTTCAACGCCTGCCACAATCCCAAAAAGCTACCGTAAGCGATGGCATGACCACCGCCAAGTCCGATGGGTAGACCACCTTGCTTGACGACAGTGCTGACTGCATCAGCGTATTTAATCTGAGTTTGCTCAAGGGTACGCTCGGTAAAGCTGTCGTTGTCATGACAATGAATGTCACCCGCATCACCGAGTAAGGATGGTAGTTGATCATTAAAGCGTTGTTGCAACTCGGCAATGACTGGCAATGCAGCGAACGCGCGACGAATCAAAGGCGGTGCAGCTCGTGCGCCCACACGCCCTTGATTGCGTCTGACACCTTGGTCACACGCAAAACCAACCAGCCCAATATTTTGATTCTCATAAGGCTGGGCGAGCTGATACCAATAGCGGGCACGTGCAGTTTCAAACGGCTCAGCACGGCCTGTCCACTGGGTCATATCAGCGCCTGTATGGCTAATGGGTTTGGTAATGTTTGCGACTGCCATTGCTGCTCTCCTTTTACCAATTAACCGTTACTTAGACTCGTACCAGTCGCGACGTAGTTCTTGCCAATGCTGTGCAAGTGTACCGTCTAGTACTAGCTGCTTGGTTGCCTCGATATCTGGGGCTAGGTAGCGATCTTTATCATAGAACGTGACTTTCTCGCGTAGTCTCTGATGCGCCACTGTCAATGGCTCTGACGTCTCTAATCCACGATGGAAGTCGATACCTTGACCAGCAGCTAGCAGTTCAATACCGATGATGGTGGCGGTGTTGTGAGCCATTTCATAAAGACGGCGTGCACAATAGGTGGCCATGGATACATGGTCTTCTTGGTTAGCAGAGGTCGGAATACTATCGACACTGCCTGGATGGGCGATAGATTTGTTTTCTGAAGCCAGTGCTGCTGCGGTCACATGCGCAATCATAAAGCCTGAGTTGACCCCAGCATTATCGACTAGGAATGGTGGTAAGCCACCTGACAGCGTCGCATCGATCAGCAAGGCAACACGGCGCTCAGACATCGAACCAATCTCGGCGATTGCCAAGGCTAAAATATCCGCGGCAAAAGCCACAGGCTCGGCATGGAAGTTACCACCTGAAATAGCCACTGGGCCATCTTCGTTATTAAAGATAAGTGGGTTGTCTGTCACCGCATTGGATTCGATTAGTAACGTTTTACCTGCTTGGTTGATGATATCAAGACAGGCGCCCATGACTTGCGGCTGACAACGTAGGCAGTAAGGGTCTTGAACTCGATCATCTTGCTCGCCGTCATGTGAGGCACGGATAGCGCTACCTTTGATTAGTTGACGATGTGCTTTGGCGATTTCGATTTGACCATGATGACCACGCACGTCATGAATACGCGCATCAAATGGTGAATCCGAGCCTTTGGCCGCATCAATGGATAGTGAGCCGACGATGGTAGCTGTCTCAAGCAAGTCACGCGCTAAGAAATAACCACGTAATGCCAGCGCCGTTGATACTTGTGTACCGTTAATGAGTGCAAGGCCTTCCTTGGCGGCCAATGTAATCGGCTCAAGTCCGTGCTGTGCTAATGCATCAGCGGCAAGGACTTTTTTGCCATCGACATAGACGTGACCTTCACCCATCATGGCTAGTGTCATATGTGATAAAGGGGCTAAATCACCAGAGGCACCGACTGAGCCTTTGGCTGGAATGTTTGGCGTTATTTGATTGTTGATTAAAGCCAGTAAGCTATCAACCACCTCGCGGCGTACGCCAGAGACGCCTTGAGCTAAACTGGCAACTTTCATCAACATAATCAATCGAACCACGCCATCTGGTAGCGCGTCACCAGTACCGACCGAGTGAGAAACAATTAGGTTACGCTGAAGGAGCTCAAGCTGGTCATCACTGATACGTGTTTTGGCAAGTAGACCAAAACCAGTATTGATACCATAAGCGCTTTTATCACGGGCAATGATCGTACGTACATCTTCGTGCGAGGCATCTATCGCCTCATAAGCACTCTCAGGTAACGTCAATACAACTGGCTGATCGTAGATGTCACGTAGCATCTCAAAGCTAAGCTGGCGTGGGTGTAGGGTTAATTGTTTGATGTTGCTCATAAGGGTAATCCTAGTGTTGTAAGCAGTGTTAATTATATTATTTTTAAGGCATATCGTTGTGAGGTTAAGCTGTTTGGGCGCTTTTAGATCATTTAATGTATCTTCTTTGATGTCATTTTTATTAACCAATCCAGTTCATATACAGCGCCAATTGTCCAAACGCTGCGGCTAGCAAAATACTAAGAACCACGCGCTCAAACCAAATAATCACCATTTTACCAACAGAGACTGGGATTTCGGTCGCCAGTACACAAGGTATCATGGCTGAGAAGAACAGTACGCTGCTAATAGAGATGACCCCTGCCACATAGCGCGTCAGTATATCTGCGTCACTTAGCAACAGGGCTGGCAAGAACATTTCAGCCAATCCTGCTGACATTCCTTTGGCAGCGACCAGAGGCTCTGGTAGGCCGCCAAGCCATGTAAATGGATAAAGAAGCAAGCCTAACGCATCGAACACTGGCGTATATTTTGCTAATAGTAATCCGGTTAAGCCAACAGCTATGATAGAAGGCACAATAGCAGCGGCCATCGTCAGACCATCACGAAAATTAGACCATAAAATTTGTTTGAGGTCAGTTGCTTGACGAGAAGTAGACAAACCCAAATCAAATGCTGCGGCTAGTCGTTTACCTCTTGCGTGATCGAGGGTTGGACGGTCAACCTTATCATCAAAAAGACTAATAGGCGGAATTCGAGCGGTGATCGCAGTGACAATAAAGGTAATCACTAGCGTAGACCAAAAAAACACATTCCAAAATTCCATTATCCCAAGCGTTTTGGCCACAATCACCATAAACGCTGCTGATACCGTCGAAAATCCAGTCGCGATGATAATGGCTTCACGCGCTGAATATTGCTTTTGTAAGTACACGCGATTGGTAATGAGTAGACCGATAGAGTAGCTACCGACAAAGGAAGCGACGGCATCAATCGCCGATGATCCGGGAGTTTTCCAAATAGGTTTCATAATGGGCTGCATGAGCACACCAACCATCTCGAGCAAACCAAAACCAACCAAAAATGCTAATATCAATGCCCCGATTGGTACAATCATACCGACTGGTAATGCCAGTTTTTCAAACAAAAATGGCAGCATGTCGGCTTCCATCATGAAGGCAGGCGCAGCGCCAGCAACATACATCACCGCCAATATCAGACCGATGACTTTAAAAGTGGTCATAATCATATGAGTGATATTCTTATTCCACGAGCCGTCGATAAATGGTTTACTCACGCCATAGAGCATAAGCAAAAACAATAACGTCACCGACAGAGTATGCTGCTGAGTAACCAAATAGGTCGCGCCATGATCGAACAAAATCGTGCTTTTTTCACCAATGGTAAACGGCACAAAAAACATCACCAGACCGATAGCGCTAAAGGCAATGAGCTGTATCAGTGCCACAGGGGTCGAGAGCAGTTTTTTCGACGATGTCTTCGCATTGTCATCGTGCAGACTAGATGTTGTATTTTGCTCAATCATATTATCCTCCTTGATAAATTGGCGGTTATGTCCTTATGTCAATTCATCGCTCATAAGGGCAAGGAACAAACTATTTAATCATTGGCAGGTTTAGACCGTAATCCTTCGCAGTCTTAATCGCTAACTCATAGCCTGCATCGGCATGACGCATAACGCCTGAACCGCAGTCATTGACGAGCACTCGTGACAAGCGTTTGGCTGCGGCATCTGTACCGTCTGCAACGATGACCATGCCTGAATGCTGCGAGTAGCCCATGCCGACACCGCCGCCATGATGTAGTGATACCCAAGTGGCACCGCCTGCGACATTGAGCATACCGTTCAATAGCGCCCAATCAGATACCGCATCTGAGCCATCTTTCATACTTTCTGTTTCGCGGTTTGGACTGGCGACAGAACCTGTATCCAAATGGTCACGGCCAATTACGATGGGGCCTTTTAGCTCGCCGTTTTTGACCATTTCATTAAATGCCAAACCTGCTTTGTCACGCTCACCAAGCCCTAACCAGCAGATACGCGCAGGCAAGCCTTGGAACTGAATATGCTCTTTTGCCATATCGAGCCAGCGATGGATATGCTGATTTTCAGGGAACAGCTCTTTGATTTTTTGATCGGTCTTGTAGATGTCTTCTGGATCACCTGAGAGCGCGACCCAGCGGAATGGACCTTTACCTTGGCAAAATAGCGGACGAATATAGGCGGGGACAAAACCTGGAAAATTAAAGGCATCTTTTACGCCTTCATCAAACGCCACCTGACGGATATTATTACCGTAATCGGTCGCTGGGATATCCATCGCTTGCAGATCCAAAATCGCTTGGACGTGTACCGCACAAGATTGAGCAGCGGCTTTGGTGAGGGCTGCGTGTTGCTCTGGATCTTCTTGAGCAGCCTTCCATTCTTCAACCGTCCAGCCGCTTGGTAGATAGCCATTGATCAAATCATGCGCTGAGGTTTGATCGGTGACCAAATCAGGCTTCATGCCACCAGCGTTAGCGCGTTTAACCATTTCAGGCAAGATATCTGCGGCATTGCCAAGTAGGGCAATAGAGACGGCTTCGCCCGCGGCCGTATGTTGTTTGATTAACTCATAAGCATGGTCAAGATCGTCTGCTTGCTTGTCGACATAACCGGTACGCAAGCGGAAATCGATACTTGACTGCTGACATTCGATGTTCAATGACGTTGCGCCTGCAAAGGTAGCCGCTAGTGGCTGCGCGCCGCCCATACCCCCAAGTCCCGCAGTCAAAATCCAGCGACCTGCCCAGCTACCGTCATAATGCTGACGACCCGCTTCGACAAAGGTCTCATATGTCCCTTGCACGATGCCTTGCGTACCGATATAAATCCAGCTACCTGCCGTCATCTGACCGTACATAAACAAGTCTTTACGATCGAGCTCATTGAAGTGCTCCCACGTCGCCCAGCGCGGTACAAGGTTTGAGTTGGCAATCAAGACACGTGGTGCATTTTCATGAGTCTGGAAGACACCAACAGGTTTGCCAGATTGTACCAATAACGTCTCATCGTCTTCTAACTCTTTGAGTGATTCTAGGATTTGATCATAACTTTCCCAGTTACGGGCAGCGCGTCCGATACCACCGTACACAACGAGGCTTTTTGGATTTTCTGCCACATCAGGATGTAGATTGTTTTGTAGCATGCGATAAGGCGCTTCGGTCAGCCAGCTTTTACAATGCAACGTGCTGCCTGTAGGCGAAGCGATATTTCTGCTTTCATCACGGCGGGTAAGCTTATTGTTGGTTCCATTTTCAGTAGTCATGGTCATATCCTTGTGATAGGCAATAGGGCAATAAATTAATCAAAGTCAGTGTTTTACAGTCAGTCTATACATTCAGCGAAATATAGATTAAACGAAGCAGATTTTTTAGTACCGCTGTAAAGTTGTATATACAAATTATCAAAGTTTATTTTTTCATGCAAGCAATTTTTTATAAATGACTTAATTATTTTTGTGAGGGTTTTGGTATATAGACAGAAGTCAGGGTGTTTTGCCAAGGTTCATGACGTTATCTCGTGATATTATGGCGCTACTCTTATTGGTGAAATTAACGGTTAAAAACGGACATGACAAAGACAATTCCGGCATATCAGCGGATTAAAAATGCGATATTGGACAATATTCACTCTGGTAAATGGCAAGCGGGCAATGCAATTTCTACAGAAATGGCGTTGGCAAAAGAATTTGGCGTATCTCGCATGACGGTCAATCGCGCCCTGAAAGAACTAAGCGAAGAGCGAGTATTGGAGCGCCGGCAAGGATCGGGAACGTTTGTCGCGCAGCAGCAGTTCAATCATACCTTTGTAGAAGTGCGTAATATCGCGCAGGATCTAAAATCTGCCAATCGTGATTATCAGGCACAAGTGGTGAGTAAGCGTGTACTTACTGCTGCGATGTTGAACGATGAATTACGGCGTAAATTTGATATTGATGAAGTAGCTGTGTCTTCTAATACAAGCGCTAACACAAACGCTCATACAACCATAATGGATGACAGTACGGGCGCAGATAGTAGCAGCGATACTCCTGTTTTATACGAGGTAAAAATCATTCATTTTGCGGATGGTCAGCCCATACAGTATGAAGAGCGCTGGGTGGATGCGAAGAAGGTGCCAGAATTTATTGAGCAGGATTTCAGTGTGGTCAATACCAGTGATTACCTCATTGCCAAAATTCCACTGGAGCGCGGTAGTTATACCATTCGTGCACTAGCGGCACCAGATGAGATTGCCGCGCTACTGCAAATCGCACCGCAGTCGCCGACATTGGTATTGCGTCGTCAGACTTATTCAGCAGGTCGAGTGTTGACCTTTGTGACGATGTGGCATGCCGGTGATCGCTATCAATTCTCAGGTGAACTATAATAGTCTTACGCATGCTCACTGTTTTTGTACGTTTATTCTTTCTGAAGTGCGCTAGTATATGAATGAATAGCTATTTAATCGGCAATCATAATATTAAGACCTGCCTAAAAAATGTCCAAAAATTCAAAGATAATATAAAAACAGTATTGAAAAATATGCTGAGCATCCTCAAATCGAGCAGCCAAAGCTAAATAATGCGGCGCAAATACTTTATTATAGTATTTGCCTGTGCTGGTCTTATCCTTATTTGTTGCTATGGTTTTATTGGCACGACACCTTTTTTGCATTATTCATTCACTCTTATAAGGACGTCTTATGAAACGTCGTACTCTTTTAGCCCTTGCCGCCAGTACTATGCTACTTGCCGCTTGTGGTCAGTCTACTACCAATGAAGCAGAAACCAATGCGACGGACAGTGCCGCGACGGGTGGCTCTGATTTGCTGCAACGTATCAATAATGGTGGCACCATCAACGTCGGTACAGAGGGTACTTATCCACCATTCACCTATCATGATGAGAGTGGCAAGCTGACGGGCTATGATGTCGAAGTGACACGTGCGGTTGCGGATAAACTAGGCGTAGACGTCGAATTTAAAGAGACCCAGTGGGATGCTATGCTGGCTGGTTTAGACTCAAAACGCTTCGATATGGTGGCCAATCAAGTAAGCTTGACCACGCCTGAACGTTTGGCAAAGTATGACAAAGCCATGCCGTATAGCTGGTCAGGTGCTGTTGTTTTAGCACCGACTGATGACAATCGTTATAGCTCGTGGGAAGGTTTAAAAGGTCTGCGTACTGCACAGTCGCTCAGCAGTAACTATGGTGAGCTTGCAGAACGCTACGGCGCAGAAATCGTCCCTGTCGATGGTATGGCGCAAGCGATTCAACTGGTTAAGCAAGATCGAGCTGACTTCACGATGAATGACAATTTGGCAGTGTTGGATTATCTAAAAAAATTCCCAGATGCAGCACTTGAGATCAAACTGACAGCGCCTGCTAGTGAGCAGACTGGGTCAGGTCTAGTGCTCATAAAAGGTGATGATGAAGTCGTGGCAAAACTGAATGAAGCAATGGCCGCATTAGCAGCTGATGGGACGCTGACCAAGCTTAGCGAAGAGTTCTTTGGTGCTGATATAAGTCAACAGAAATAATGCTAGCGTCTATTACGTCAATGTTCACTGATTTATTGGCATTATTGCCATTTATGGATCCTGCGCGGGCGCAAATTGTCATTGATTCGTTTTGGCCAATGCTCAAAGGCGGTATCTATTATTCGATACCGCTGGCATTGATCTCATTTGCGATTGGGATGATGATTGCATTGACAGTGGCATTGATTCGTATCGTTCCGCGTGCCAGTTGGTTTCATGAGGTTATTTACAGACTTGCCCGTATTTATGTGTCCGCCATTCGCGGTACGCCAATGCTTGTTCAGTTATTTATTATTTTCTACGGCTTGCCGAGTATTGGCGTAAAGCTTGATCCCTTTCCTTCAGCAATTATAGCCTTTTCGCTCAATATTGGCGCTTATGCATCGGAGACGGTGCGTGCCTCGATTTTGTCCATTCCGAAAGGACAGTGGGAAGCAGGCTCAACCGTTGGCTTGACGTATCTACAGACATTTCGTCATGTGATTTTGCCACAAGCGCTGCGCGTGTCGGTGCCGCCGTTATCCAATACCTTTATTAGCCTAGTAAAAGACACGTCTTTGGCGTCATTGGTATTGGTAACCGAGCTATTTAAGCAGGCGCAAATTATCACGGCACGTAACTATGAGTTTATGTTGGTTTATACCGAAGCGGCCATTATTTATTGGGGTATTTGTCTGTTCTTGACCTTTATTCAAGGTAAGCTTGAAACCAGGCTTGATCGTTATGTGGCAAAATAAACCCTTGATAATTGAGGCAGTATAGGATGGTAATACCGCGTCGATAAGCGTGTGTTATTAGCAAATAGATATCAGTACAACAGGAAGCTTTATGATTCAAGTCACTAATATTCACAAAGCTTTTGGTGGCAATCAAGTGCTTAAAGGCATCGACTTGACCATCGAAAAAGGCAAGGTAGTGGTGATATTAGGGCCGTCAGGGTCTGGTAAAACCACTTTTTTACGCTGCTTGAATGCGCTGGAAATTCCTGATCAAGGCATCATTGCTTTTGATGATGGCAGCTTAACGGTTGATTTTGCTACCAAGCCTAAGAAGAAAACGTTGCTGGCGTTGCAGCGTAAATCAGGCATGGTATTTCAATCTTATAACTTGTTTCCACACAAGACCGCGATTGAAAACCTAATGCTTGGGCCGACGGTGGTACAAGGGCAAACTAAGGCGCAAGCCCGTGAACAGGCACTGGCATTACTTGATAAAGTAGGGTTATCAGATAAGGCAGATCTGTATCCGTTCCAATTGTCTGGTGGTCAGCAGCAGCGTATCGGCATTGCTCGTGCACTGGCGATCGAACCGTCACTATTGCTGTTTGATGAGCCGACTTCTGCCCTCGATCCTGAATTGGTACAAGATGTACTGGGAACAATGAAGCAACTGGCATCTGAAGGCTGGACGATGGTCGTTGTCACTCATGAGATTAAATTTGCTCGTGATGTGGCAGATCATGTGGTGCTCATTGAGGATGGCCACGTGGTCGAAGAAGGCAGTCCTAAGCAGATGTTCGAATTGTCTACGCATCCACGTACGCAGGCCTTTTTGCAGCGTATTGAACAGTAATGAGGTAAAAAATTACCGTCTTCATTGAGTTTCTATCGTCGTAAATCCTTTACTTTAATCAATTTTAAAGCACTTGGTTAAGTTTTTAAACATTTCGAAAGATACTCAACAAAAAGCCCCAATGATAATGTCATCGTTGGGGCTTTTTTCGTTTGATAACAATGGCAACAGGGCTATTCAAAATTTTTGAAGAGTGCAGACTAAATTCTTTGTCGTCTTTTTAGCCAGCGTGGTACGCGAGTGGCGGTACCGTTTAATATTGCATTAAATAAAGCTGCCAGTAAGATTAACACCACGCCCACATATTGAATCCAAGATAAGGATTGATGCAGTAATAATATCGCAAGGGCAATGGCGGTCAATGGTTCAAAAATCGTAAATACCGATGCACGAGTGGCAGGTAATTTCTCTAACGCTTTCATATAAAGCGCAAAAGGGACGACGGTTCCAATCAAAGACAATCCCAAAGCATAGCCCCAAGTATGTAAAGGTAAGCTCATTAACTGCCCATAGGTTTGATAAGTTTCAGGTAATAATAGCAGTACACCGGCACTGATGATAATAGAGGTAAAAAACACCAAAGGCGCAGGGTGTGCATCGTGCATCGCACGCTTGCCGAGCACCCCGTATAAGGAATAACACACGCCTGCTAGCAGTCCCAGTAAAATACCCCAGTTGACTTGCGCCTGCTCGCCTAGCATCGTCAAGCCGACACCAAATACTGCCATGAGCGCCAATAATGCCGACTTTCGAGTAATGGATTCATCAAGCAAGAATGCCGAAAACAATAAGCTAAAAACAGGCGCAGTATAAAGCAAGGCAACCGCAGGCCCAGCACCGACATAAATCACAGCAAAAAAGTAGCATACCGACATACCAAGTACGCCAATCAAAGACTGCAATGCCAGTCCAAGCCACTGCTTTCGACGAAGCTTGATAAGACGCGGCCATAATTTCGGTAGCATAACAAGAATAAGAAAAGCAGCGGTCACGATACGTAAGATCGTAATCTGCCAACCACTAAAGCCAATTTGATTGAGGTAGGTTGAAAATATCCCTAACGTACCCCAGCAGACCGCCGCCGTGATGATTTGAATGGTGCCTATCCATGACTGCCGCGCTGACATTACGCCATCGGTGTTTGCCATATCGCTCTCTATTTTTATGTGATATCAAAACCCATGCCCAAACTCAAAACCTCAAACTGTCCAAGCCTTTTAGCTAATGGCATCATACAATACTGACATAAGAAAAAGACAACCCGAGTAAGGGCTGTCTTTTGTTTGTTTTTTTAGTCTATCATTAAAGCGTTAATTAAGTACTAACACAAGTCAGTTCGGCATAAAAATCAATTTATTTAAATTAGAGGCACGCTTGTCTTTAGCTTACTATCCTTTGGGGTCATATCCCCAAACTTAAGCATCATGACTTACAACTGTAGCAAAAAATTCGTCAGCAAGCGTTTGGCACCTTCAGTTGCAAATGACTCTGGATGAAACTGTACGCCTTGAATGGGATAGTCTTTATGCTGTAGTCCCATAATCTCATCACCTGCTAGCGCTGATTCGGTCAGGTTTAACTGAGCATGAGCGTCATTGGCGACGACGGCTGTGACAGCCAAGCAATCTGGTAGGCTGTCTGCTTTTACCATTAATGAGTGGTAGCGCATGATTTCTATCTCTTGTGGCAAGCCTTGATAGACACCCGCGCCATCATGGCGAATCGATGAGACCTTACCATGCATCGGTACACCAGCACGTACTACGTCACCGCCAAATACATGGGCAATTCCTTGCATACCTAAGCAAACACCCAGTAGCGGTGTCGTCTTACCCATGACCTCAATTACTTCAGCACAAATACCGAAGTAGGCAGGATCATCAGGTGCGCCAGGGCCAGGTGAGATAATGATTCTATCAAGATTCATTGCCTGCACATCTGCTAACGTTATCTCATTATTACGTTTAACCATGACGTTTGCGGCTTTATCATTGTCCACCGTCTGTAAGATCTCACCGATATATTGGTAAAGATTAAAAGTAAAGGAGTCGTAGTTATCTATAATTAAAACATTCATTGGTTATCAACTCTTTGGCAAAATATAAGCAATTTACGGGTTCATAAAACTGTCTAATACCACTTTCATGGCAGACAATTTACGCTGAATTTCTAGATATTCATCAGCAGGATTGGAGTCATAAACATTACCGCCGCAGGTTTGCGCATAGGCAGACTCGCCGTTGATGAATAGGCTACGAATAGGAATGGCAAAAATACAATCACCATTGAAATTAAACGATCCAAGCGCACCACCATAAGCACCGCGTCCATCTGGTTCTAGCTCGTTGATGACTTTAATCGCTTCAACTTTTGGCGCGCCTGACAAAGTACCCGCGGGGAAGTTGCTGGCAAGGGCGCTAAACATATCTTCATTAGGATGCAAAATCCCGACGATCTCAGACGAGATATGTTGCACGTGTGAGAAGCGTTTGATATCCATAAGGCTACGTACTTTTACAGTACCAAATTGTGCCACACGGCCAATGTCATTGCGGTGCAGGTCGACCAACATATTGTGCTCGGCAATCTCTTTAGCATCATTTAATAAGGCGCGGGCAAGCTTACGATCTTCGACAACATTGATTCCGCGTTTGGCTGTGCCTGCCAGTGGATAAGTTTCCATCTCACCTTGACGCAAGCGAAATAGCAGCTCTGGTGACGCTCCAATGATGCATTGCTGAGCAAATTTCATAAAATACATATGCGGCGACGGATTGACCGACCGCAATTTTTCATAAATGGGCATCTTGTCGCCGGCAATGTGATACTTAGATTTAAAGCCAACCTCACATTGAAAGATACGCCCTGAGATGATGTCTTCTTTGACTTGCATAACGACTTTGGCATGCTCTTCTTGACTCATGCCATCACCCAAAAACTCAACCGTAGGCGGCTCATAGCTTGGAATTGGTTCATCAAGTAGGGCTTTGATTTGCTCGATGCGATTGTCTTGCTGCGCGGTAGGATAATAAAAATAGAAAATCTCACCGGTCATCTTATCGAGCGTTAGACCATCCAAATAGACACCAAATTTAAACGGTTCAAAGTCGTCGCTCGGCTTAGCATTGAGACTGTGTTCAAAGAAATTGACACTGTCGTAACCCAAATAACCGACGAGCCCACCGCTTTGGTCGCGAGCAATGACGTGCTGCGGCGTAATTTTACGCAGTAGCTCGTAAGGGTTATCAGTCTGATAGTGGCTAGTCTCAGCGGTTTTATTATCAGTAATCGCGAGGGTTGTACGATCAAGGGCAGCAATAGTCATCACTGGATCAAAACCAATGGCATGATGACGCGCCATATGTCCATCTTCGCCCAGTGATTCGAGTAAATAACAAGTCTCAAAAGCGTGCTCAATACGTTTAAACAACGCAAAGAAATCAATATCCTGCGTGAGTTTAATACGCTGTGGTTTACTAGGAATATCAATATCAGCAGGTTGGCTAGGTTTTGAGTTAGGAGAGGTCATAACAATATCCAAATTGGTTCAATGATTGATCAAATAAGAAGAGAGTAGATTAATATAATATTTTTCAATAAGTTAAGCATCTTGTATAGGTGTGCTTTCTCTATGAGTCGTTAATAAGGCACTCACATCGTGAACTTGCATGGCTTTAGCGCCGCGCGAGACGGTAGCAATACCGACACCTAGCTGTTCAGATATCTCGCGCTGGGTGACACCGCGCTCAAGTAAGTCAAAAATGCGGATACGATTGGCAATTTCCTGCTGCTCTTTTTCTGTCAATAGCGCACTGAATAGCAGGTCGATAGCGGCGCTGTCATGACAACTGGCTAAATGGCTTAATAAGCTTTGATAAGGGTCTGTGCTCATAACATTCATCTTAATAGAAAAGAAAAAGGATGCTTACTTCGTTTCAGTATTCTAGTATGATAGTACATAAAAGGCAAGTAGCCTAGGTAGATGTTTTGCTGTCGCTGCTAAATGGTTACTGTTTTTTGGAGGATGATTATTTATATAGGGTTGACCCTACATTCACAATAAAGCCAGCTAATCTTTATTAACTGGCTTTATGAATGGTTAATAGCTCGTTTGCAGATCCTAATTAAACGGCAGATTGCTCACTGGCAAGCTCAATTTGCACCTGCCAATCTTCTATCTCCAGCTCATAACAGTTTTTGCCTTCGCCATTGATACGATCTATCACCAAAAAATCAGAGTCACAACCGAGGGCAAGTAGCGGATGATGCCAGACATTGGCATCGTATTGCACACCTTGATGAGATTGGACATAAAACACGGTCAAATCATCCGCAGACTGTGGCGGCGCACCAGCAGGCGCAACGATGACGATATAATCCTGACCATTCATTGAGAAAAACGCTTGCGTGCCAAACGGGTGATATTCCATGACCGATAAGGCAATAGGAAATTCACGCTTTTTGGCGCGAAAGATACTCATGCCGACATCGCCGCCGTCAAGTTTTGCTTCAGCGATGGCGTGATGGCGACAGGCATAGCCTTTATTGATATGGTAGCTATTTTCAGGCGTCTGCGCTTCCTTGTCATAGGGCTCAATTACGGTGCCGTAGGGCGCAAACTCAGCTTTGGTTAAAGGTCTTGCAACGATCGTAGTCTTCATAAGAGTACTCATGACTTTGCCTTACTTTTGGTGATCACTATTTATAATTGCTATGAGCCACTTTGCCATAAGCCCGTACGCGACTTAAACCACCATCTGGGAATAAATGACATACTCGAATTAATGATTATGCCTCTAGATTGCTCATCGTTCTGAATGCTTTGTTGTTCTAATTGTTATTATTATTGCGCATGGCTTATCGTGCTGGACGAATAAACGGCATATGACGGTTCACATCTTTATAGAGCAAGTATCTAAATGGACCAGGACCACCGGCGTAACAAGATTGTGGGCAGAATGCGCGTAACCACATAAAATCACCTGCCTCAACTTCTACCCATTCACCATTTAAGTGATAGACGGCTTTACCTTCTAGGACATACAAACCATGTTCCATAACATGAGTTTCATCAAATGGAATCACGCCACCTGGCTGGAAAGTAACGATATTCACATGCATATCGTGACGCATATCAGACTGCTCGGTAAATCTGGTGGTTTTCCAAACGCCATCCGTACCCGGCATCTCAATTGCTTCAACATCATGATCGCTTGTTACAAAGGCTTCGGGCGCATCAATACCCTCTACAAATTGATAAGCTTTGCGAATCCAATGAAATTTAACGTGCTTGTCGCTATTGTTTTTTAGCGTCCATTTGCATTCCGGCGGTAAGAAAGCATAGCCACCCGCTTCAAGATGATGCGCTTCGCCTTCAATAGTAATATCCATTTCACCTTCAACAACAAACAATACGGCTTCTGCTTTACTATCCAGCTCAGGCTTTTGAGAGCCGCCATTTGGTGCCACTTCAACGATATATTGTGAGAAGGTTTCTGAAAAGCCGGTCAAAGGACGTGCAATCACCCACATCCGCATACCTGTCCAAAAAGGCAGGTAGCTAATAACAATGTCGGTTAGTACACGTTTGGGAATGATCGCATAAGCTTCGGTGAAGATAGCGCGATCAGATAGTAGCTGTGTTTGTGGAGGCAATCCGCCAGTTGGTGCGTAATAAGTACTCTTTGTTGACATTATTGATGTTCCTTAGTGGTGTTGAGCCTCGATAAATTTGTGTCTAAACTTATGGTTACATCCAGTTTGCAGTGTTATCGGCTGTAGCTGGATGGTTTTTATACCAGTGTTTGGCAATGTCATCACGGCGGCATACCCACACATCGGGCTTGCTAGTGATATATTGCAAAAACTTTTTGAGGGCAATGATGCGGCCTGCGCGACCAATGATGCGGCAGTGCAGACCGATGGTCAGCATTTTGGGTGTGTGTGCGCCTTCCTCGTATAAGGTATCGAAGCTGTCTTTTAAGTATTGATAAAAAGGCTCGGCGTTGGTAAAACCGGGGCTTGAGGCAAAGCGCATGTCATTGGTTTCTAAGGTATAGGGAATGACCAAATGCGGCTTACGAGCGATTTTGTTACCGTCTTCTACTTTGACATTGAGCCAGTAAGGCAGTTCATCCGCATAAGAGTCGGAGTCATAAATATAGCCACCTTGTTCGGCGACTAACTCACGAGTATTCGGGCTATCTCGTCCCGTGTACCAACCAAGGGGTTGACCACCGATCATACGCTCGAATATTTCAGTGGCACGGCGCACATGCTCGCGCTCGGTTTCGCGGTACATATCTTGATAAGTAATCCAGCGTAGACCGTGGCTAGCGATTTCGTGACCATCTTCTAATACTCGTTCGATAATGTGCGGCGTCTTTTCAGCAGCGGCGGCGCAAGTGAAGGTAGTAATCGGCAAACCGTATTCTTTAAAAGTGTCCAATACTCGCCAAACACCCACACGGCTACCATACTCAAAGGCTGACTCAATCGACTGATGGCGATTGTTAAATTCTGGCGTACCCAAGACATCCGATAAAAACCGCTCTGACTGAGCATCGCCATGGATGACACTGTTTTCTGCGCCTTCTTCGATATTGAGGACGAACTGCACAGCAATTTTGGCACCGCCTGGCCAGTTGGCTTTTGGTGGCTTGTCAGCATAGCCTTTTAAGTCACGAGGGTAGGTATCTTGATTGAAATCGCTGATTATTTTTTTACTCATTGTCAATATATCCTAGATAAACTAAAGCAAAATAGGGGTGAGCAAGAGGGGGTATTTTTTATACCTGAATTAGGACGTGTCCTAACTTTTATCTCCATTTTTAAAATGAGGACACACACTAGCAGTGACGATGAATAAAGTGCCCGATTGCATTGCTGGCTTTTATACAAAAAATCATCGTCATTAAGGGATAACGGTTGAATCATACGACTGCTATCTATAATCCCGACGTATAGGCAACGAGCTGTTGGCGCTCTTCATCAGTCAACTGTGTGAGATTACCCAGTGGCATATAGCCCGTTTGTACGGCAGTGACGATTTTTGCTTTATGTATTTTCATGTCGGTTGGTGTCTGCAAGATGATACCAGCTGGCGGCGCGGCGAATCCTTGCTGGGTTGGCTGCGCGGCATGGCAAGTGCTACAGCGCGTGTGTACGACACCCATAATGGCATCGTCCGCGGAGGCACTCACTGGTAAAGCATCGGCAGTAATATTTGCATTTGAGGCAGCGTCAGTGCTTATAGTAGAACCGTCGACTGCACTATCAGTATTTGTTGGTGGCACACTATTTGGTGTCGCCGTTTCAGCAGCGACTGCAGCAGCGACAACAGGTAATGGTTCAATTGGTTCTGGGCGCATCCAAATAATTAATAATACGGTTAAGACAGCAGGGATGACCAAATAACGCGGCTTATGATTGTCTAAATGTTTTTGGTTAAAATAGTGACGTACAATGGCCGTGATGATACCCACAAATACCAATACCAACCAACCGTGAGCATGAGAGTACATCATCGGATAATGATTGCTAATCATGGTAAAGATCAGCGGTAAGGTAAAATAGTTGTTCATCAGCGAGCGATTTTTTGCTTGTAGTGCCAAGTCCGCCACTTCTTTGCCGGGTTTTTCGCCACGCCTCACGCATTCTACCAGCGCTCGTTGAGCGGGCATGATGCCAAAAAACACATTACCTGCCATCACAGTACCTAAGATAGCACCGATATGAATGAACGAAGCACGGTCACTAAATAGCTGATAAGAACCCCAGCAGGCGATGATTAATAGGATAAAAATAATGGTGCTAAAAATAAAGGAGTTTTTGCCTAAATGGCTGCGGACAATCACCTCATAAATAAAATAGCTGCCGAATAAAAATAATAAACTGGTCGAGATGGCACCGACACTACTACCAAAAGCGACTTTGCTTGGATCAATCAAGTAGGCAGTTGCATTGGCATAATAGACGATAGAGAGCATCGCCATACCCGTCAGCCAAGTAGTATAAGCTTCCCATTTAAACCAATGCAGGGTCTTTGGCATCTCTTCGGGTTCGAGCTTGTATTTGGCAATTTCATAAAAGCCGCCACCATGTACCGCCCATAAGTCGCCTGAAATGCCTTTGTCAGCCTTCCACTGTGGCGGTTTACGTAAACTAAGATCTAGCCAAACAAAGTAAAAAGACGCACCAATCCATGCCACGCCAGCGATGACGTGGAACCAGCGAAAAAATAAATTAAACCAATCGAGATAATAAGCGCCCATGTTGCAAATGTCCTTTTTACAATTTTCTTTTGTTCAGCTTTTTTCAATCTTTCAATGTGCTTTGCTACGGCGATGTTCTTTTATATAGTGATGTTAAAAACTACGAGCCGCGATACGTGCTGTAGCCATGTGCGCTAAGCAGTAGCGGTACATGATAGTGACCGTTATCACTTATCATAAAGTCGATGACTACTTGCGGATAAAAAGCCGTGAGATTTTGCATATCGAAATAAGACTGCGTATCGAATGTTAAGGTATAACGACCAACATCTAAGTGATACTCAGCAATATCAATCGTTGGGTCAAACGACCAGCTATCTGGTGTCACGCGTCCATCCGCGTTGGTGACGCCATTGGCTAATAGTGACGCCTCGCCACTTGTGCTCACGCGGTGTAGCGTCACGGCAATACCAGCGGCTGGTTTGCCCAGATGGGTATCTAAGATATGTGATGAGAGAGTACCTGACATAATAATTCCTTTTATATAGATGAGTCAGATGAGGCTGAATGCATTAAGCGTCACTCAGCAGTTTCTGTAAACGTAAGCGGGTGATTTTATTTTGCTCAGCCGCCGCATTGACCAGCTCAGTAGCGCGATCATTGGGCAAGCGTGCTAACAATAAATCGAGCATTTGCTGTGCGCTCTTACCAGTGGCAAACACGATAAAGATAAAGCCAAATTTATCAAGGTAGTCTTGATTGCCTTGTGCCAAAGCTTCAATCACCTCGTCATTGGCATCATTGGCACCTGACTGCTCATGGGCAGCACTGTCTTGAGTGTTGCGGTATTTTTCTTTTAATGAGTCAACGTTGCCGATTTGTGGATGACCATCAAAAGCCTCTAGTAACTGGGCTTCTTCTGTCTGTGCTTGTTGCCAAGCGTGGTCACTATGGGCAAGTAGTATGGGTATATCGGCAAAAGGACGTTTTTTTTCTAAAGCCTGCGCCCAATGGGTACTGGTACAGCAGGTCAATAGATGTGAAATTGCCTCAGCTGTTGAGAGCTCATTAAACTGCTGTAAAGATAATTTCACAATGACATCCTTTTCTTTTCTGACAAAAGCGGTGGAGTAACATTTCTCGATAACATCTCATGCTAAAGTAGTATTTATCGAATAATAATTGGTTTACTATGAGCTATTCTGCTTAAACCTGACCATTTGGTCAACTACTTTATGCAAATATTTTATTGAGGCTGGTGATATTTCATAAAAATTAGCATATGAATCCAGTTATTGGCTGGTATCTGACTCTCTATTCATCACAATAACGACAGGTAACATTAATCATGGCTCAACATAACGATATAGAACCACAAGCAGCGTCTGACGCGCCTGTACAGCGAAATCAGCAAGATATCCGCGCCCACAATCAAACCGTCATTTTGGCGGCAGCAGAAGAAGAGTTTGTCCTGCAAGGTTTTCGTGGGGCGACGATGCAAGGCATTGCAGATAGAGCCGAGCTACCAAAAGCCAACGTTCATTACTACTTTAAGAATAAAAAAAACCTGTACCAAGCTGTGCTGCATTCTATTATTCAAGAATGGAACGATGGCTTAGTCACCATGACAGTCGATAGCGATCCTAAAATCGTCATCGAAAAGTTCGTCCGTACCAAATTGCATCAAGCGTTTGCTCATCCCAATCGCCATAAGTTGTTTGCCCTTGAAGTCATCGGCGGTGCCCCGCATCTGCATGACTTTATGTCGGCGACCATGAAAGAGTGGGCGCTAGACAAGGCGCAAGTGATGAAAACTTGGCATGAGCAAGGCAAAATTGGCATCGCTGACCCTTTACAGCTATTGATTTTGATTTGGGCAACGACGCAGCGATATGCGGAATTTGAGACAGAAATCGTTGGTTTGATGGAAAAGAGTGAGTACGATCAGCAGGATGAAGCGCGGGCGGCAGACTTTTTGGTGCCGTTCATTTTGCGTGGCTGTGGTCTTGAGTAATGCTTATTTATTATCATTTTACGTCTATAGAACGCCCTTAATACGAAATTATTCTGAATGCTTTCGTATTAAGGAGAGCTAAAAGAGCTAGCGTACAGAACCAGAACCAGAACCAGAACCAGAACCAGAACCAGAACCAGAACCAGAACCAGAACCAGAACCAAAGGCAGCAATGCTTATTGGTAAAAGATTAGACATGCCCTAACGTACTTTAAGAGGCCTTTTGTCTAAGCGGTTTTAGGCCGTCATCTACATGTTGTTCTGCTGTATCAAATTCGACACCGTAGTTTTTGGGCAAAATCATATCAAGAGTAATGGCCACAATACCTGACATAGTAACTGCCGAACCAAAGATATTACGGAAAAGCTGCGGCGCCTGTGCGAACACGTCAGGAACAAAAGCCACGCCCATGGACAGACCTAGCGAAGTGGCAATGATTAAGATGTTGCGATGGGTAAAGTTGACGGTTGATAGGATACGAATACCAGCGGTTGCGACCGTTGCAAACATCAATAACGTCACACCACCAACGACTGGTTTTGGCAATTGGGTAAAGATAGCACCCAAAATAGGGAACAGTCCCATGATGAACAGTATGGCCCCAACATAAAAGCCCACATAGCGACTGGCAATACCGGTCATCTGAATCACGCCGTTGTTTTGGCTAAATGTCGTCACTGGGAAGGTATTAAACACCGCTGCAATCAACGAGTTGACACCGTCCCCTAATACGCCACCTTTAATACGTTTCTCGTATAGAGGCCCTTTGATAGGTTCGCCTGATATCATAGAAGTCGCCGTCAAATCGCCAGATGTTTCAATACTGGTAATGACATACATAAAGGCAATGGGAATAAAAGCTTGCCAATCAAACCCAAAACCAAACTTGAATGGTACAGGTAGCGTAAAAATAGAAGCTTGAGAGACCAACGAGAAATCAATACGTCCCATGAGAATCGCTGCGATCAGACCAAGCATCAAACCTATAAAAATGGCACTGGAGCGAATGACTTTATTATTAACAATACTAATCAGCACCACACTGACCAAGACTCCGCCACCCAGCATTAGATTCTGCATACTCCCGAAATCTTCAGCACCGACGCCACCTGCCAAATCTGTCAGACCAACTTTAGTTAATGACAGACCGATAGTTACAATCACGCAACCAGTGACGATTGGACTCATCAAAGATTTGAGCTTGGTGATAAATTGACTTAAGAAAATTTCAACAAAAGCACCAAGAAATGAGACGCCAAAGATAACAGAGAGAATTTCCTCCGGACTCCCGCCTTTGTTTTTTACTACAAAACCTGCGGCCAATACCGCGGCTAAGAAGCCAAAACTGGTTCCTTGTAACGCCATTAGACCTGAACCTACGGGTCCAACTTTGTGTGTCTGAATAAAGGTAGCGACCCCTGACACCATCAATGACATGCTGATGAGATAAGGGATATGCTCCCCCAAACCTAAGACGCCGCCTATGATTAATGAGGGGGTGATGATACCGACAAAGCTGGCAAGTACGTGTTGTACTGCGCCTAAAAAGGCTTTTGTAGGGGTGGGGCGATCATGCAATCCGTATAGTAAATCGGGGTTCCCTTGAGTGTGTTCACTCATCTTGGCTTCCTCCTAAAGTGACTTTTAGTCCAAGCTCTGTGGAGAGAGCTAAGCAGTGTGATGAGTTTAGAGGTGGATGTCGACACACCGTTTATATTCATATTGCTTAGTTTTCTCACAAAGAGTCGCACTTATCCTTGTGCTAATAAATATCAGCAGCTAGCTATTATTTATCAATATGACTAATAGTCGTAGGTTTAAACCTGACTAATTGGTCAACTATATAAGGGTATAGTGAAAGGGTTGGTTATTGCAATGTTTTTTTTCATGTTGATGGCTTTATCTTTCAAATAATAACGGTCTATTAGAAGAACATAGCGCAGCAGATTTGGTTTGATAGCTATTTCTATTTATCTAAAAACAGCAAGTAATAGAACAGAATAAGCCAGCTAGATTGAGAGCTATTTTTCAATATTAAACTTCTCGCATTAATTATTGCCAAATTGTTAATACTTCGTTATTATGCCCTTCGTTATTTAAATGCTAACAATTATCATTAGTATTGTTATTCGTATAAAATTTTAGGCTTTGTCAAGACTCTAATCGTCTAAAAAATGGTTTTCAATAATAAGCTGTTCTCAAAAGTAAATAGCTCTTAAAAATTCTAATTTTTGATAGTCAATAAAGTGAGTGTGTTATGCGTGAAGTAAAGTTATCAAAACTATCTGGTAAAATGACGGTATTGTCCATGGGCGTGGCAGCGGTATTATGGTCACAAGCGGCTAGTGCTGCGCCTGCAGAAGACATGCCAAGCACCACGTTGCAGACTATTACGGTGACAGCCAATGGCTCAGTACGTGATAAGGTGCAAACAGATTCTGTTTACATAGATGACTATACACCTGCCGCACAAGCAAGCCACTTAAGCGATTTTTTAGACGTCATACCAGGGGTTAGTGTCGGTGGCACATCCTCTGTCAATCAGCGTGTACGAGTACGTGGACTAGATGATACCAACCTAAAAGTCACGATTGATGGGGCGCGTCAAGAAGGCGCTTTGTTTTATCACATGGGCGACGTTACGATCGACCCAGATTTGTTAAAACAAGTCGAGGTTGCGGTTGGTAATAATTCGGTGACGCTGGGTAACGATGCAATCGGCGGCGCGGTTGCTTTTGAAACCGTTGATGCAGCAGATTTGCTCAAACCGGGTCAAAAAATCGGTGCCAAACTGCATGCAGGTTATGGCAGCAACAATGATGAATTATTAACCTCAGCCACGGTTTATGGCGCACCGACAGAAAACGTTGATTTACTAGCGTATTATGGCAAGCGTGATGCAGAAGCTGGCGAAGATGGTAAAGGTCGTGAGATTCAAACCCAAGACAGCAAAGGCGAAAACATCCTATTAAAAGCGGGCGCTTATATTGCTGACGACCATCATGTAGGCGCTAGCTTTAGCCGTACTGAAAACAAAGGCAAGTTCCCACTACGTCCAGACTTTCCAGCAACCCCAGGTCCTGATAGCTGGAACCCAATCATTCCACAGGAAGTAAAACGCGATACTTATGTGCTTGATTATACTTATAACCCAAGTAATCGCTTAATCGATGTTGATAGCAACGTTTATCAATCCGAAACACAAATCTTACGTAACTCTGATGGCGAGCCTGGCTTTGAGTTTGATGCACAGGTGAAAACTACGGGTGCTAAAGTTCAAAATACCAGCGTGATTGATAGCAGCATCGTCGAGGGCATCACGGGCACGCATAAGCTTATCGCTGGCGTTGAGCATTATAAAAAAGAGTCCGAGATGTCACGAGACTTCGCCAAAGCGAGTAGGGATGAGGCGACCAATACATCAGTATATCTAGAAGACCAATGGCAAATGGATAAGTTGACCCTAACGCCAGGCGTTCGCTATGACCGTTATGAATCGCCAGAGTTCGTTTCTGCTGGAAAAACGTATAATAACGTCGTTGGCGCATTGGCTGCCAGCTATGAAATTGCACCACGTACGCAAGTATTTGCCAGTTATACGCAGTTGTTCAATGGCCCAGATCTAAGTCAAGCCATCTTTAATGCTGACGGCAAAGACACTTTTGTGAATAGCAATCTAAAAGCAGAGGAAGGTGACAATGCCGAAGTCGGTATCACTACGACTTTACGCGATCTGACGACCAGCAATGATTCGCTACAACTGAGTGCCAAATACTTCGAGACCAATATCGAAAACTATATTGAATTTGTACGCGCAGGTGGTAGTAGAGTTGGTTTAGATTGTGCCACAGGAGAGTTGGGCGGCAGCTGTCAGGGTGTGATTAACAAAGACGAAGATTATAAAATCAAAGGCGTCGAGCTAGCAGCGGATTATAAAGCAGATAACTTTAGCATGGGTTTAAGCTATGCACGCGCCCGCAGTAAAGGCGAAGAAACCGGCTATAACATTTCTTCAGTGAGCGGTAGTAGCTCTGAGTCAGGTGATAAGTACATGGTCAACCTTGGTTATGCCCCAACAGAGACTACCGAGCTTGGCTGGCGCAGTACTTATGTTGCTTCAGTCATGCCTAACACTGGTGGCGATGACGTTAAAAAACCAAACTACGACGTTCATGATATCTATATGAGCTATACACCGACTCAAGTTGAAGGCTTAAAAGCCACACTTGGAGTATATAACCTATTTGATGAAACTTATGCCAGTCATTCCTCACGTAACAATGCTTTAGATGACAATTACACGGATTTTGAAATGGGACGTAACATCAAAACGTCTTTAACTTACCAGTTTTAATCTTATTGTCACCTGATGATAGATGAAAGGGCCAGCTGTCTGTATAGGATAGCTGGCTTTTTTATGGTCAGTAAATAGTGAAGTATGTGCTAGCAATCATAATTTTTTTAAATACCAATAACCAATGAATAAAGAATCAAGACTAATGACTTCATTTCCCCTTACGTTGCGTCAGAGCTGTTTATGGATTCATCGTTATACTGGGCTTGCGATGGCCGCCTTTTTGATCATTGCTGGTATCACGGGCACACTATTGGCATTTCATGATGAGCTGGATGATGTGTTCAATCATAGGTTGGCAAGTATTGAGGCGCAACATAAGCCGCCACTACCGATCGCCACACTTCATGATGCTGTTATCAGCGCCTATCCACAGTATCAATTTTCTAGTATGCCAACGTCAGTAGAGCCTAACAAGTCAGCAGTTTTTTCGGTAGATAGAACGCGAGGTCAGGCAGCAGATAATTCTCCTAACGCCCCGTTCCAAGAGGTGTATGTCGATCCCTTTACTAGTGAAATCATCGGTACGCGTGATAAAGAGGAGTGGGCATGGCGCAATACGATGTACAAGGTATTCTGGTTGCACCGAGATTTATTGCTGGGAGATATCGGTAAATTAATACTGGGTATCGTGTCCTTAATTTGGACGATTAATTGTTTTATCGGATTTTATTTAACCTTTCCAAGAGCGGTTAAAAACAGCAAAACTAAACACCAAGAGCAGACTAAAAAACGTGCGTCCTTTATCAAACGTTGGCTACCTGCTTGGAAAATCCGTCGTAAAACCAATACCTTTAAACTCAATTATGACTTGCATCATGCATTTGGCTTATGGCTGTGGTTGATGCTTTTTGTCATTGCGTGGTCGAGTGTCGGTTTTAATTTAAAATCGGTATATCAGCCTGTGATGCAAGCAATGGTAGGTCTTGAAGGTAGAGAAGGTAAAGGAGATAAACAAAAGAAGCCTGCGATGAATACGGAATCTATTAATGATGAGGCGACTACTATTGGCACTAATATGAACAGTACTAATAAGGTAGACAAGGCTAATAGCATTGCTTATTTAAGCAGGCAGGCAGAGATAGCCGCGCAAAGAAATGGCGTCAACATACAGCAGCTATTGGGCATACGCTGGGTAGAAGAGGATAATCAATGGCAAATGCGCTTTAAAACCAATCAAGATATCGGCAAAAAAGGCGGTGCTTCCTCTATCACGGTTGATGCCCAAAGTGGTCGTGTTGCGCGTGTCAACTTTGGTTATCAAAGCTCATTTGGTAATCAAGCTGACCAATGGATGGCAACGCTACACATGGGACATATCGGCCATGGCATAGGTCATTTGTTGTATCAGATGTTTTTAGCATTGACTGGGTTAGCCGTGGTGGTCTTGTCTGGCACAGGTGTGTATTTATGGGTTAAAGGACGTCAAAGTCGATTAAAAGCCGCACGAAAATTGAATTGATGTGGATTGCAGTCTAGTGCAGGTAAAGAGTGACGGTATAAAACGACCGTCACTTTAAAAGCAGATATGTGAAAGAGAGGTATTTAGAGGACGGTTATTTAAAAAACGGTTGCTAAAAAACGGCCTTTAAACCGTATCGACAATCACTGGGCGACCTTGATGACTGAGCACGGTAACATCGACATTATACAGATCTTTCATGGTTTCTTGGGTGATAACCTCTGCAGGTTGGCCGACAGCCGTCACCTGACCTTCTTTCATGGTGACCACTGTATCGGCAAATTGTGCGGCTTGATTGATATCGTGCAGCACGATGACCACCGTTTTTTGCTGAGTATGGCTTAACTCGCGCAGCTCACGCATTAGGCGACCAGCATGGTACATATCCAAATTATTCAGCGGCTCATCGAGCAATAAATACGGCGTATCTTGGCAAACAATCATCGCAATTAACACCCGCTGACGCTGACCACCCGATAGTGTCGATAAAAAACGCTCGGCTAATGGCGCAAGCTCAAAGCGTTCGATAATTTCTTGAACTTTTTGCTGATCGTCGGCAGTTGGTTGCCCTTGATGATAAGGGTAACGCCCAAACATCAGCAGCTCATGCACGCGCAGTCGGCCTTGCACTTGATTGTCTTGTCCAAGCATCGCAACAGTTTTGGACAAGGTTCGCGCATGACAGCTAACAATATCATGCTCGCCGAAACTGACCTGTCCCGACTGTAGCGGTTGCAAGCGTGCCATGACCGAAAATAAGGTGGATTTACCCGCGCCATTGGGACCAATCAAGGCAATCACTTGTGCGCTTGGTAATGACAACGTAATGTCATGAAGAATTTGCTGTTTGCCAATATGGTGCGAGATATTATTGAGTTTAATCATAATGGTTCTTATTTTTAGAAAGGATCTAATTTTTTACTACCATATCAATGGTTTTTAGATGATTGGCTATTAGGTCAATGACTATTAAATAAGCGCGGTATTAACGGCGCTGAGTCATAAAAATCAATATTAAGAATACCAAGCCACCAGCCAGTTCAATCACCACCGATAGTACCCCTGCCATGCCCAATAGTTGCTCAAATATCGTCTGACCGAGTACCAAGCAAATCATCGCCACCAAACTGACCAATATCAGGCGCTCGCTGTGATACATATGGCGAGCGATACGATTGGTTAGCGCACAAACTAATAAGCCAAAGAAGGTCACTGGACCGACCAAGGCAGTTGCTGTGGCGACCAATACCGCAATGACGGTTAATAGCCCAAATGCCAGGCGTTGATAGTTGATGCCAAGGTTAATGGCTTGTGATTTTCCAAGCATCAATACGTCACATTGATAACGCCAGCGCCAGATAAATAGCGCGCTAATGGCACAGATAAAAATGCTGATACCAAGCAGCTGTGGATTGACCGTATTGAATTGCGCGTAACTGGCAGATTGCACGACGACGAAATCATCAGGATTGATCAATCTGGCAATCAGGGCTGATAAGCTACGAAACAATACCCCAAAGATAACGCCCACCAATATCAGTCGCGTCAAATCCTGACTGCTTTTTGAAAACAGTAGTCGAAATAATAGTAAAGAGGCACCGAACATTAAAACAATTTCAAGGATGAATTTGGCAAGAGGATTGATACTGGTAAAACTTATTGCGCCCAAAAAGAAGACCAACAGGCTTTGTAATAAAACATATAGCGAGTCAAAGCCCAACAGTGATGGCGTCAGGATAGGGTTGTGCGTCAAAGTCTGAAACAATAAAGTCGATACACCAATCGCATAACCGACGACCATTAACGCCAGTAATTTCTTACCTCGCAGCGGTAGCGCAAAGTCCCAATGTCCGTTGACGTTGACTGTCAAAAATAGGATTGTCGAGATCAGTAATATAATCGCTGCTATCGATTTTGGATGACGGGCTATCAGCGCCCAAAATTTTGCTAAGCGACTTTGTCCAGTAGTAATGACATCATTACTGTGTTTTGAATGATTGTGTTTGGAATGACTACTTCCTGGCGCACTCTTTTGTGCCGAGCCAGTCTTTGTAGAACTGTCATTTATAAAATTATGCTTAGACGGTGAAAGCATGAGTAAATCCTATAGTGCTATGCTTATCTAATCAGACAAAACAACAATAAAAGAAAGAGAAGCGGCAAAGAGGTTTATTGAGTCTTCATTAATACACAGTTTTATGGCGAGCTGTTTTATTGCTCAGTAGGCGCACGTAATAGCAGCCATAAAAACAGTACCGTACCGACCACCCCAAAAACTGTCGCAACAGGGATTTCAAATGGATAGCGTATCGAGCGGCCAATAATATCGCACAATAGCACCGCTGAAGCGCCCAATAATGCGACCGCTGGTAAGCTACGGCGCAATTTATCCCCCATCAATCGGCTAACGATGTTAGGCACGACCAAACCAATAAAAGGAATCATGCCAACGGTGACAACGACAACCGCACTCATCATCGCCACCATGCCAACACCAACCCACGTCACTTGTCGTTTGCTGATGCCTAAATTGAGCGCGATATTGTCACCCAAACCGATAATGGTCAGCTTATCAGCAATAATATACGCCAGCACGCACAGTCCGCCTGTCAGCCACAACAGCTCATAACGACCTGCTAAGACGCCAGAGAAATCACCAAACTGCCAAACGCTGAGCATCTGTAAGGATTCGGTTTGATAGGCGATAAACGTCGTCACTGCCTCGATAATGCCGCCGAAGACGATACCAATCAGTGGGATCATCAAAAAATCCGTCGGCGGAATACGGTGAATCAGCAGCATAAAGAGCATCATGCCAAATACCGCCGCGATGGTAGCCACACCCATTTTTACTATGAGCGCACTGGCTGGAAATAGCAGGCTAACCACCAATAATCCCAGTGCAGCGCTTTGAGTTGCACCGACCATCGATGGCTCAACGAAGCGGTTTTTGAGCACCACTTGAATAATCATTCCAGCGACTGCCATGGCGATACCCGTCAAGATAATAGCGATGGTACGCGGTAGGCGACTGACCAGTAGCAGTGAGCTATCGGAGTTGGCGCTATGGTTGATAAGGCTGTGAAATATACCTGACCACGAAAAGTCCGCCACACCAATTGATAAGCTTAATAACACCAAAAGCCCCATAATAATGAGGCTACCCGTGTTGATGAGCCACGGTGGTATAGGAGCACGGCGATTTTTAGAGCTCAGACCACGGCTTGCACTTTTTTGCCAACTCGTTGATGCGGCTGGTAAAGTAGGGCGGGCTTTGACGCTGGTCTGCGCACGAGAGGAAAATAACGGCATATCAGCTACTGGCTTAAAGTGAGGGTTGGCAACTGACAGTCATGACAGTTGCCTAAAAACGAATGACGATTGTTTAGCATATTACTTATTTAACGCATTATTTATTTAGCGTTCGCAAAAGCCTCTTTAATGGTCGTTAAATCCTGCATCCACTGATAATAACCGCCAAAGGCAAGATATGAGTCTGGGCTAAGGTAAACCACTTGGTTCTTACTCCAAGCGTTGGTTTGTGCGACCAATGGATTGTCCAATACGGCTTTGGCACCAGCACCATCTGCACCAATGGCTGCACTGCGATCGATGACGAATAGCCAGTCTGGATTGGTTTTTTGTAGGTATTCAAATGAGATTGGCTGACCGTGGCTTGCGTCGGCGATTTGGTCATCTGCCATTGGGATATCAAGCACGGTATGGATAAAACCGAAGCGTGATTGATCGCCGTAGGCAGACAGCTTATTGCCATTGACCATGACCACTAAGCCCTTACCTTTATCTTTGGTCAATGTTTTGGTCTCATCAATGAGCCCGTCGATATTGCCTTGCAGTTTCGCTGCCTGAGCACTTTTACCGAACAATGCACCCAAATCATGCAAACGCTGCTTGCTTGATTCATAGATATTTGCGGTATCTATCGTCATGTCGAGCGTTGGTGCAATACTGGACAGCGCATCATATTTTTCTGCCATACGTGAGCCTACCAAGATAGCTTGCGGCTGCATCGCGTTCAACGCCTCAAGATCTGGTTCAAATACGGTGCCGACGATTTTTGGTTCAGGCTGTGTCTTAGACTGTAAATTGTCTAATTTTAGACCGCTTGGCATGCCATCGACAGCAACATCAAGCGCGGCTAAATCCTGCATCAAAGTCATATCATAGACCACCAACGGCGATGGATTCATTGCCAAATCGACATTGCCTTTTACTGTGTCGACCGTGACTTTCTCAACAGAGACAGCATCGTTATTGGCGACATTCGAGGCATTATCTGCCGTTTGATTCTCAGTTTTAGCATCCGCAGGCTCAGAGTCGTTAGACTCAGGTGAGCTACAACCTGACACACTGATAGTAGTAACCAGTGCGGTCATCATAGCAGTCAGTAAAGGGCGTTTGAAAAAAGGAGTAGAGCGGTTAGGCAATAAAGTAATAGACATAAATAACTCGGTATATCAGCTGGTTGGACAAAGTATGTATCAAGTAATTGGCCATATAAAAATAAAAAGAGCTTGCTTGGTGTGATATTTCACATCATACAATGCTCGACGGGATTACTTTTAACGTTATGATTTTTTATTGGTTGTTTTTACGCTTAGGTATTAAGACGTTTAATACGCCCTAATGTCTTGTAACCTTGCAAGATGAATAATCGATCAGGGGCTATGATAGATTAATTGAGACTCATTATCAATACAAATGATAATGGTTTTTATTACGTCACTGTATTTATGAGTTGTGACGGCTTTGGCACAATAAGTCTGCATAGCAATATTTGAGAAAGGCTGATTGAATGGCTAAGTAGGTTTTGCTTTTTAAATAACGGTAAATGATAGGCTTATCATTTGCCTGCTAATCAAAATTATTATAAATTTATTATTGATAATAATTATCGTTTGCATTATTATCTACGCCATTCTACCTCGGTTAATTAATATTAGGGTGTTATGAGTTCAACGGATTTAGACGCGCCACCACTTAAATTGATACTCGCAGCTATTATGATAGTTGTGGGCTTGCACGTGCTGACGGCAGTCGCATTGGTGGCGATCAAGACGCCTGAGATAAAAGTTGAACCAAAAAAAGACACACCACCTATCGAGATAGAGATGGTAACGTTACCTGTCAAAACAGCCATCCCTGAAGTAGAAGAAGTGCAGGAAGTAACTCCCAAAAAAGCAACACCTAAAACAGAGTCAAAACCTGAACCTAAAAAACAGGCACCGTCAAAACCTAAAGTAGCTCCAGTAGTGAAGACTAAGCAAAATGCACCAGAAAAACCGGTGGTAAAAGCCAAAAAGGCTGATATAGCACCTGTCGTAAAAGTAGAAGAAAAAAAGCCTGACATTATCAAAAAAGAGGTGTCTAAAAAGCCAATAGTAGAATCGAAAGTTGATACCTCAATGGCTGATAGTCAACGTGAAGCTGAAGAACAACGTAAAATTCTAGCAGCAGAATCACAAAAAGCCGCTCAAGAAGCCCATGATAGAGCAGTGCAAGAAGCTAAGAGAATAGCCGATGCCAAGGCTGCCCGAGAGGTTCAAGCCGAAGCGAATGCCAGAAAAGCAGCGGAAGACAAAGCGGCTAAAGACGCCGCAAAAGCAGCGGCTGCTGCAAGCAATGAACCTGTGAGCTTTACTGCTGGTGATGCGGAGATGATAAAGACACCGAGATTTAGTGTTCCAGCTTCTGTTCTAAGAAGGGCCAAGACGGGTGATACTTTTAATGTACTATTGAAAGTGACGGTGGATAAACAGGGCCGGGTTAGTGATGTGCTTTTAGTTGGAGAATCAGGTAATAATATAGTAGACAAAGAGGCGGTAAGGAAGATGCGCTCTGCTAGGTTCAGACCCTTTACTAAAAATGGCGTGCCCGTGGTAGGTGTTGTGACTCTACCAGTAAGCCATATCGTGGACTAATACTAGTATTCAAATAATTCTTTCAAAGAATATTTATTCATAACTTTCATGATAAAGCTAGCGCCGCTCTGCATAGCGTTATCATGTAATGGCATTACACATTAAGGAGTCTGACATGGACTTTATGCAATACTGGCAAATCAGCGACATGGTGACAAAAACTTTGTTCTTTTTGTTGCTTGCTTTATCTATAATTTCTTGGGTGACTGGCATTATTCGTGTGCTACAAAGCCGAAAATTGGCCACCAATGTTGCAGATGATTTGAGTCAACAGATTCAAGTAAAACAGGGTGAGATGATAGCAGCAGATGCCTCTACTCGCCGTTTGGTTACTGAGCAGATTTTGCTCAAGCATATTGGTCGTTACCGTTTTGCCAGCGAGCGCGGTTTACCTATTCTTGGGACGACAGCAGCAATTGCGCCATTTATTGGTTTGTTTGGGACGGTATGGGGTATTTTCCATGCGCTGCATAATATTGGTGTGAGTGGTCAAGCGGGTTTGGGACAAGTAGCAGGGCCAGTCGGTGAGGCACTTATCATGACAGGGCTGGGTATTGCCGTGGCGATTCCAGCAGTGGTGTTTTATAACCTTGCAGTGCGTATCAATCGCCGTGTGATGTATCACGCCAACGATAGAGCGCATGACCTATTGGCACGTTCTGCCGAGATGGTCGTTACCCAGCAGCCGTTAACAGACAGCAAAGCGACCGTTGCCCAAGATCCGTTAGCAAAGGGTATGCACTCAAACACAGCAGATGCTCAGCAAGTGACTCATTATCACAGTTCAGCCGCGTCGCAGCCTTAACGACTATCCATTGATGGGGCAGTTCGTTAGGCGATAGCCAAGCGAGCTATATTGCGAATAACCAAATGTATTGAGAGTGATTATGGCATTTCAATTGGGTGATGATGACAGTCAAAGTATGAGTGAGATGAACCTCATTCCGCTTATCGACATCATGCTGGTATTGATGATTATATTTCTATTGACGGCGACCGTACTGAATCCGACAGTGCCATTAGAGTTGCCGAAGACTAGCGCTGCGTTGAATGAGGCGCCACCAGAGGCTATTCAAATTAGCATCGATAAAGACGCAGGTATATTTTGGGACAGCGATGCGATTAGCATGGAGGAGTTAGAGGCACGGTTACAACAGCAAAGTGCTGGAGGTAAAGACCCTTCTATACAATTGCGTGCTGACAAAGACAGCAAGTACGACACTGTCGCTCAAGTGCTAGCCGCTGCCAGTCAAGCGGGACTTACGAAGATAGCTTTTGTTAATGAGTAGCTTTTACTAATGAGAGCACGCCCTAATTAACAGCTGTCTTTAATGACAGTTCTATCCTTTATAGCAGTAAGTTTGCCAGCAAAATCAATAAGCTTATTAAGAGAAAAATTGCTAAGATAATAAGAAGAACAATTAAAATAATAAACTTTTTCTCCTGCCTCGCTTGGGTATCCTTGCGAGGTTTCCTTTATTGTAAATCGTGTCTTTATTTCCAAGCAACCTCTTGTTCTAAAGCTCTGTTATTCTAAAGTGCGGCTATTGTAAAATACTGTTAGCTTGTAGCAAGTTCAACATCTACCAGCCATAGCCAAAGGGGTGATAGCCGTAACCGAAGCGCCCAGGCCCGTAGCCAAACGGATAAGGCGAACGTAGATAATCGAGATCACGTTGGCGGATATAGTAGTAACGTCCTTGGGAGTAAGCTTCTTCTAGCTTTTCGATGCCTTCGAGCGGACAAACGGGCTGCCAGTCGTAGCCTTCGCGCCCAAGTTTATAAGCATTGAGCTCGGTGCAGTAGCTTTTGAGACCTTGCTGTCGCCCTTGCTCCCACTGTATGCGGTTCGGCATGGGACCACCTACCTTTGCGCAGCTATCAGCATAATGACCAAAATAAGCACCTGAACGCCCTTGCAAGCCATCAGCATAGCCGACTTCTTGCCAATTGCTTTCCTGACATTGCTGCGGGGTGAGATTTTGCGTCGTTGCACAGCCTGATAAGGTCAATAAGGCAGCGCCTACTAGCGAGAGGGTAATCCCAGTTTTACTCATGAGTTTATGGACGCATTTGCTCGCTGGTGAAGCGGTCGATGAGTTTCGCTTAAGAAGATAATTCATAATAAACCTGCGCGCGTTTAAAATTATGGTTTATCATAGCACTTTTTGACGCTGACAACTTTTTGTATCTTGTTATTATGCTGGTTTTTATTCGAGCTAAGTGTTTGATCTGTTAGCACATATAGCTGAATCATCGAGATTCGAAAGCGTGAGTGGTTAATGGTTGTCAACTTAGCATGCTTGATTTTTAATGGTTCGTGCTCATTATAAGCATCTATATAGTAGCCAGTATTCAGACAATCATTTGTTAAACAGTCGCTCGTCAGGACGCTACTGGTTAGAAAATTACTGGTTAAAAGTTACGGTTCAAACAATCAACGATTACTTTTTTATAGTTAACTAGGCAATCGCTATCTTTGTTGTAGAGTGTTGTATAAATAGTGGCAGTTTTATTTTTTAGTAGCATTTTCATTTATCCAAAAGGCCGGACCATCATGGGAACATTCGTTGGCGTTATCATTGTACTATTTGTATTAGGGAGTATGATGGCGCTCAAACCTAACGGTATCGATCAGCGTTTGGATAAGCTGCGCATGACCGCGCGTCGTTTGCAATTGAATCCAAAGCTGGTGAGTTGTCCTGATTGGATCAAAGGTAAAGACAATGAATATGGGCGTGGAATGTTAGGTCAGTACTGTTTAGTGTTAGATGATGTGCAGCTGCCGCACACGCGCTATCAAGTGATTGATGGGCAATGGCGACCAGATAGTAGTTTTATTGATACAACCAAAGATGATGTTAAGCTCACGATTCCGAGTGCCATTCGTGCTAATAACAGCACTAATAATACGATTATCAAGAAGACCAATTTTAGCTTGGATAAAGCACCGCTAGATTTGCCAGTCAGTATTGAGCCATTTGTCAAAGGTTTGCTGACTAAGGCCAATAGTATCGTGATTTATTGGGAAGATATCGCTTATGTGCGTCCTTCATCCAATCCCGCCTATCAGCAAAAACTGATTGAATCAGATTTGTTGGTGCTCAAAAAACAGCTTGAACAATGGGCGTCAGAGATGCAAAAGCGCCTATAAAAATAGCTACAAGGTAGAAAATAATTTTTTAATCTCCATTAATAAGCAATATGCAAGAACTTTTGGCAAACTCTCAGTCATTTACAGTTGACAGTGTAACGCTTAGCAGTGTAACGTCTTTATAACTGACTCTTTATCTTATGGTTATTGTTTGTTTTATAAACGTTTTTTTAAGCAGCTATTACTATAATGATTCACCGCGCTACTATAACTCACAATTATAAATTGCCATGCTGCTGTATTTATTCTTACTTTTAATTTACTCATATAATAATGGTGTCGTCACATATGGCAAAAACCGCAACCAAAAAAAGTCCAGCACCGACTGCTGGCAATCCCGAAGGCAGTCCAAAGGGCAAGTCTTTGGTGATTGTAGAATCACCTGCCAAGGCAAAAACAATCAATAAATACCTTGGCGATGACTTTATCGTACGCTCCAGTATTGGTCATGTCCGTGATCTACCGGTTGGCGCAAGCAAAAGTGCAAAAAAACCAACAACGACCAAAAAAGATGACAGTCTAAGCAAAGAAGAAAAAACCCAGCAAGCATTGGTACGGCGCATGGGCATCGATCCAGAACATGACTGGGCAGCAGTCTATGAAGTATTGCCAAATAAAACCAAAGTGATTAAAGAGCTGAAAGCTTTAGCCAAAGACGCTGACAAAATCTATCTGGCAACGGATATGGATAGAGAAGGGGAAGCGATTGCGTGGCATCTTAAAGAAGTCATCGGCGGCGCAGACAGTAAGTATGAGCGTGTGGTTTTTAACGAGATTACCAAATCGGCTATTCAAAATGCCTTTAAGCAGCCCTCCAAACTTGATATCGATCGTGTCAATGCCCAACAAGCGCGGCGCTTTTTAGACCGTGTCGTTGGCTTTATGGTATCGCCGCTGCTGTGGCAAAAAGTCGCTCGCGGTCTGTCTGCAGGTCGCGTCCAGTCCGTTGCTATGCGTTTGGTCGTAGAAAGAGAACATGAAATTCGCGCCTTTATCCCAGAAGAGTATTGGCAAATTCATGCCGATACTCACGTTGCCAGTAGCAAAAAGGACGCTGAGCAAATTGCGATTCGCTTAGAGGCGACCAAGCAAGGCGGCAAAACGCTTAAGCTCGTCAATAAAGAGCAGACAGATAAAGTCTTAGAAATTCTTAACTCAAGTGACTTTATCGTCAAAGAGCGTGAAGAGAAGCCTACGCAATCGCGTCCGAGTGCGCCATTTATCACCTCGACATTGCAGCAAGCAGCCAGCACACGATTGGGCTTTTCAGTTAAAAAGACCATGATTTTGGCACAGCGCTTATATGAAGCCGGTCATATTACTTATATGCGTACCGATTCGACTTTCTTATCTGGTGATGCACTTGCTGCGGTACGTGGCTATATCGAAGACAGCTATGGCGCAAAATACGTACCAGAAAAGCCAAATTTCTACGGCAACAAACAAGGCGCACAAGAGGCGCATGAGGCGATTCGTCCATCTAACGTCAATATGAAGTCAACGCAGCTTAAAGGGGTTGAGCGTGATGCAATCCGCCTGTACGAGCTGATTTGGCGTCAGTTTGTCGCTTGTCAGATGCTGCCAGCAAAATATCTGTCAGTGAATCTATTCGTAGGTGCTAATGATGTTGAGCTAAAAGCCCGCGGTCGTACGTTAGTATTTGATGGTTATACTAAGGTTATGCCGCCAGCAAAAACTGACGATACCTTATTACCGGATGTGAAAAAAGGCGATCAATTAATACTAGATAAGCTAGATCCGAGTCAGCATTTCACCAAGCCGCCTCCGCGCTATACCGAGGCAAGTTTGGTTAAAGAGCTTGAGAAAAAAGGCATCGGTCGTCCATCGACTTACGCTTCTATCATCTCGACCATTCAAGATCGTGGCTATGTGAAGCTTGAGAACAAGCGCCTGTTTGCTGAAAAAATGGGTGATATTGTCACCGACAGACTGACTGCAAGCTTTCCTGATTTGATGGATTATACCTTTACTGCTGCGCTAGAAGATAAGCTTGACCATGTGGCAGAAGGCGATACAGACTGGAAAGATGTCCTCGATAATTTCTATGGCGACTTCAAAACGACGCTTGATCGTGCCAAAGAAAAAGATGGTATGCGCCCAAATGATCCAACTGACGTGCCCGACGTGCATTGCGATCTTTGCGATCGTCCAATGCAACTGCGTACTGGCTCAACAGGCGTATTCTTAGGTTGTACTGGCTATAATTTGCCGCCAAAAGAGCGCTGCAAAGGTACTAAGAACTTAATGCCAGTTGAGGCTTTTGCCAATCTTGATGAAAGCGATGCCGCCGATGAAGCGGCAGAAGTTAAAGATTTGATGGAGAAAAAGCGTTGTCCGAAATGCAGCACTGCCATGAACGGTTATATCGTCGATGGTGGTCTCAAGCTGCATATTTGTGGTAATAATCCCGATTGTGACGGCTATATCTTAGAAGAAGGGAAGTTTGAAGTACCGGGTTCAGATGCCCCAACCATCGACTGTAATAAATGCGATGGGCAAATGGAGCTAAAGACGGGGCGTTTTGGTCCTTACTTCGCTTGTCAGCAATGTGATAACACGCGTAAAGTATTAAAAACGGGCGAAGCAGCACCGCCGCGCATGGATCCTATTCATCTGCCAGAGCTGAAATCAACCAAGCACGATGATTACTTTATCTTGCGTGAAGGGGCGGCTGGGATGTTCTTGGCGGCGTCTAAATTCCCGAAAGTACGCGAGACACGTGCACCAAAGCTGGCTGAGCTCCGCGAAATCAAAGATAAAATGGAAGATAAATTCCAGTATCTGTTTGAAGGTCCAGATGAAGATCCAGATGGCAATCCAACCATTCTACGCTGGTCACGTAAGAAGAAAGAGCAGTATATTGGATCTGAGAAAAATGGTAAGGCCACGCGTTGGGGTGTGTATTGGCGTAACGGTGAGTGGGTAGAGGAGTAAGTCTCTTTTACTTTTCACCTTGGTGCTCGATTGTTAATATATGAGCTTCTGTATCACCAATATTGTTTTAAGCTATAAATTTTTAAACAATAAAAAACCTCTTAGAATCTAAGAGGTTTTTTTTGTGCTATCAATAATAGCTAAATTCAGATGATATTAGTTCTTTTCGATGATACCGCAGGCAACTCGATCGCCTGCATTACCAGCTGGTTGGCTAGTATAGTCGTCAACACCGCCATGCACGATAAAGGCGAGACGATTAACACTATATTTACCTGCATCAGCGACAGAGATTTTCTTATTTACATAGTTAATAGTAGCCACGCCATCTGCATTGGCGGTCAGGTTCGGCAAATCGCCAGCATGACCGTTCATATCATCAGGATTAGAGTGAGGCTTATTGTCTGGATTAAAGTGACCACCTGCTGCTTTACCCATATCAGCACAGCTGCCTGTTTCATGGATATGGAGTGATACCGTCTTGCCCGGTTGCAAATTCATTAGCTTACCGTAAACTTGCACACCGCCATCGACTGGACGTAAAAATATTTGTCCTACTTCCATCTTTTTACCATCGACCGAATGGATAGTGGATTTTAGGGCGGGTTGGCTAAGAGGATTACCAGTTTGCATTTGACCTTCTACTGTCTGACAGCCTGTCATCGCTAACGCTGAACCACATAGTAAAGTGCCTGCAAGTATCATCTTATTCATTATTATCTCCATTTATATTTGAAATTTATCGAGTTTTCTCAATCTCGTCATTAGTATAACTAAGCCATGTCTGCAGATATTCATCAAATGCGCAACAATCGGTTAATAAATGTAAGTATCGTATGGGTTTAAAAAGTAAAGTAACTTAGTCACGACTTATAATTACAGAGCTAGCATGGTGAAAGGTTTATTAGAAATAGGAGGGATAATTTGAAAAAATGAATAAGCCTCATACAAAAACGCCGCCCATCATTACGATGAGCGGCTCTTTAATCTATAGGAATGACTTAATCAAGGTTCAATTAATTATGCAATGCTTTGCTTGAGGTTTTATCGACCGTTACTTTTGCAGGTTTAAGCGGCGTGGGCATACTGACCAAAGCAACTTTTAATATCTCATCAATCGTCGCCACTGGCTGAATGGTTAAGCCTGCTTTAACGTTATCAGGGATATCGGCCAAATCACGTTCATTAGTCGCTGGGATCAAGACGTGCTTGATACCGCCACGATGCGCTGCAAGTAGCTTCTCTTTAAGACCTCCGATACGCAGGATTTTACCGCGTAAGGTAATCTCACCTGTCATGGCGATATCTGGACGAATGGCGATGCCAGTCAATGCAGATACAAGCGCTGTGGTCAGTGCACCACCAGCAGATGGACCATCTTTCGGGGTCGCGCCTTCTGGCATGTGTACATGGACGTCCGTGGTTTTAAACGTCTCGTAATCGATACCTAAGCTATCACCGCGAGCACGTACCACACTCATCGCCGCACGAATCGACTCTTTCATCACGTCGCCGAGTGAACCGGTAAAGCTAAGCTCACCTTTACCTTTCATCGCCACCGCTTCGATGGTCAATAACTCACCACCGACCTGTGTCCATGCAAGACCCGTGATACGACCAATCTCAGGCTCTTCTTCCGCCAGACCGTAGTCATACTGATGTACACCTAGATAGTCATCGATGTTTTTGTCATCGACCACGATTAGCTGACGCTCTACTTTTTTCGGAGCACGTGCACCATGGTTTTCAACCGAGCCGCGAACCACTTTACGGCAGATTTTATTCACTTCACGCTCAAGGTTACGCACACCAGCTTCACGTGTATAACTACGCACGATGCTATGTAGCGCCGCTTCGACAATCTCAATTTCACCTTCTTTGAGACCGTTATTTTTAATGGCTTTTGGTACTAAGTACTTCTGTGCGATATTGACCTTTTCTTCTTCGGTATAACCCGGTAGACGAATGACTTCCATACGGTCAAGCAGGGCAGGCGGAATATCCATGCTATTAGCAGTACAGATGAACATCACTTGCGACAAATCTAAGTCCATGTCTAAATAATGGTCGTTAAAGGTGTCGTTCTGTGATGGATCCAATACTTCAAGCAATGCTGATGCTGGATCACCGCGGAAGTCTTGCGCCATCTTATCGATTTCATCTAATAAGAATAGCGGGTTTTTGACTTCAACTTTGGCCAGTGACTGAACGATTTTGCCTGGCATCGCACCGATATAAGTACGGCGATGACCGCGAATCTCTGCTTCATCACGCACGCCGCCAAGTGCCATACGCACAAACTTACGACCCGTTGCGCGCGCAATCGACTCACCCAATGAGGTTTTACCAACACCCGGAGGACCAACTAAACAAAGAATCGGACCACGGAGTTTTTTCACTCGTGATTGTACGGCGAGATACTCTAAGATGCGGTCTTTTACATCTTGTAAGCCATAATGATCTTCGTCTAAGACTGTTTTTGCCTTGTCTAAATTGATCGAGACTTTGGTCGTCGCATTCCACGGCGTGTCCAAAATCCATTCAATATAGTTGCGGACGACTGACGATTCACTTGAGGCTGGCGGCATCATTTTGAGCTTTTTCAGCTCTTGATCCGCTTTTTTGCGCACATCTTCTGGTAAGTCAGCATCTTCTAGACGCTGCTCTAACTCCGCCACATCATCTTCGCCATCAAACGCACCGTCATTCATATCTGACAGCTCATTTTTAATGGCTTTCATCTTCTCATTTAAGAAGTATTCGCGCTGATTGTCTTCCATTTGCTGACGGACAGCTTCTTGGATATCTTGCTCGATATTTTGTTCAGCGCTCTGCTTCACCAAATATTCGGTTAAGGTATTGATATGGGTTTTGAGGTCGTCATTTTCTAAGAATGATTGCTTAATATCTAAGTCCATCGACACACGGGTCGAGATGAAATAAACCAGTTCAAGCAAATCATCAATGCGCTTCGCCACACGAGTCAGCTCACGAGCATTACGCAGACGCGCATCCGCATAGCTTTCAAACAATGTGGTTAATGCTTGAATCGTGTTTTTCTGTTGGCTCTCATCCATACTGACATCGAGATCGGCACGCTCAAATCTCGCCATCAATAAGTCATCATGATTTTCTATGTTATCGACACGCGCACGATATTGACCTTCGATCAATACTTTGATGCAGTTTTCATCACTATCATGCGGCATGGTGCTGACGATGCGGCACACGGTGCCATATTGATACAAGTTATCTTGATCGATATCTTCGGTCAGCGAGTCTTTTTGTGCCACGACCAATACTTTATTGCCGTACTCAGCCTGTGCCAATTCAACGGCTTTTACCGATGGCTCACGACCGACGAACAAAGCAATCTGCATGTGCGGATAAACGACAACATCGCGCAATGCTAGTAGTGGTAAATAGTTTTCTGTACTGTCACCTTTTATACTATCGTCTTTCGCGTCATCGTCTTCAACAGTGCTGTCCTTGTCATCACCATCTTCAACGCGATCAGCTGTTACAGCTACATCATCTGTCGTATTGTCAAGCGTGCTGTCTCGCTCTTGATCATCAGCAACAGTAGATGAAACGTCGACATCGATGTCGATATTGTCTTGGGCAATTTTATGTTCACTCATATATTCTTCCTCGTTCACCAGACTTGTAAAGTCAAGTTCGTGGTTCATGTTTAGATAAATGGTGCTCACCGATAAAATTGCAAGGCTTGTTGGCAAAGTCACACGCTTATCTGTGCAAAATAGTTATATCTATCCAAAGACCACGAGTCATGTAGTTATCCGTAATTTGACATAATACGTGATATTCAATGTATACAGAGCATAGGTAAAGAGTGCGTAGCTAATACCTATTGGGTTCTGTACGTAGGATTTATGTGCAAAATAAGGTAAACTGACGCGCGTCTTAAACGGTGGTTTAAGCATCAAGCGGTTTAGAGGCAAGGGTAATATCCGTCGTTCATAAGATATTAATAAGTCTTAATCAGGCTATAGCAGACAGAATAAGAGGCAATATATGACCATCAATGCGGTACTGCTGGCAGTCGTCATCATGCTAGGGCTGTCTTTGGCGCGTGTACACGTGGTACTCAGCTTGTTAATCGGGGCGCTGGCAGGCGGACTCATCGCTGGTTTGGGTATGACTGATACTTTGAACGCCTTTCAAGAAGGTATCCGTAATGGCGCACAAATTGCGCTGTCATATGCGCTGCTTGGGGCTTTTGCGGTGGCGATTGCGCATTCAGGATTGCCACAGTCACTGGCAGGGGCGGTGATCAAACGCATTGATGCGGGTGGTACGAGTGGAATGATTAAATACATGCTGTTTGCAGGCTTAATCACCATGAGCTGCTTTAGCCAAAACTTAATCCCTATTCATATTGCCTTTATTCCATTGCTAGTACCGCCATTATTGCTCGCTTTCAATCGCATGCACATCGATAGACGTTTAATTGCTTGTCTACTGACTTTTGGTCTTGTGACCACTTACATGTTTATTCCGTATGGCTTTGGCGATATTTATCTCAATCAAATCATGCTGAAAAACGTCGGTGAAGCAGGCATTGATATCAGTAACATCTCAGTCACCAAAGCCATGGCAATTCCGGCTTTGGGTATGTCTGTAGGCTTGCTCGTCGCCGTATTTATCAGTTACCGTAAACCGCGCCAGTATCAGCAGCTAGCAATTGATAAAGCTGCGCATGATGAAGTATTAGAGGGTGATGCGTTAAGCAAAACCGCGGCTAGTGCGCAAACACAAAGCAAGATGAAAACGTTGGTGGCGCTTGCCGCGATTGTGACGGCATTTGTGGTGCAGATGTATACCGACTCACTTTTGCTTGGCTCGATGTTTGGCTTTGGCGTCTTTATGGCAACGGGTGTCGTTAAATGGAGTGAAGCTGATACGGTCTTTAATGACGGTATCAAGCTGATGGCGATGATTGGCTTTATTATGATTACGGCGCAGGGCTTTGCCGAAGTTATGAAAGCGACTGAGCAGATTCAGCCCTTGGTTGATGGTGCCGCGTCATTATTTGCAGGTAATAAAGCGATAGCCGCATTTATTATGCTATTAATTGGTTTAATTGTGACGATGGGTATTGGCTCGTCTTTCTCGACCATTCCTATCTTGGCCGCGATTTATGTGCCGCTGTGTATCTCTTTAGGGTTTTCGCCATTGGCTACTGTGGCGATTATCGGTACGGCTGGCGCGCTGGGCGATGCGGGTTCACCTGCGTCAGATTCGACATTGGGGCCAACCTCGGGTCTAAACATCGATGGTCAGCACGACCACATTAAAGACAGTGTGGTGCCGACCTTCTTGCATTACAACATTCCACTATTGGCCTTTGGTTGGATAGCGGCGATGGTGCTTTAGTTAATGTTATAAATGGTTAAGTTTGATATAAAAGGCGGGTATAGCAACTATCATAAATAGTAACTATGCCCGCCTTTTTAATTTTTATTCATTGCTCAAACTGTCTGCATTTTTAATAATCTTCATCAAAATCTTTTATCTCACCATTCAAACTATTCAAAAACGCGTCACTTTGCGTGAGCAGTTTATTTAAGCGATCTTCATTGACGAGCCTTGTCATCTCCTCAGCGCTAAAGGGCTGTTCTTGACTGTAATAACGTAACTCTCTAGCGTCCTCGTTACCTAACGTTTGCAAATACTCTTCCACATTATCAGCGCTAGAATTTTTTTTATCAGATTTTTTATCATTATCTCTCATCAAAACCACCTTATGCCACTTGGCGTAATCAAGCCATCTAATGGCACATCCCACGGCTGACGCTCTAGTTGCTCGACCACTTGGAAGTCATAGCACCAGCCTATCTTTAATGGCTTTTTTGCACCTGACTGATAGCTGCTACCAAGCGTTGTATCATAGAATCCACCGCCCATACCCATACGGTTACCGTGTTTATCCACCGCCACTAGTGGACAGATAATCACGTCTAATTCTGCTGCCCATAATAATCTACGATGGTGATTTTGTTTCATGCCCAGACTGTGAATCCGCGTCGGTATATTGAGCAGCTTTGATTGATAAACGGGCACAAAGCGCAGGCGTTTATCATCATTTCCCAATGAACCAACCACAGGCAAATACGGAAAATAGCCTAAGCGTTTACACCAATCCAGCAGTAGCTGAGTAGGCAGTTCACCAAAGCCATCATAATATAAGCCAATGCGTGAATTTACTGGCAGCCGCTGCTGTAGCTTAGATAGGTGTAAACTTGCGGACTGAGCATATTGTCTACGTTCTCCATCACTTAATTGGCGGCGCTGGCGGGTAAATAGCCGTCTGGGCGGATTACTCACTGTAGATATCTGAGACTCAGAATTTTTTAACTCAGGATGCATAGATATACTATCCAATAATGTATTAAATTGATGATGGCTGTTGCTTTTAGAGAGCAGCAATGGCGATTTGTGAATATTCAACACGCCTTAGTCATGCTATCATAACGCCACTTTACAGCGTATTTTCCTTTATGTGCAGCGTGTGTTGCACTTTTTTCGAAGCAGCTATACAACAAACCATCAAAGAGGGTAGTTATGTCGACACAGAATCAGGCAACTCGTACCGAAAAAGATACTATGGGCAACGTGGAAGTCCCAGCTGACGCTTATTGGGGTGCGCAAACTCAGCGTAGCCGTGAGAACTTCAAAATCGGTGGTGAGACTTTGCCGCGTCCAATGATTGAAGCGATGGCATTGGTTAAAAAAGCCGCTGCGATTACCAATGCAAGCCTAGAGCGTATCGAAGGCGACAAGCGTGATCTAATCGTACAAGCCGCTGACGAAATCATCAATGGTGGTCTAACGGATCAGTTCCCATTGGTCGTATGGCAGACGGGTTCTGGTACGCAGTCAAACATGAACATGAACGAAGTGCTTGCCAACCGTGCTAACGAAATCGCTGGTTCTGAGCGCGGCAGCTACACGCCAATTCACCCAAATGACCATGTAAACCATGCTCAATCTACCAACGACAGCTTCCCAACGGCGATTCGTGTTGCCGCTGCTCGTGAAATCAATGGTTTATTGATTCCAGCGGTAAAAGCGCTACGCGATACGCTAGCTGCTAAAGCCAAAGAATTCGATAGCATCGTAAAAATCGGTCGTACGCATTTGCAAGACGCTACGCCTTTGACGTTAGGCCAAGAGTTTAGCGGCTATGTTAGCCAGCTTGACCATTCATTGACTCGTATTGACAACGCGCTACAAGGTCTATATGAGTTGCCACTAGGTGGTACTGCGGTTGGTACTGGTCTAAACGCCCATCCTGATTATGCAGTAAAATCAGCTGAGCAACTGTCAGCTTTGACTGGCTTGCCGTTTGTCACGTCACCAAACAAATTTGAAGCACTAGCCGCCCGTGATGCAGAAGTATTTGCGTCAGGCGCACTAAAAACGCTAGCGGGTAGCTTAAACAAAATCGCTAACGATGTACGCTGGTTGGCATCAGGTCCTCGTTGTGGTCTGGGCGAATTGACGATTCCTGAAAATGAGCCAGGCTCTTCTATCATGCCAGGTAAAGTTAACCCAACGCAGTCAGAAGCAATGACTATGGTGGTCGCTCAGGTCATGGGTAACGACACAACTATCAGTATGGCTGGCGCATCAGGTAACTTTGAGCTAAACGTGTATAAGCCAGTGATCGCCTTTAACTTGTTGCAATCTATCAAACTACTTGGCGATGCTTGCAACAGCTTCAACGAGAACTGTGCCGTTGGTATTGAGCCAGTAAAAGACAAAATCGATGACTTCTTGCACAACTCATTGATGCTAGTGACGTCATTGAACCGTCATGTTGGTTATGAAAATGCGGCAAAAATCGCTAAGACTGCTTATAAAGAAAACAAAACCTTGAAGCAAGTGGCGGTTGAGCTAGAGCTATTAACTGAAGCGCAGTTTGATGAGTGGGTTATTCCTGCTGATATGGTACATCCTAAGTAAGCAGTAGACCAAATAATGACCTGCTACGGCGTCAGACTCGCTTAATGTACGACAAGTACAATTTGCACTCGTCTTTCTGGTAGCAGCATCATATTTGTTCCAACGATTAGTTAGAAATAAAAAAGACAATAACCTAAATCGGAGTAAACAATGATTACCCATGTACCTGATATGACTTTTAAAACTCGTGTTCGTGATGACTCTATTGGAGGAGACAACCCATTCACATGGTATGATCTAACCACAGATGAGTTATTTGCCAATAAAAAAGTGGTTGTGTTTTCTCTGCCAGGTGCCTTTACGCCAACTTGTTCGACCAGCCATCTCCCTCGTTATGAAGCGCTTTATAATGAGTTTAAGGCATTAGGCGTAGATGAAATAGTTTGCATTTCTGTCAATGATGCATTCGTCATGTACCAATGGGGTCTAAAGCAAAACCGTGAAAACGTTTTCTTGCTTCCTGATGGTAATGGTGAGTTCACTCGTAAAATGGGCATGCTTGTTGATAAGAGTAATGTTGGCTTTGGTATGCGCTCATGGCGTTATTCGATGGTTGTCGACAATAAAGAAGTTAAAAAAGTGTTTAAGGAAGCTGACTTTGGCGACAACTGTCCAATAGACCCATTTGAAGTATCAGATGCAGACACTATGTTAGCGTATTTAAAAAGTAATGCTTAGATTCCATTAAGAAGTTAGAAATAAAAAATACTTTGTCACTTCTTATATGAGAATGTGGCAAGGTCTTTTTTTGTTCTTAATTTTTTAGAGCTAATCCTGCTTTTCGCTCATATCTGTCTTGCCGCTGGCGTGCAGACTAATGCGTCTGGTAGAGTTCCTGTTACCTTGATACCGCCACCAGCCACGCCTGCATAGCCACCAGCTAAGAAAGGATAACCGCTATAATCATTGCTAGCGGTGACATCTCGATTTATTTAGCTTATATTTAGCGTAGTTCAAATTATTCAATAACAATGCACTTCTTATTATTGATATCATCAGCAAATTTCTTGTATTTACCTTCTTTTATAATTCCTGTAACACCTTTATTTGGATAGTGAACTTTTATCTTATCATTTCGACCATATTGCTTTTGACTTAATATTTGAAATTTCATTATATCTATTTGATCAACTATAGATTTTAATCCTTCTTTATTAACAAGAGAAGTAGAGTCTTCTTTAAAATTTCCAATCAATGCAAGAGTTTTATTTGCATATTTTAGAGCTGATGACATACTCTTGTTTTCTTTATAAATAGAAGCTGTCCAAAAATAAATTAGAATAAATTCAGATTCAATTTCTTCTAAATAATTTTTATTAAATATTTCTTCGATGAGAATACAAAGTTGTAAAGCTTTAATGTCTTTGTTGTCTTCTCTTAATTCTTTGATAGCCTTAGCGAAAAAGTATATATCAACTCTTAAAATATCTTCAGTGTGACTAAGTAATTCTTTATATCTATAGAAATAATCATAAAATTTTATAGGATTATTAAAATATTTCATACAAATATAACGATAAATAGTCAGTAGATCAATAGGTAGTACATCCACTTCTTTATTTGTTTCGAGGAAGTAATCCAAATGATTTCTTTCAGAATTTTTGTGAATATCTATTGTAATTCTAGCTTTCGAAGTGTCAGCTACTAGATGTTCAGTAGAATAATCTAATAGCTTTTCATAAATTTCTAAGTGATTATTGTTGAAAGTTAGATCTAAATAATTTAATAAATGTGCATAAGTAAAATTACATGGGAAAATATCTTCATCTTTTAACTTCAATTCATTATCAATTATTGTATTAGCAATAACTTCTATAATACTATTATCTTCATTTAAATCAGATAAAGTATACAGTAAGAAATCTAAATATAGTTTTTCAGATATGTCAGAATATCCCATAGCAGTATTAATGCTACTTACAAACTGATTATTATCTCCCAATCCGTGATAGATTAGAGCCTTGAATGTAAAGATAGAGGTGTAAAGCTTATTAAGCTCTGATCCTTTTAAGTCATTGTCAATCTGCGATGAAGAATCGACAATCTTATTGTAGAGAGTTAAAGCTTGTTCAGGATCTTCTTCACGAATAATATTTGCATAATTAAATATAGCATTTCTTGAGGCAAAGTTCATTTCCTCAAGATTAATAAATTCTTTTAGGATATCTTTACCAGATTTAATATCACCATTTTTGATCAAACACATTCCTAAAAGTGATCTTGAGTTTTCTTTATAAGGGCTTTCATCATAAGGTTTTGAGAAATATGTAATTGCCTCGCCAATCTTATTGAGATGAAATAAAGAAAAACCTATATAGTAATTACAAATTTCAAGTTCATTGTTATTTGCTTCTGAGTTATCAAGATAATCAACCAGGTAGCTAACAGCATCCAAATACTTTTTATCTTCAATTAGTGATAAACCATAGCTAAAGTTACCCTGTGTTTCTCTATTTACAGATTGAATCCATTCTCCGGAAATAGATTTAGCAATGATAGGATTTTTTATTATGGGGTCCTTTTTAAGATCTGAGCTAATTATTCCATAAAGATAAAGTTTATTTCTAATCTCATCATTAAGCTCATCATAATTTTTTTTATGAATGTTTGATACAGCGTCTCTTACTTTCTTGTTAGACTTTATTAATTCTCTAATATGATCTACGGGAGCTATATCATAAGAAACTAAATATTTATCTTTAATTATCTTCGAAATCTTGACGTTGTCGATCAAATTTCCATCGATTATTTGAGCTTCAATATCAGCACATATATCGAACGTTAAACGAGGATTTCCATTAGTCCATTTATATATTTCTCTACTAATTTCATTATCTACTTCTAGCTCACTTTTCTGAATGAACGCTTCATGTTCTTCAAAAGTAAAGTCATCTAAGTATATTTTGTCGCCAATGTTGAAAGGTGATTTATTTCTGTCTTTTATTAGTTCTGTTGGCTCAATAACACCTGATAAAATATAAGTTAGCCTTTCAAAGACTGGGAAATTAGTTCGTGAAAAATAATTACTTCTTATTTGAGCAAATATGTTATCTGAGTATTCAGCACCTCTTAGAGCGTCAATCTCATCAAGAACAATGACTAAATCACCTTGAAAATAATTCAATATTTCCCTTAATGAACGAGAATACTCTTTATGAGCTTGTAACTGCATATCTCTAATATTATGAATTTTAATCTCAATAGACTCAAATAACTCTTCATTTGGTTCTAGAATACAATCGATAATATTTCGATAGCAATCTTTCTCATGATCAAAGGAGTTCGATAAATCAACGTAAACAAACAATCTATCTTTGCTCTCCAGTGTTCTTTTTGCATGAAATAATAGATTTGTTTTACCCATTTGTCTTGCAACTAGGACATATCCTGGCCTTTGCATATCGTTAATGATTTCTTCTAATTGCTTATCCGCAGCTCTCTTTACGTATAGATGTTCTGGAATTGTAGTGTACTTTTTAAGTATCTTATTCATTTATACTATCTCTTTTAAGGTCTTTTCAATTAATACCAAAATAGCTTGTTCATTTTTATCTTCAGATAGGACTACTTTACGAAAAATATTTTTCAAAATTCTAGGTGAGTTTTGACAACTATCTAGAATATGTATTTTTGAATCAGGTAATTCAATGCTTAACGCATGTGAAATGACATCATACAAACTGTCGATATTAGTAGTCCAGTTGTCACAACAGATATATTCGAAAAACTCACTCGCTTTTGATTTGTTAATAAAAAAGTTGCTTGGTTCATCTATTGTTGAGATAACAAACTTGAGAGAATCATCATCGGATTTATTGGTGAAGTGGTTAACTAGCTTAGTCAAATCATTAACAACATCAGTCGCTAATATCTTACTTGAAATAGATAGTTCATCAATCACAATAACAATTTTTGATTTAGGTACTCTGCAAAGCATCGTTGATATTTGCTTAATAAGGTTTGCTTGATCAACTTGCCTTAAGATATCTAACTTGTCCTCTAAAGTTGATAAGATTTCTTCTAGAACATCATTAGAGGTTTTAATGCTGATAGGGCTTAAATCACAATAATAATAAGTAATACCTTGCTGAATTAAATTCCTATTTACTAAAGCAGTTTTGCCCATACCAGACTTACCAAATAGCCAGATGTTACTTAGCTCAAGATAACTTACAAAATGGTTATCACACTCTCTATTTATATAGTAGTCTTCATTTTTTTCATTGTAATTATTAAATAGTACGAGCTTAGAACTTGCACATTTTGGAACTTGAATAATAGAAGGACTTTGACCACAGATTGCTTTATGTATTTCATCAACTTTACTATTTGTTGACTCTATTCTAAGCGAGTCTTCCATCTTGAATATAAGGTTATATAAGTTGTGTTCTCTAAACAAGTCTATCAACTCATTTCCATTTTTTAAGGATATGAAACTCTCGTCTTTATTTAGAACTTGAATACTTTTTTGTCTCCATTTGAACCACCAACTATTTTCATCGATATCTATAACTCTTGGAACGCATAAAATCCACTCCTTTAGCTCATATTTATCAGACATGCTAGCAGTATCAAAAGATTTTCTAATTTGAGATTTTTGCGAATTTCCAAATGTCTCTAAGAAAAACTTGCATTGAATTACAGTAATTGGTTCAACACCAAGATTACCTATAAATATATCAATACCACCATCACCTTGCTTAACAGCAACTTGACTTACATTTTTATCAGAATGGATTTTTCTAAATAAAGTTTCACAAGCATTCTCAAAAGCTTCTCGTGCACCCGCGATATTACTGTGTAAGCTTTTAAAGTCTTGCCAATCTTTATTCATTATTTGTGTACCAATTAATTACGATTTTTTATTGCGAGGGAATTATATATTTTAGTGATTATATACTAAAAAAAGACCTTACCACATTACGTGACAAGGTCTTTTTATTAACCAAAATCCAAGCTCAATTAGAACTTATACAGCAAACCAAGCGTCGAGGTTGACTCAGTACGTGAGTCGACCATTGGGCTATCGTATTGCTCATTTGGTACATAACTCACGCTTTGATTGGCAAACAATGCCCAGCGCTCATTGAAATCATAGTTGGCACTAATGTTAACGTAAGGGTTCAAGCTCGAATTAGATTTATAAGCGGCAACGCCTGTCTCCGCTGACTCTTTTTCACTGACGCCATAATAGTATTCATTGTAGTCAGCATCATTATATTCAAAGCCAATGCTTGGATAGACCGTTAGCTTATCCTTAGTAATTCTAGCAAGATACGTCAAGCGAGCTGTGTTACCACCGCTACGGTCAAGCACGTCAGTACCTATCTGAGCGCGAAAGCCGCCGATAGGGGTGCGGCGTTGATAGCTCAAACCAGCTTCTGCTGATGGCTTACGTTCATCAAGACCTTGAAGTGCGCCATTGGCATCATCAGGATCAAACTCGCTGCCTGCAAGCTTGGCATAGGCAGACAACTGATTGACCCCATCATTGATCGCGTAGACACCCGCTTGAGCGCCGCGCACATAGACTCTATTGTTGTCATAAAACGCGCCTGGCAACACACGTACATCGAGGCTATCTTCCATATCGTAGGCTGAGTTGACGGCTATGACGTTGACGCCTACGCTTAATACGGCGTCTTGGTCAGTAGGTAAATTGTCCTTAAAAAGTGCAGCATTGGACATACTGGTGATGCTAAATAGCGCAGTAGCCGTTAATGCGCTAAGCATGGCGCGCGTAGGAATATGAGGTAGCGCTACAGGTTTAAACATAATAGTGTCTCGTGAATGGATGAAATAGTTGGGGCAATTGTATCGCAAGAAGCGAGTAGGGAAAACCAAGCCAATAAGTTGTTATCATGAACTGTTTAGCAATGATAAATAACTATGAAGGTTTACTCAATGGTTTTTAATACTTGTAGTATTTGATCATGAATATCTTGCCACCACCAGACAAAGCCAATACTAATCAGCAGCATCACTAGCCATGGTAGTAATTGCCAAATAAGGATAGATTTAGTCGGTGTTTTTTGTTCACTAAGGTGGCTGTGATTAGCATGAGTATTGACGTGTGAGTTTACAGCAGAGTCGGGGTGGAGACTGCTGTTATTGTCAAAACCGACATCATTATTAAAGTGCTCATTATTAGCAGAAGAATCAGTATCGCTGCTTGCTGGAAAATTGATATAAGTTGTCTGATAGCGGTCTTTATAAGTAGCTGGGTTAGGCATATTCTGTAACGCTATTGTCATACGCTGACGGTAGGCGACTGCGAACGCCAGTGCAATCACTAAGCCAGTCACCGCGCCGCCGATATGCCCTGCATTATCGATACCCGGTACGGCGAAACCATAAACAAGGTTGATGCCCATGATAAATATCAAGCTTTTAAGATTGAGTACCATCCCATTGACCGATATTTTAAACAGCGCTGCTATTAATAATGCCGCGCCGATACCCATGATGCCACCTGACGCCCCAGCCGATAGACCCGGTTGACCAGTTCCTTCTAAAATACTGTGCCACGTGACATAGTTATTCAGTAAGTTGCCCCCGATCGCCGCTAGTAAAAACAATGCCAAAAACTTGGCTGAGCCAAACATCGGCTCAGCAATTTGCCCAAAGAAATACATGGCAAATCCATTAAACAATAAATGCATCAAGCCAATGTGTAAAAAGGCACTGCTGACCAAGCGCCACGGCTCATCACCCATGGTAAACGGCAATGCATTGGCACCCCATTTTAAGAGTGCCTCAGTCGATGGGTTATTGGCATCGACGCCTGTCAGTACCTGCATGATGAATAACCCAATAAAGCTGATTAATAGCAAAGTAGTGACAGGGGCTGTTTTTAATAATTGTTGAATGGTCATAAAGGCGAGATATCATTAGAATATTATAAATAGAGTATAAAGGGTATGGTCAAATAATGTCATACATCTGCATGACATTATGATTTAAGGAGTAGTGCTCTGAATAGTGGATAGTTTTAACGACATTTTTAACGATTGGTAACTTTGAGGTTTTCGTAAGTCCCTTTCACCAAGATATCAGTGGTGACATTATTGATATCGGTATGACCACAGAACGCCATGGATATGTCACATTCTTTATGGATGATTTCTAGCGCACGGCGTACGCCATCTTCGCCATAAGCGCCCAATCCATACAGAAAGGAGCGACCAATCATCGTGCCTTTCGCGCCAAGCGCAATGGCTTTTAGCACATCCTGACCGGAGCGAATGCCGCTGTCTAACCACACCTCGATGTCGCTATTTTCAGCATGCACCGCTTGTACGATGTCGGATAGCGCCGAGATGGAAGAGAGGGCACCATCTAATTGACGACCACCGTGGTTTGAGACGACCAGCGCATCGGCGCCGCTACGAGCAGCCATAATGGCATCTTCAGGTTCCATGATACCTTTAATAATTAATTTGCCGCCCCACATATCTTTGATACGTGCCACGTCATCCCAGCTCAAGCGCGGATCAAACTGCTCCTCCGTCCAAGCGGTCAGTGAGGACAAGTCCTCGACCCCTTTTGCATGACCGACGATATTACCAAACGTGCGTCTCTTGGTGCCGAGCATATTTAGGCACCATTGGGGTTTGGTCATCAAGTTGACGATATTGGCAAGTGTAGGTTTAGGCGGTGCAGACAAGCCGTTTTTGATGTCCTTATGGCGCTGTCCCAGCACTTGTAAATCCGCGGTGAGGATCAATGCCGAACAATTGGCCTCTTTTGCCCGCTGAATCAAATTGGCCACATAGTCATGATCGCGCATCACATATAGCTGAAACCAAAAGGGCTTGCTGGTATGGGTGGCGATATCTTCGATAGAGCAGATACTCATGGTCGATAACGAAAACGGCACGCCGAATTTTTCTGCTGCCCGCGCGGCATGAATCTCGCCGTCCGCCCACATCATGCCGGTAAAGCCAGTGGGCGCGATGGCGACGGGCATTTTTACCTCTTCACCAATCATCTGGGTTGCCAGACTGCGATTGTCCATATCTACCAATACGCGCTGGCGTAATTTGATACGGTCAAAGTCGGTTTCATTGCTACGATAAGTTGTCTCAGTCCATGAGCCTGAATCGACATAATCATAAAACATACGCGGTACTTTACGTTCGGCGACGCGGCGCAGGTCTTCAATTTCAGTAATTTTGCTCAAATTTTTCATGAGGTCTTCCCTGATGCTTATTTGGTAACCGTTCATTAATTATGATGTTGTTGTCATTAATGTTCTGTCGTTGGTTATTGAAGGATACTATCTTAACCGTGAAATAAAACTGACGCTATCACAATTAATATAATAGCGTCAATTTGAGTCATTATTGTGGATGCATAGGGTTAAACTAGTTCACTAGTATAGCTGGCTCATGCTAAGTAACGGCTTTTTTACTCGTTATTGCCATAATTCCAAAAAATGCGATTGGCCAAATAATAGCCAAAATCCACCACCACATATGACCGAAAATAATACCCATACCGATTAGTCCTGCCTGAATAACATAGTATGTCATTGCTACTAAGGTTTTGCGAATAACATAGCCTTCTTTATCCATCAGACCAACCACCGCGCAAGCAGCAACGACGTTATGTACCGCAATCATATTACCAGCTGCACCGCCGACCGCTTGTAGTGCTACTACTTGTGCAGCAAGGTTGGTATCAAAGCCAATTTGACTGGCGGTTGACCACTGAAAGTAAGAGAACATCATATTACTGACGGTATTTGAGCCTGCAATGAACGCTCCCATCGCGCCAATCCAAGGAGACACGAGTGGCCATGCGTTTTGAAAGGCCTCTGCGGCACTTTCAGCCAGTAAGATGGGCATAGCAGGTAGCGAATTCGCGACTTCAGCAGCTGACCCAGAGTTGATGAACACTTGTACCATAGGTACCGAAAACAGTAGGGCTGGGGCAGCGGCTACCATGGTTGTTGCAGAACTACTCCAACTACGTTTTACAGCTTGTCCATTCATTTTGAACAACAAGATACAGATTAAGGAAGCAATAATTAGAATAGTGCCTGGAGAGTAGGCAAGTTGTACTTTACTTGAAATAGTTGTACCAAAAAGATTGGTAAATTCTATAGTGGTCAAATCTCCAGTCAAGAATGCTTTAAGCGGTGCAATGACTCGAGTGATGATTAATAGGCCAATAACGATGAGATAAGGAGAAAATGCCCGAACTAGAGAAAATCTTGGTGCAATGGAATCATCAAACTTTTCTTCAGGTAATGAGCCAAGCCAGTCTTTATCCCATTTAGCACGTGGTGCAAAATCGAAAATCTCTTTAGGCATTAAAAAGCCGCGCTTTGCTGCAGGAAGCACAATCATGAGACCAATAAAACCGCCAACCAAGGATGGGAATTCAGGACCTAGATATTTAGCGACTAAAAAATAAGGAATGGTAAAGCTGAGACCGGCAAATATCGCAAAAGGCCATACTTTGAGCCCTTCAACGAAGGAACGATTTTTCCCGAAGAATCGGGTCAAAAACCCACTCAAAAGTAACGGAATTAAAAAACCCACCAGTGCATGTATCAGACCGATGTTACCTGCAATTTGTAATAGATAGTTTTCAGTTGAGAGCGGCGCAATCGCTTGGGTTATGTCTTCCTTATCATTGATACCGGTCCAAACGCCCAGTAATACTGGGGTACCAACGGCACCAAATGATACGGGCGTCGACTGAATAATTAACACAGCCATGACCGAGGCCATCGCTGGGAAACCTAAAGCGAGCAACAACGGTGCACCGATAGCAGAAGGCGTACCAAATCCTGATGAGCCTTCTACCATCGAGCAGAATAACCAGGCCACAATGATGACTTGAATGCGTCTATCGGGTGATATATCCATAAAGCCTTTACGGATAGCGACAATAGCACCGCCTTCCTTTAAAGTATTGAGCAATAAAATAGCCGCAAATACAATAAATAAAAGCGTGAGTGCGACGATGATACCGTTTACGGTAGCGGCTGCGACTTGGGCACCACTGGCTTGCCAAACGAACAATGCTAATAGCGCAGTTACTAAATATGCAACGCCCATAGAAATCTTGGCAGGAAGCCGCAACATTACAAGCAAAACTAGGACTACTAGAATAGGCGCTAAGGCCAAAAAAGTGTACATAATGAACCATCCTTGGTATATGTAGTTGAAGTTATCTTTGAAATATCATTAAAGGATACTTCTCTTTTCTTTATCAGTATTAAGCCAAAAGAAGCCCGTAGTTTTCTTGGTAATGCGGGCGTCATCCAAATGGCGGTAAAAAACCTATTTTAGAAATTAGCTGATGCCTTGTATCTTTTGTTAAAGTAGCTAAGAGTTGATTATGATTGTCATTTATAATCGAATAAACTCATCATAGTTGGTTTTATTGTGGATCTAACAATTCGATCCAGTGCTTGACTGGAACGGACGCATGACTGCCTAGATGCAATTGGCATCCGACGTTGGCCGTCACAATCTGATCTGGGTTATCGATGGTAAGGTCGATGATTTTATTTGTGAGTAGTTGCTGGCTCAGCTTAGGTTGAAGGAGTGAGTAGGTGCCAGCAGAGCCGCAGCATAAATGTCCGTTTTGGGTTTTAGAGAGCTCAACCCCAGCGCGTTGTAATATTTGCTCAACGTAACCGCCTAACTGTTGAGCATGTTGTAGCGAGCATGGGCAGTGGACAGCGGTCTTGCGACTCGTCTGTTTTACTACCAAATTCTCCAAATCCTCTTTGATTAAAATCTCGCTTAGGTCTCGGGTCAGCGCACTGATGCTCTTGGCTTTAGCCGCATAAGCATCGTCATGTTTGAGTTTTTCGCCGTACTCTTTAACCATCGAGCCGCAGCCTGAGGCACTGATGACAATGGCTTCAGCCCCAGCGTCGATATATGGCCACCACGCATCGATATTGCGCCGCATGAACGCAAGCCCTTCTTCATGAGATGGTAGGTGATAGCTCACAGCGCCGCAACATCCAGCATCTGGCGCAGCGATTAAACTGATGCCTAGTTTATCAAGTACTCGGGCGGCGGCATTGTTGGTGTTGGGGGTAGCAGAAGGTTGGGCGCAGCCCTCTAGCACCAGCATCTGACGCGAGTGTTGCTGTGAGGGTCGCGGACGGGTGATTTGCTTAACAGGAACTTGGGCTTTTAAGTCGTGTGGCAAAAAGGAGCGAAACAGTTGCCCGAGTCGTAAAAGAAACCCAAATCGGTACGGATAGGGTAATATCTTTCTGATAAGCCAACGTTTGAGTCTTTGATCGGCAGGTCGCGATATCTGTTCTTCCATAATATCGCGGCCGATTTCAGCCAAGCGGCCATATTTAACCCCAGAAGGGCAAGTGGTCTCGCAGCTACGACAAGTCAAACAGCGGTCTAAATGAAGTTGGGATTTTTCGCTGACATCACCGGTTTCAAGCATTTGTTTTAATAAGTAAATACGACCGCGAGGGCCGTCACGCTCATCGCCAAGCTCTTGATACGTGGGACATGTGGCATTACAGAATCCACAGTGAACGCAAGTGCGCAAAATATCGTCGGCTTCTTGAATATCTGGATGATCCAAATATTTTACATTGATTTGAGTTCGCATTATGACTTCCTTGTCATCGAGCCAATTTACATCCAGCTATATAAACGATTGGGATTGAAAACACAATTCGGATCGAAGGCGTGTTTGAGGCGCTGATGGAGCTTTTGGAGCGCCTCAGACTGAGTATGAAAGACTTCCTGACTCCTGTCACCACCGCGATAAAGGCTAACCTGACCGCCTGCGGCCTCAGCGAGCGCTTCTAATTTGTCCGCGGTAAAGTCGCCACGAAGCCAGCGCTGCGCACCTCCCCAATCAATCAGCCAATCTTCATCTGGTAGCATGTGCGCGGCGCTACTTTTTACAGAAAATCGCCACAATGAGGACGCGTCTAAGAAATAATCCAATTGCTGCTCACGAAGCGTGGACCAAAACGCATCTGTATCTTCTAATGCCGCGCCTTGCCACTGTTTGACGGTACTCTCTACAGCACTTCGTGCGCCTGCCAAGCGCAAATACAAATGATTGTCAAACCAGCAAGCCCCCGTCAAGGGTTTGGATTGTCCTGAGAGACGATTCATGGTATCAATTGCCGTTGCAGCATCCATCTCCTGCTTGATAGTAACAGTGGTGGCAGGTTTAGGCATGACTTTTAGACTGACTTCAGTAATAATACCCAAAGTGCCCATAGCACCTGCTTGCATCCGTGAGACATCATAACCAGCGACGTTTTTCATCACCTGACCGCCAAAGAGCAGCTCTTCTGCGAGGCCATTAATGAGACGAATGCCTAAAACATGGTCTCTTATTGAGCCGCTCCAAGGTCTTGCTGGGCCTGATAAGTGGCACGCCATTGTGCCGCCCAAGGTTGCTTGCCCGTTAAATGTCGGTGGCTCAAATGCTAAGCACTGATTATGTTCGGCCAAGGCGTTGCTAATCTCATTAATTGGGGTTCCAGCACGGGCAGTCAGCACCAATTCGATCGGCTCATAACTGAGAATGCCTTTGTGCTCGCTAAGATTGATGGGTTCGCCTATTGGCTCACGTCCCATAAACTGCTTGCTGCCCCCGCCCATGATTTGTAGTGCTGTGCCGTCATGGCTGGCTTGTCTTACCCGCGCAATCAGCTCTTGACTGATGTCTGTCATACCAGATCTCCTTGCTGTGGTTGAGAATCATGGCTGTGTTGCGGTCTGTTAAGGGTACGGTACTCTTGACAACGCTTGAGCACGGGAATACCTTTACCCGGATTTAACGTACCAATTGGGTCAAAGGCGTGCTTGATTGCATGAAATTGTGTCAGCTCTTGATCGTTAAACTGAATCGTCATTTGGCGGATTTTTTCGACCCCAACCCCATGCTCACCAGTTATGCAGCCGCCCACTTTGACGCAAAGTTCTAAAATACGGCTGCCAAACTCTTCAGTGCGCTCAAGCTCTCCTGGTACATTGGCATCGAATAAGATAAGCGGGTGCAAATTGCCGTCCCCAGCATGAAACACGTTGGCGACGCGTAGACCGTATTGATCTGAGAGTTTTTGCATTTCTGTTAGGACGTGGGCAAGTTGGCTACGCGGAATGGTGCCATCCATGCAGTAGTAGTCAGGGGATATTCGTCCGACAGCGGGGAACGCCGATTTTCGACCTTTCCACAATAAGGTGCGTTCCGCCTCACTTTGCGAGACACGTGTTGTGGTTGCGCCAAGCTCGATAAACAGCTGCTCAACCTCTGCAATCTGCTCTTGAACTTCCGCCTCACTACCATCTAACTCACACAGCAGCAAAGCTTGGGCATCAGTTGGGTAGCCTGCATGAGCAAATGCTTCGGCGGCTATAATGGCGGGGCTGTCCATCATCTCAAGTCCGGCTGGAATAATACCTTTGGCAATCACGCCACCAACCGCGTCCCCTGCTGTCTGAACGTTATCAAAAGCGGCCATAATGACCTGAGCCTTTTCAGGGCTAGGTAGCAGCTTGACCGTCACTTCAGTAATCACCCCAAGTAGACCCTCAGAGCCGGTAATCAGAGCCATCAAATCAAAGCCGTTGCTATCAAGACCTTCACTACCAATAGTAATGAGATCTCCTTCGACTGTGACCATTTCAACTTTTAATAAGTTATGAGTAGTAAGACCATATTTGAGACAATGGACGCCGCCTGAGTTTTCGGCGACGTTGCCACCGATGGAGCACGCAATCTGTGAAGAAGGGTCTGGGCCATAGTACAAGCCGTATTGACTTGCCGCTTCACTAATAGCAAGGTTACGGACACCTGGCTGCAAACGCGCGCTACGGGCAAGCGGATCAATATCAAGGATATGTTTAAATCGCGACAACACTAATAAGATGCCATCAGGATTGGGCATCGCGCCTGCACACAAACCAGTACCGGCACCACGTGCCACTACAGGGATTTGATAGCGATAACAGATTCGCATTACCTCGCAAACCTGCTCAACGGTTTTTGGGAGCACCGTAATGAACGGCATATCGCAATACACCGATAAACCATCACACTCAAAAGGCTTTTGAGTCTCCTCATCATTGATCACGTATTGAGGCTCAATAAAATCGCGAAACAACTCTACTAGAGTAGCTTTGTCAGGTCTTAAGCTCTGATTCATGGTGGCATTCCTTTGCTCACTAAATTGTCGACACTCACTGCATTATTATACAGACGACCTTAAGCTTATAATAAAAAGGGAAAGATTAGCTATCAATATATTGGCTAAAACCGAATAAAGTGATGGGTAATGTTTTGAATTAGAAGGAATAAAGCTTGTTCACGGCTGTGTTGAATAAGCGAGCAGCGTTGGCAGAGTTACAATAAACGCTGTAAATCCATGACTGAAAATGGATAGTTTAATCGTTTTGATGGTGTCAAAATCACCGGAATAGTGGTGGCAAATTCCATCATCAGTGTTTCGTCGAAATTAGCGATATCGACCTGTTTATAAGCAATCGGCTGTACGGCTTGAAACTGAGTCAGCAGTTGCGCTGCGATGTCACATAAATGACAGCCAGACGTCCCAAGTAGCCACCATTTATCGCTATTTTCAGCATCCCCTAGATTGGGATTTGCGGCAACCATACGTTCCCGTAACACTTTTATATTATCATCATCGTACATATTTATTCTCTTGTCTTAATACGTGTCGCAAAGTGATGGTTTTTAAGGCTTCGACTAGCAGTATGAATACTGCCTGACCTTTTTCACTTAAACTCTATGACATGATAAAGAAGTAGGGTAAATAATGACAGCGATTGTGAGATTAGGTAAGATGACATGCTGTTTTTAATTACTGACTCTTCACCTCATCTTATCTTATTACCTTTTCACTCACTTGGATATCGCGCATGGCAAGTTTTGGCAAATTTTTCAAACGTCTATTGATGGCAATCATGCTGTTGGTCGTCGCATTTCATGTGTTAGTCGCTGGGCTACTATTAATTTGGAAAACGCAGCCGATTAATAACAGCATGTTTATGCTGACTCATCGTTTGACCGGCGGTACTGTCACCCAGACTTGGGCTGAATATGATGCCATCGCAAAATCTGCCAAACAAGCCGCGATAGTGAGTGAGGATTCGACGTTTAGTCAGCACAATGGTTTTGATTTCAAAGGCATCGAGGCGGCACGTAAGAAAAATGAAGAGACCGGTAAGATGTCAGCTGGTGGCTCGACGATTACCCAGCAGCTAGCAAAAAACTTATTTTTGACCTCGCATCGCTCGTATGTTCGTAAAATTGAGGAAGCGATTATCACTGTCATGATTGAAACATTATGGGACAAGCAACGTATCTTGACCGCTTACCTCAATGTGGCAGAGTTTGGCAATGGTATTTATGGCATCGAAGCGGCAGCTCAACACTACTTTGATAAGTCTGCGGCCAAGCTGAATCGTGATGAATCAGCCTTACTTATTGCTATGTTGACCAATCCAAAATATTACGAAGACAATCAGGGTGATAGACGCTTACGCAATAAGCAACGTATTATCAAAAAGCGCATGAACAATGCGGTGTTGCCACAGTCGGCTTAATAGATTGCACCTACCAATTTGTAAAAAATAGAGCCATGTTTTTGAGTGGTAGTTTCAAGTGATAGTTTCGAATAGTAGTAATGGGTGAAGAAAGAAGCGTGATACATTTTTTAGTGGACAAGCGATTATAAAAGACAATTGGTATTGAAGATGATGGCGTATCGATAAGGCAAAGGAGTAGTGACGTGACGGATGTGAATAATAAGCAGGACACTGATATCAATAATACGGTGACAGCAGTTGATAATAAAAGCCATACAGAGAGTAGCAATGACAATTTAACTCAGGTTGCATGGCAACGTTCAGAAGACGGCAGCTATTCACCCAGCAGTTATATCAATCGCGACTTGTCTTTATTGCAGTTTCATTTGCGTGTCTTAGCGCAGGCGGCAAGCCCTCGTCATCCGCTACTTGAGCGCTTATTTTTCTTGATTATCTTTTCATCAAATATCGATGAATTTTTTGAGATCCGTGTCGCAGGCATTATGCAAAAGCTCAATATTGGTGATGTCTCGACCAGTGCTCATGGCATGCGTCCCAGTGAAGTGCTCAATGAGATATCTACAATAACGCACGATGCCATCGCTGAGCAGTATCGTATTCTCAATGAAGATATCTTGCCAGCACTGGCGCTTGAGGATATCCGTTATCTAAAACGCGATGAGTTAAATGCTGAGCAGTCGGCATGGATGAAGCGCTACTTCACTGAGCAAGTATCGCCAGTGTTGACACCGATTAGCATCGATCCGGCGCATCCATTTCCGCGTTTGGTCAATAAGAGCTTAAACTTTATCGCTACTTTAGAAGGTAAAGATGCCTTTGGTCGTGATATCAATTTAGCGATTGTGCCCGCACCGCGCAGTTTGCCGCGCGTGATTCGTCTGCCTGATGAGCTAACAGGTGGCAAAGAACATCACGTCATGCTCTCAGCTATTATTCATGAGCATATCGGTGAGCTATTCCCTGGGATGAATGTGACAGGCTGCCATCAGTTTAGACTGACGCGCAATGCGGATTTAGATTTGGCTGATGATGTTGAAGATATTGCTAAGGCTCTGGAGGGCGAGCTAGAAAACCGCCGCTTCGGTGATAAGGTGCGTCTTGAAGTCACCACCGACTGTCCAACGCCTATCAGTGACTATTTGCTCAATGAGTTTGAGCTGCACGACAATCAGTTGTACCGCGTCAATGGTCCTGTCAACTTAACGCGTTTATTATTCGATTTTAATATTCCAGCACTGCGTTATCAGCCTTTTACCCATGTGGTGCCAAAAGAGTTCCGCCGCGAGATGGATAAGCTGGACAAAGCCACCAGTATGTTTGCCGCCATGCGTAAAAGTGATGTGCTGGTGCACCATCCTTTTCATGCATTTTCACCGATTATTAATCTGCTTTGGCAAGCGGCGAGCGATCCAAAAGTGTTAGCGATTAAGCAGACATTGTACCGCTCAGGTACCAATTCCGAAATCGTTAAAGCACTGGCTGCTGCTGCTCGTAATGGTAAAGAAGTCACGGCCGTTATCGAGCTGCGTGCGCGTTTCGATGAAGCCTCTAATATCGCCGTCGCCAATTATTTGCAAGAAGCGGGTGCGGTCGTTGTTTACGGGATTGTTGGCTATAAAACCCACGCCAAGCTGATGCTCATTGTGCGCCGTGAGGATGATAGAATCCGCCGCTATGTGCATTTAGGTACGGGTAACTATCATGCTGCCAACGCCAAAGTTTATACTGACTATGGTTTATTTAGCGCAGATCCTGATATCTCAGAGGATGTACATAATATCTTTCAAGAGCTGACGGGGATGGGTAAGCCTGCCAATCTCAAAAAGCTACTGCATGCACCTTTTACCTTGCATGAGAAGTTGATGCGCTTTATCGATGATGAGATTGCTCATGCAAAAGCAGGCAAGCGCGCCCATATTATCGTTAAGGTTAATGCCTTAACCGAACGTCGATTGATTGGCAAGTTATATGATGCCTCGCAAGCAGGCGTCAAAATAGAACTCATTTTACGCTCTATGTGTTGTTTGCGTCCGCAAGTAAAAGGTCTGTCAGAAAATATTACCGTACGATCTGTTATCGGGCGTTTTTTAGAGCATACCCGTGTTTATTATTTCTATAATAATGGCGACGAACGTTTATATTGTGGTAGTGCAGACTGGATGGATCGTAATTTATTCCATCGTGTCGAAGTGGCGTTTCCAATCGAAGATAAAAAACTGTTTGAACAGGTATATCAAGACGGTTTACTTAATTACCTGAAAGACAATACCCAAGCGTGGAAACTTAATGGTGATGGTGTTTGGCAACAGCTACAACCAGCTGCAGGTGAAACGCCGCATATCGCCCAAGAGTATTTATTAAAAGTGATTAACGGCGTTGGAGCATCAGTCTAGCTCAATATTTTAACGACGTTTTTATAGCGGTAAAGGCGTCTGCATGATCCATAAAAACCAAGTAATAAAAACCCAAGCGTAGATGACTCTCTACGCTTGGGTTTTTATTTGGGCAAACGTTCTGCATAAGTTACAAACTGTCTTGTAACCTCACATTTATTCACATATTGATACGGCAGCACACTGGTGCAGCCCTTTATCTCATCCCTATAATCAAGGTCAGCCCCAATGCTATTGGTCAACTGATTTCATCGTTTAATAAAAAGACAGCATTCTAGTAATTTAAGCACAATTGATAGCATTACTATAAAAAGTAGAAACTGTCTAAATCAACGAATTATAAAAATAGGAAGCAATCATGAGCAATACCAATAATGACACATCAGATATCAAAAAAGCTGCTGAACACGCAGATAGTCAAAAAATTGCGCAAAACCTTCAAGATAATAAAGTGGTCGATGCGCCTGAAGCATTAAGTAAAGACGAGCAGACCTCTTTTATTGAAAATGATTTGCGTACAGATAAATAGCATGCCACATAAATGCTTGAATGAACATATTTTACATACTGACGTGAGGGATGCGCTATGACTGCCACCAACGAATTGAATAATGAACAAAAATTACAGGTCAATGATAAGCCAGCATTACATCCAGATCATACAAAAGACAGTTACGAAGGTCGTAAGCACGAACCTAATATCGATGGTCCACAACAAGAGTCGCAAGAAACTGACGAGATATATGTCGATCCTCGTAAAGAAGAGAATCTACCAGCTGGTGGCAAGAACGTTGCAGATTTGAATGCCTATGATTTGAGCCAAGAAGACAATGAATAGCATTAAATTGATTGATGCCTAGGTTGGATATTCAGTCAGATTAATAATCTGCTAAACCGCTGTCAAAAAACTAAGCAGTTGCTAAAACATGAATAATAAGGATATAGCCATGCAAACCAATGATCCAGCACTCACCAAGATACAAATCAGTGAAACTGAAAACCTTCTTAATAGCCGCGATTCGGATGATAATTTTCCCAGTAACGATCTCTCTCATGAGCATAGTGAGGTTGATAGTGGTATTGAAAAGAAGATCACTGAAAACAAAGGAACAGATACCTTTGAAGAAGGCGTCGTCAATTCAGAGCATGTGAACGATAATGATAATCCAGCACGTCAGCCTGATCGTCGAGACCAAGAAGGTAATGCCTTTGATGATGGCGTAAATGAGCATACGATGGTTAGCGAGACGTCCAAAAGCGAAGGTATTACCAATATGAATCGTTATGCAAACGTCGATAATGCCCAAACACGGGTATTAAATCCTGACGAAAAAGACTAATAACTTTTTATAAAAAATTGATTAAATATAAATTTTACTCTATTCATAGAATGACTACTTTAATAAGGAATGATGATGAGTACGCCAGATGACAAGGTCGTCAGCCAAAGCCATAAGTTAAGAGATGCGAACGACAATAATGGTATCGTACCCGCTGATGCGTTACAAAAAGTCAATCCAGCAGCGGCAGAAAGGACAACTGATGATCACGATCCTCATAATGTCGCTAAAGATAATAAACAATACGACAGCACATTAATGAAAGATGATAAATAACCATTCATTTTGAGATAACAAAACTCAAACATCGAACTAAAAGTAAAGTAACGGATTAGAGTATGGAACTCGGTCAGTTACTTCGCTTTTTTACTGTATAAAACGATGTCTAATCGCGTGGATTTAAGCAGGGGTGCCGCTATGAAAACGTAGCTCATGATCTGGGCTAGAGATCAATTCGGCTTCTACTTCTTTAAAAAATGCGACGCGCTCATCAATATTGTCCTCAGATAGTGATTGAGCCAAGGCTAAATAATCCTCAAAGTGACGACTCTCTGACTTCAGTAAGTAGCGATAATACTTTGCCAAACGCTCGTCGTCGATGACTTCAGCAAGCGCGGCAAAACGTTCACAAGAGCGCGCTTCGATAAATGCGCCGATTATCAATACATCAACCATCGCTGCTGGCTCATAAGTACGTTTGTGTTTTAACATACCTTTGGCATAACGTCCGGCACTAAGATATTTCCATGCCTGACCACGGTCATTCATGATACCTAAGACCTGCTCATAATGAAGCATTTCCTCACGTATCAATTGCGCCAATTTACGCTGCAAATCATAAGAAAACTCATAGCGGAATATGAGATTCATGGCGGTGCCAGCGGCCTTTTTTTCGCAATTGGCATGATCTTGAATGATCAGCGGTACATTCGCAATAGCCGCATCAACCCAAGCTTGCGTCGTGCGCGCACCCAAAAAATTATAAACAGCAGATAGGTCAACCTTGATCGGGGTGCGTAGCTTTGCGATATCGACATCGTCCTCTTCGATATCGTCTTTCACTATAAGATGTTCTTCTATACTGCTGTCGTTCATGACCTTGTCATTACTGTTCTTGATTGTCATATCTTCTTTATTCATAGTCTTTGCCATAATCGAACGCTTAAAATGTCTTTTTCAAATATTAAATAGATAACGGTTAAGCATAAATCTGTGAGGTAATGATTACTGATAGTTTATCTGTACTGGATGAGGTACTAATCAATAAGTGCTAATAAAATCTCTTAGCGCTTATGTCATATAGGTTATCATTCTTATACAACCTCAGTATTTATTTAATGAATGATGTTTTCTTGTTTATTTCTTTGTTTGATAGTAGGATGATATTTTGCTTAAGCGCTATTTTGTCTTACTATTGATGTGTAGCCATATTGTATTGTTGCAGTGGTGATGATTGCTAATATTATGCAGTTGAACTGTTTAAAGTGGGTACAAGGCAACCGAGCTCAAATTGTACACTAAGTACATTAAGCGAGGTTGACACCATAATCAAATGCTTTGACTATGCTAATGGCTAATGCGGCAAAAAACATAGGTTAATAGCATAGCATAAATAGTTGAGTCACTATTCACGACAAGCTTGTATGATATATCAGTAGGTTTACTTAGTATTTCATCTAAATTTGGAATAGATGCCTAAGGCCGACAATGTGTAATCATTGCGGTAGCAACTTCGTATTTACACCCCTCACGAACAGATAAGGATAACAACATGAGCCAGTCTTCTAACGCCAATCGTATTCAAAAAGGCATTCTTGCCATCGACCAGCAATTGTATGACTTTATTGAAAACGAAGTGCTGCCGAAAGTCGGTGTTGATTCAGACAGTTATTGGTCAGGTTTTGAAAAGGTCATTAAAGAGTTTACGCCGCGCAATAAAGCATTGCTTGCAACTCGCGACAAGATTCAAGCGCAGATTGACCAATGGCACCTGCAGCATCCTGCTAAAGACGGCAACATTGATTATCCTGCTTACAAAGCATTCTTACAAGAGATTGGCTATCTGTTGCCAGAAGGCGATGATTTTAAAGTTAGCACAGAAAATGTCGATGATGAGATTGCTCATATTGCAGGCCCGCAGCTGGTCGTACCAGTACGTAATGCGCGCTACGCATTGAACGCAACCAACGCTCGTTGGGGTAGCCTGTATGATGCTTTATATGGTACTGACGTTATCAGTGACGAAAATGGTCAAGAAGCAAAAGGTGGTTACAATCCAACTCGTGGCGCTGCTGTCGTTGCTTATGCCAAACAATTCCTAGATGAAAACTTTGCATTGGCGTCAGGTTCATATAACGACGCGACCGGCTTTAAAGTGGTCGATGGTAAGCTTGAAATTGTCCAAGGTGATAGCAGTACTGAGCTAAAAGATTCAGAAAAATTCGTTGGTTTCGTCGGTGATGCCGCAAACCCAACGGGTATTTTATTAAAAAACAACGGCTTGCATGCAGAAATTCAAATAGATGCCAATCATCCAGTCGGTAAAGACGATCCTGCTCATATCAAAGATGTGCTACTAGAGTCAGCCATTACGGCGATCCAAGATTGTGAAGACTCAATCGCTGCTGTTGATGCAGAAGAAAAAGTGGAAGTGTATCGCAATTGGCTTGGTCTCATGAATGGTGACTTGCAAGAAACCTTTGAAAAAGGTGGCAAAACCCGCACACGTCAGCAAAATCCAGATCGTGAATACACCACTCCAGACGGTGGCAAGCTTATCCTGCCAGGTCGTTCATTACTGCTGATTCGTAACGTCGGTCACCTCATGCAAAACCCTGCAATATTGGTCGACTTGGGTGATGGTCAAGAACAAATATTCGAAGGCTTGATGGATGGTCTGATTACACCACTATTAACGCTCAATGACCTTAAAGGTAAAAATGAGCTATCGAATTCACGTAAAGGTTCAATGTATATCGTGAAGCCAAAAATGCATGGCCCTGAAGAAGTCAAAATGGCCAACGATTTATTCAATGCAGTAGAAGATTTATTAGGCTTAGAGCGTAATACCATCAAAATCGGTATCATGGATGAAGAGCGCCGTATGACGGTCAACTTAAAAGAAGCCATCCGCCAAGCGAAAGAGCGTGTTATTTTCATTAACACAGGTTTCTTAGATCGTACTGGTGATGAGATGCATACCAGCATGAATGCAGGCCCCTTTGTACCTAAGGGTGAGATGAAGTCACAAGCATGGCAGCCGGCCTACGAGCAGTGGAACGTTGATATCGGTTTAGAGACTGGTCTACAGGGTGTTGCTCAGATTGGTAAAGGCATGTGGGCGAAGCCTGATGAGATGAAAGAGATGATGGACACCAAAGCTGCCCATCCTAAGTCTGGTGCTAGTACTGCATGGGTACCATCACCGACAGGAGCAACCTTGCACAGTATGCACTATCATCAAGTAAGTGTTGCTGATGTTCAAGACAGCCTAAAATCACGTGAACGTGCCAGTTTAGACGACATTTTGACCATCCCCTTAGCAAAAAACACCAATTGGACAGACGAAGAGAAGCAGCAAGAGCTAGACAACAATGCTCAGGGCATCTTAGGGTACGTTGTACGTTGGGTAAATCAAGGCGTTGGTTGTTCTAAAGTACCGGATATCAATGATGTGGGTCTAATGGAGGATCGTGCTACCTTGCGTATCTCTAGCCAACATATTGCCAACTGGTTGCACCATGGCGTGGTTAGCGAGCAGCAAGTAATGGATACCATGAAACGTATGGCAAAAGTCGTTGATGAGCAAAATGCAGGGGATAGCGACTATCAGACGATGGCAGATAGCTTTGACCATTCTTATGCGTTCAAAGCGGCCTGTGATTTGGTATTTAAAGGTCGTGAGCAGCCAAGTGGCTATACTGAGCCATTACTGCATCAGGCACGCCTTGATCTCAAAGCAGGCTGCTAATATTACGCAGGTTAATATTAAAAGCAGGTTAATATTAAAAGCAGGTTAATATTAAGATAAGGCATGATGAATTTTGCCTTAGGATTCTTAAATGACTGACAGCAGCTTCTTTTTGGCTCATGTGCTTAATAAGAAGTCGGTAATGGGTGTTTACTTTAGTTACTATCAGCAAATATTTTTGACACAATAGCCGTGAGAACCGCTTTTTCTCTGCTTTTGTATCAATTTATCGATGCCAATTGTGACTGTCAGCATGCTATGAATGACATTTATTATTTTTTATTAGCCCTACTTATTCATTAATAAGTAGGGCTTTATTTCTGTGGATTAAAAAGTATTCGTTACGATAATTTCAAGTTCTTGGTAATTATATTAATCAATAATATCTTTATCTATTTGAGCAGGTAGGGATTTTTTCTGCGCAGACCTACATTCTATAGTAGATATAGTGTTCAACAAATACTGAGTTTAAAAATTGAAAAAATATGTTGCAAATTATGTCAAAGTTGTTATGCTTGTATTCGAAGTATGAGTTTGGTAACGGATGTTACGCAACGGAGCGATAAAGACCTAAGTTTACATGGCAGTTACTTTTTAATCCCAGTTATGTAAGTCATGGTTTTTTTCATCTTACTGTAATAGAACTTCGCCACACTTGTTTCTGACTAATCTCGGTAGCCAGTTACACATTATATCTTTGAGGATTTGTGACGATACCATTATGAGCACCAGCTAATAATAGCTAGCTTATTACTAAAATTGTAAAGTGGAGATACCCCATGAAAAAACTACTTTTAGCTACAGCAGTTGCTGCCCTATCTGTATCTGCAGCCAATGCAGCGCCGACTGTCTATGGTAAAGCATTCTTAGCTCTTGACTATGTCAATGCAGATTTCAATGCAACTGCGGCTGGTGAAGATTTCGATGAAAACACAGTAGAAATCAACTCTCATTCTTCACGTTTAGGCTTTAAAGGCTCTGAAGCCATGACTGCCAACACTGATGTGATCTATCAGTTAGAGTATGGCACAAGCATTGACGGTGATAATGATACTTTCTCTAACCGTGATACTTATCTTGGTGTTAATAACAAGCAATTCGGTGAGTTCCGTGTTGGTAAAAACCAATCTAGCCTAGACAAAATTAACAACGTTGTTGTTAACGAAGGTTATTGGGATAACATGGGTACTAACGACATGGAAGACGACGTTGTTGAAGCCTTAAACATGGCTGACAGTCGTCGTATCAATAGCTCAGCTATTTGGACTGCACCAAAATACAATAATCTACCATTAGAATTGTATGCTATGTATAGCTCTGATGATGATAACTTCAACAATGATGCTGGTTTTGGCGTTGCAATGATGTTTGACCAAGGTACAGGCTTCACTGCTGGTGTGGCTTATGACAAAGATCAGAACATTCAAGGTGATATCATCCGTGGTACTGCAACTGTAGACTTAGGTAAATACATCGCCGCTCCTGTAACACTTGGTGCGCTATATCAAGTAGCTGATTTTGATTATGCTCGTGATACTAAGAAAGAAAAAGGTTTAGTGGTTAGTGCTCAAATGGGTCTAAGTAACTTTGCTCGTCCAGCATCTGTATACGCACAATACAACAAAACTGATAACCTTAATGGTTGGAATGATGCTAATTCAGACCAAATCGTTGTTGGTGGCAAATACTTCTTTAAAGACAACATCATCATGCATGCCTATGCTGGTATGAACAATGCTGATGATCTTAAGAGTCTTGATGTAGATGGTGAGACTTTAGTTACTAGAGGCGATGCTGAAGTATTCGTAGTTGGTAGTGGTCTAGAATACAAATTCTAATCTAAGCATTAGAATCTGATTATAAAAACTCATCCTTCGGGGTGAGTTTTTTTGTTATGCCTATTTGAGTGGGTAGTACGTTATAATAGCTAGGTACTAAAAACTGAATGTTTCAAAGAGTTTGTGCTTTTGCCCTATATTTTTTGACGTATTTTTAGTAAAATCCTTCTTTACCAATTACCGACAGAGTACTATGACCAAGTTTATATTTGTGACCGGTGGGGTAGTGTCCTCACTAGGAAAAGGTATCACCGCAGCCTCTCTTGCAGCGGTCTTAGAAGCCCGTGGCGTGACCGTCACGATGACCAAGATGGATCCGTACATCAACGTCGATCCAGGTACGATGAGCCCATTCCAGCATGGCGAAGTATTCGTCACCGAAGATGGCGCAGAGACCGATTTAGATTTGGGTTACTATGAGCGCTTCTTACGCCATTCAAAAATGAGTAAGAGTAATAACTTCACTAGTGGTCGTATCTATCAAAACGTTCTAAATAAAGAGCGCCGTGGTGAGTATCTTGGTGGTACAGTACAGGTTATTCCACACATCACTGATGAAATTAAGAGTAAGATCTTAGCCAGTGGTGAAGGGTATGATATCGCTATTATTGAGATTGGCGGTACCGTTGGTGACATCGAATCGCTACCATTTATGGAAGCCGTACGCCAAATGCAAGTAGAGCTTGGCCGCAATAGAGCCATGCTGATGCATTTGACGCTAGTTCCCTACATTGCTAGTGCAGGCGAAACCAAAACCAAGCCAACGCAGCACTCAGTAAAAGAGCTGCGTTCTATCGGATTGCAGCCTGATATATTGATTTGCCGCTCTGATCACCACATCTCGCCAGACAACCGTCGCAAAATAGCGCTGTTCACTAATGTGGAAGAGCGTGCGGTTATTATGTGTGAGGACGCCCAAAGTATTTATCAAATACCACGTACGCTTCATGAACAGGATCTTGATGATTTGATCTGTGAGCGTTTTGGTTTAGATGTACCAGAAGCAGATTTAAGTGATTGGGATAAAGTGGTTGAAGCTCAGCTTAATCCTGAAATGACTCTCACGGTGGCGATGGTTGGTAAATACGTCGAGTTACCTGATGCTTATAAGTCGATCAACGAAGCACTGCTGCATGCTGGCATCACTCATAAAGCTGATGTCAAGATTGACTATGTTGATGCTGAGCGTCTAGAAGACGATGACAGCTTATTGGCGCAGTTACACAATGCTGATGCCATCCTAGTACCAGGTGGTTTTGGTGAGCGCGGTACGATGGGTAAAATAAAAGCCATCACTTATGCTCGTGAAAACAACGTTCCATATTTAGGTATTTGCCTTGGTATGCAGCTAGCAGTGATTGAATACGCGCGTAATGTACTCAAAATTGATGCCAACTCTTCTGAGTTTGATCGCAAAACGGCAGAGCCTATCATTGGTCTTATCACTGAGTGGTTAGATGAGCGCGGCGAATTACAGATTCGTAGTGATGACTCGGACCTTGGTGGTACCATGCGTTTGGGCGCGCAGCAAGCCGAATTGGTTGCTGGTAGTAAGCTGAGCCAAATCTATGGCGCCAAAAATATCACTGAGCGTCATCGCCATCGTTATGAGATGAACAATCGCTATATCGAGCCATTAGAGCAAGCAGGCATGACCATATCTGGTTATTCTGCCAAGCAGCACCTAGTAGAATCGGTCGAGATTGCTGATCATCCTTGGTTTGTCGCCGTACAGTTTCATCCTGAATTTACCAGCTCGCCACGCGGTGGTCATCCACTGTTCAACAGCTTTGTAAAAGCGGCTAAGAACTATAACGAAAACAAATAATCGTTAACGTATGAAAATTTGCATGTATAAAAAAGACTGATCTTCGGATTGGTCTTTTTTTTGAGTTTAATTTGATTACTTTGGTCATGAATGAAGTTGTTTTTCAGCAATACGCATGACAATTTTTCTAATGGTTGGTAAGCAATTACGCTTAACCCCTTTTTTTACTGAGCCTATCGGTTACAATATGGGACAGAAATATTGATAACAATAAAGAGGGCAACGACTTCATGGAACATTTATCAACGGCTCAATCACATATCAAACTTACTACGCCAAATGGCAATACTATTAATATCGGTAACGATCAGCCGTTTGTGTTGTTCGGTGGTATGAATGTTTTGGAATCAAAGGAATTGGCATTCGAGATTGCGGAGCAATATGTCGAAATATGTCAGCGTTTGGGTATTGGCTATGTCTTCAAAGCCAGTTTTGATAAAGCCAACCGTTCAAGCCTGCACTCGTATCGAGGTCCTGGGTTAGAGCAGGGTATCGATTGGCTGGGTCAAATCAAAGAAAAGTTCCAAGTGCCGATCATTACTGATGTGCATGAGCCGTATCAAGCTGCACCCGTCGCTGAAGTGGCAGATATCATTCAACTACCTGCATTCTTATCGCGTCAGACAGATTTGGTACATGCGATGGCGAAGACAGATGCAATTATCAACATCAAAAAAGCGCAGTTTTTAGCGCCGCATGAGATGCGTCACATCGTTAATAAATGCCTCGAAGGGGGTAACGATAAATTAATTTTATGCGAGCGTGGTAGTGCCTTTGGTTATAATAATCTGGTCGTTGATATGCTAGGTTTTGATACCATGAAGCAGATGAATATACCGGTGTTCTTTGATGTGACGCACAGCTTACAGCAGCCGGGCGCACGTAGCGATAGTGCGGGCGGTCGCCGTGAACAAATCACAACATTGGCACGAGCAGGGATAGCGACAGGACTGGCGGGGTTGTTTTTAGAGGCGCATCCAAGCCCAGAAACCGCAAAATGCGATGGTCCGTGTGCCCTACGTATGAGCCAGTTAGAGCCGTTTTTGCATCAGCTTAAGCAAATTGATGACTTGGTCAAAGGCTTTGAGGTGTTAGATACTCATTAATTTATTCACAGATAATAAGAGGCTGAGATCATGGCGATTCAAACAGCAAAAGTCAGTATCGAAAATATCGATGATGATGAAGGGTTAAAGAGTGTGATGATAGCATTGAAAAATATCACAGGAGTGACGGCCATCGAGCTTGATCCTGATAATAATGTTGCCACCATACGTTATGAAGACACAGATACCAGTATCCATGCCTTTACCGCAGCAATTAGTACTGTTGATTATGTGACCCAGCCGTTTCCTCTTGATGCACCGCAAAACCCACATCATGATGATTAGATTTTATTAAGAGCTCTGATTCTAAAATAAGACAGATGACCTGTCGCTTAGGCTTAAATGTACGGTTCTATTAATAAAGTGACAACTAAAGAGACTTGTTGTTAACCGTGATAGAGCTTATGCTAGTTGAATACTGTTTTTATAAAGCTTTGAAGTACAATGATAAAAGCAGCTTGTTTAAATATATAACTATTCACTGATAAAAACTCAATTACAAGAATAAGGAGCCTTTCATGGCAAACCAAACACGTATTATTAAAATTGATGGCATGACTTGCGGTGGCTGTGTGGCAAGTGTCCATAATGCTACTGCCGATATCGATGGGTTAGACGATATCAGTATTGAGCTTGCAGACAATCAAGCGACGGTTACTTTTGATGACAGCAAAACCAGTGTCGAGACAATTGCTGCTGCTATCGAAGATGCTGGCTTTGATGCTACTGTTGCCAATGCTTAAGCTCATTCGTTCGTATTAAAAAACCAGCTATCATGGCTGGTTTTTTAATGATTAGAAGTTATTGATAGTAGTGTTGACATACAGTGTTTTCTTTTTCAGTATCGCTAAAGAAGCTGAAAGATTTGAATTACTACTAATCATGACCATTTAAGGTTTAACACCTGTATTTAGCCTTAGTGCAATTATTTATTGAGAGTCGCCTACTAATTATTCAGTGCTACCATACCAATATTGAATTTTAGAGTGTGATATTTGTTTGACTTAGATGTCCCAACTCAGACGATTTTATAACGCCATAACGCCATAACGCCATACCGAGTTTTATTTATGAATGATTCTACCCAAACTGATACTCATCATGCCTACGATGTAAAAACTGACATTCAATCCAATACGCCGCACACGCCGCAGCGTGCACACTTGCAGTTGGCGATTGAGGGGATGACATGTCAAGCCTGTGCCTCACGAATTGAGAAGGTGCTCAATAAAAAGCCGTCGGTATACGAGGTGAGTGTAAACTTCGCTGGTGAGACTGCTAATGTCGATTATGATCCGATCCAGACAACGCCTGAACAGGTGACAGAGTGGGTAAATAAAACAGGCTTCGTTGCCAACTTGCAGGCGGCCGATAGTTTATTTGCCAAAACAGACGAAGATACCGCGACTCAGTACCCGTGGCGCTTGATAGGGTTATGGATTTGCTTGGTGCCGTTTTTAGTTGGTATGGCAGGTATGTTCGTTGGACAGGGTATAGCGTGGATGCCACCGGTTTGGCTTCAGTTTATATTAGCGACCATTGTACAGTTTGGATTTGCTTTACCATTTTACAAAAGCGCTTGGGCGTCTATCAAAGGTGGTCTTGCCAATATGGACGTATTGGTAGTCATCGGTACGGTAACCATTTGGGCGTATTCAACGTATCTGTGGCTGACACATGGCGATGGCACTTTAAATAGTCTGCTGCAAAGTGGTCATGCTGGTGGTCACGGTGTGGATGGCAGTCCTGCGGTGTATTTTGAAGCAGGCGTAATGGTCATTGCTTTTGTGCGTACGGGTAAGTATCTAGAAGAGCGCACCAAAAAACACAGCCTCAATAGTATCGATTTATTATTGTCCTTAACCCCCGATGAAGTCGAACAGCAGCAGCCGAATGGCGATTTTCACAATGTTGCTCTTAAAGACGTGCAAGTTGGTGATATTTTGCGTGCTAAGCAAGGCAGCCGTGTCGCAACGGATGGGGTAGTCATTGATGGCAGTGGCTGGTGTGTGGAGAGTCACTTAACGGGTGAGTCGGTACCGCTCAAAAAAGAAGTGAGAGATAAACTGTTGGCAGGGGCCTTGGTCGAAAATGGCAGCTTGTTATACCGCGTCAGTGCTAAAGGTAGTGATACAAAGCTTGGTGATATGGTACAAGCCCTCAGCGATGCCCAAGGCTCAAAAGCCAATTTAGCCCGTCTTGCCGATAGAGTGACGGCAGTATTCGTACCAGTCGTCGTTGCCATTGCGCTTATCACCTTTGGGGTGACGTGGTGGCTGACTGGCATGATGGATACTGCCTTAATGCATGCAGTCTCGGTGTTGGTCATTGCTTGTCCTTGTGCCCTAGGTTTGGCAACGCCAGCCGCTATTATGGCTGGTATGGGTGTTGCTGCTCGTCATGGTGTCTGGTTCAAAGATGCACAAAGCCTTGAAGCGGCAGGCAACATCGATACAGTAGTGCTCGATAAAACAGGTACTTTGACCATTGGTAAGCCGACTATCGTGGATCATGTGATGGTGGATAAATCGCTTGCAGTCGATGATGTTTTACAAATTGCAGCAAGCGTTGAGGCGCATGCCAGTCATCCGCTAGCAACAGCATTGATTAACGCGGCTAATGAGCGAAACTTGCCCTTGATGAATGTGACTGATATTAGTGTCATTAAAGGCGCTGGTATACAAGCAAATATTGAAGGTCTGGGTGTGGTAAAAGTCGGTACCGCAGAGTTTGCTAACTTAACGCTGCCTAAGCTGATGCCAAAGGTATGGCAAATTGCCAGTACCGTCGCCGTCAGTATTAATGATGAAGCTTTAGGTGCTTTTGCCCTAGCCGATGACTTAAAAGTAGATACTCCGAAAGCTATTACTGCGCTACAAGATGCAGGTATCAATGTCATTTTGATGAGTGGTGATAAGCAGTCCGTCGTCGATCATGTGGCAGGGCAGCTGGGTATTGAACAAGCTTATGGTAAAATGAGCCCACGTGATAAGGCCAGTCAAATTGCCTTGTTGCAAACGGCTGGTCATAAGGTTGCAATGGCAGGCGATGGTGTCAACGATGCGCCAGCGATGGCAACTGCCGATGCAAGCTTTGCCATGTTTGAAGGCACAGATGTCGCCCAGCATAGTGCGTCTGCACGTCTAATGGGTGAGTCGCTCATGCATATTGATGCCGCGCAAAAAATTGCTAATGCAACGGTGCGCAACATCAAGCAAAATTTATTCTTTGCCTTCATTTATAACTGTCTGGGTATTCCGCTTGCTGCTTTTGGCTTTTTAAATCCTATGATTGCTGCTGCTGCGATGGCGCTTAGCTCTATTTCTGTATTAATGAATGCGTTACGTTTGACCCAATTTAAAACAGAGGTTGAGCTGGATAACACAGTATCTGGCTCCGAGACTAAAGCAAAGCGTCTAACGAAAGCATAAGAGTCATATTACTTTTGATATTATGGGTGCTGAGACAAATCCATAATTGGTAATTTGTTCATCTAGGTGTGATTTTATGAGCGCCAGTCGGTGTAAGATAAGGGAAGTTTGGCAAAATTTATGCTATGATGCCAAGCACTATAGCTGACGGTTAAAGTATTAAAAACACCTTTAATCTTGCTCAAAACTTGCTGATTATAGAGATAAGCAAAGCTGGTTTGGGCATAGTACTATACGAGATTTTGCTTTATCTTTTTTGTATTCTAGTTGCCGTTATTTATCCCACAAACTTGGCATGACCAAAGGAATTAACAGACATTATGTACGCTGAAGAAACCACCAACGTCACCGCAATTAAAGACATTCGCGCCCGTGAGATTTTAGACTCGCGTGGTAACCCAACCATCGAAGCTGATGTAATCTTAGCTGATGGCACTATCGGCCGTGCTGCTGCGCCAAGTGGTGCATCAACTGGTTCACGCGAAGCGCTTGAGCTACGTGATGGTGACCAAAGTCGCTATATGGGTAAAGGCGTCAAAAAAGCCGTTGCTAACGTCAATAGCCAGATTCGCAGCGCGTTGATGGACAAAGACGTCACTGAACAGCAAGGCATTGATGATGCAATGATTGCGCTAGATGGCACAGAAAACAAAGACAGTCTTGGTGCTAATGCCATGCTAGCAGTCTCTCTTGCTACTGCAAAAGCAGCTGCCAAGTCACAAAGCTTGCCATTACATCAATACATTGCAAACTTGCGCAATCAGACGTCGCTGACGATGCCTGTACCGATGATGAATATCTTAAACGGTGGTGAGCACGCGGACAACACGGTTGATATCCAAGAATTTATGATTGAGCCTGTTGGTTTTACCAGCTTTTCAGAAGCATTGCGTGCTGGTACAGAAATTTTCCACAGCTTGAAATCTGTGTTGAAATCACAAGGTTTAAATACTGCGGTCGGTGATGAAGGCGGCTTTGCGCCAAACCTGCGTAGCAACGAAGAAGCCATCACCGTTATCATGCAAGCGATTGAGCAAGTCGGCTATAAAGCGGGCGAAGACATTCATTTGGCGTTAGATTGTGCGGCTAGTGAGTTTTATAAAGATGGTCAATATATCTTGGCAGGCGAGGGCAATAAAGCCTTTGATAGCCAAGGATTCTCAGACTATCTAGTCGGTTTGGCACGTCAATATCCTATTATCTCTATCGAAGATGGGCTTGATGAGTCTGATTGGGATGGTTGGAAATATTTGACTGAGCAGATTGGTGATAAAGTTCAGTTGGTTGGTGATGATTTATTTGTGACCAATCCTGCTATCTTGCAAGAAGGTATCGATAAGCATATTGCTAATGCGATTTTGATTAAATTTAACCAAATTGGTACCTTATCCGAAACACTAGATGCGATCTATCTAGCGAAGAAAAATGGCTATGCAACCATTATCTCACATCGTTCAGGTGAAACTGAAGACAGCACCATTGCAGATTTAGCTGTTGGTACTGCTGCTGGTCAGATTAAAACTGGCTCACTATGCCGTTCAGACCGTGTCGCAAAATACAATCAGCTGTTACGTATTGAGCAACAAGTCCGTGCAAGCTATCGTGGTCGTGAAGAGTTCATCGGTCTACGTGGTTAACAAGCCAGATTTCTTGCTACAGCTAGGCGATATGTCATCATTAATAGGGTCGTATATCGCTTAGTGAGCTTAGCTGGCTTTTTATTTTAATTATTGTCTCTATATTGTTTGGCGTTATTATCTTATGAAATACTTTAGCCAATTTATGCTACTTGCTCTAGCCGTTGCCGTCCTTTTAGGACTGCAATATCAGTATTGGCTGGGTGAAAATGGTCGCTTTGAGCATAATAAATTGCTGACTCAAATCGAAGATCAACAACGCCTAAACGAAAACCAAGTGGCAGCAAATAACTTATTGCGTACTGATGTGCATGACTTAAAAAATGGTCTTGAGGCAGTAGAAGAGCACGCACGTTTAGATTTGGGCTTGATTAAACCGAACGAGACCTTTGTACAAGTATCTACGGCACCTACGACGCATAGTCGTTATTAATTGCTCCTAACTGTCGAAAACTATGATCTTCTATTTTCTATAATAGAAACCTTATTCATCTGAAATTTATTACCTCTCTTATTCTTCATTTCTCCCTAGCCATACTGTCATGGGTTCGAACCATGAATAATACTTTATGAACATTGCCTTATGAATACCACACCTAATGTACATGCCATGATTGTCGCTGCGGGTCGCGGTAGTCGTTTTGGTGCCTCTGTCGCCAAACAATATACGATGTTGCAGGGGCAGACCTTGCTACAACATAGTGTGGCACGGCTTGCTGGTAGTGCTTATATTAATAAATGCTTATTGGTCGTCGCAGCAGATGACAGCACAGCTGAGCAATTAGAGTTTGAGCTTCCTATACGCTATGCAGTCGGCGGTACAGAGCGCTGGCAGTCTGTACAGGCAGGGGTAAAGGCGATTGTTGATGCGGGAGCGGACGACTCAGACTTGGTCGTTATTCATGATGCTGCACGTCCTGCGGTTCCCAATCATGATATTGAACAAGTCATCGAAGCGGCGATGCTAGAGCCTTATGGTGCTATCTTAGCGACACCGGTGGCTGACACCTTAAAGGAGTCTTATCTCCAGTCTACCGCTCAATCTGAGCTTGTAGAGGAGACTCCTATGGCTAACCCTACAATTAGCAGCAGCATACATCCTTATGCTAAACGCACTATCGATCGCCGTCATATGTGGCAAGCACAAACGCCGCAAGTGTTTCGCTTAGGTCAGCTGCAGAAAGTATTACATTATGTCACTGAACACGAGCTGACCATTACTGATGAAGCCAGTGCATTTGAATACTTGGCATTGCCCATTCGCCTCGTGACTGGTAGTCGCCAGAACATAAAGCTCACGTATCCTGATGATGCCATTTTGCTTGCAGCAATTATTAATGCCCAGTCCTAGGGTATGTCCTCAATTCGAACGATAGTCATCTGAATCGGCTAAAAATGGCTAAAGGTATGCCAAACAGCGTCAAATATCTGGTTAATATGTACATATTATCTGTACTGTTTTCCTTTTTTTCCTAACATTTATCTCATTTTTATCGCTATTCTAAAATTGAGGACACGGCCTCGTTATTCTGATAAATATCAAAAAATGCTCTACTCTTTATTTGCTTACGCTTACTACTAGTTATCTAGGATAGTACCTAGAGTATTTCTATATATTGATAAGTTTGGATAACGCAGTAATTGATATTGCAATAGGCACCAGTCTGTATCAATCATTACTAATGAGCCGATGGCTTTATCACTCACTCTTGAAGATTTTCTGTCATCAATTTCACACCATATTACCTACTTATTCTATCGCTGCCAAAAAACCACACTTCAAATTCTCAGCATAAATAATTCTAAAATATTGTTTGGTTTTATCAATTAGTGATATAAGGTAAACATATATTGCTTTGATGACTAAACTAGCCTATGATGTAACCAACTTAATACAATTAATATAAACATTTATAAAATCAATAATATACCAAGCCGATTTGATATTTTCAAAGATCTTGTCTCTATGTTTTTTCTAAAGTTAGTATGGTTGTCTTAGCTACATTTACCTGAAAATAGGGAGAAGCTGATTGTCAACAATCAATGATTCTACAAGTCCAGTAACGACAGATCTCTGTCAGCTTATATATATAAGCCAAATTACTTCGACTGGTCTTTCAAGCCCCAGCACGCTTAACGACATCTCAGAGGTCGCGATTGAGCGTAACCAAGCCGATAACATTACGGGTATTCTTTGCTATGGCAATGGCTACTTTTTTCAATGTGTAGAAGGGTCCGAACAGGATTTAACCAATCTAAAGAATCGCTTGTTGGTAGATGATCGACATAAAGAATTAAAAATATTAGACTTTTCAGAAATTACCGAGCGCCGTTTTTCGAACTGGTCTCTACGTTCTATTACGCTTGAACGTTGGATGACTAAAGAGCCTGAGCTGAAAAAACTCATGCCGTTTAAGCCCTATGATTGGGGCTCTAATGAATGGCGAAAATTCTTAGATATCTTACAAGGGTATTATGAGGAACAAGCAAGAACTGGCAATATTGACACGCCGCCTATTAAGTACAGCACATTAGGTGTGACGTTAAGTAAGGTCGTCGGTCAGCATCAAGCATTCTTTTTGATTCAAACGGTACTAGGCATCATGATTGTCATGACATTGTTATGGCTAATGCTATCAGATAAGATTTGGTAGTTTTTGTAAATACAGACTATTTGATCTAAAAATCCAGTATTAAATGCTGGTTTTTTTTTGCTTAAATTTATGATAAAAGCTTCAATTAATAAACAAAGTAGCAAGTTAAGCATCGAAACTATGGATAGCTATGCTTAGTTTCAATGCTTTATAACGCTAATAGGCATATTACAGTGGATTCAAAATAATTTAGAGTCAAGGGAGGCGGGGCAAGTGGACGCCCTATCACTAATATCTTGAGCGAACTTAATACCGAATCTTATATATAAAATTAACTATGCTTCATTTATCAAGTAAATTGGCGATCACGGGCTAAGTTTTGAGATATTAAGAGCGTCATGATATAAAAAACAGGCATAAAAAAAGCCCAATCACAATATTATGTGATTGGGCTTTTTGGTGGTACGCTTATTAGTCTTATAAGATGCTTTGCAGCAAAATTGCTAATAAGTGACGCCAAATAGTGGCGTCCCCAGGGGGATTCGAACCCCCGTTACCGCCGTGAAAGGGCGGTGTCCTAGGCCTCTAGACGATGGGGACTAGTAACAATACCTCAGCTGCTTTCACCATTTATGCTGAAGTGGTGCGTATTCTAATAGCGTCTGCGCTTGCTGTCAAGCCTTTTTCTTCTTCTTTTTAAAATTAAATATCTTTTTTTGATTGCACGGCGAGGATGTAAGTCATTACGCTTCAAATGATAGCGAATCCATAGAGAAGTACAAGCACTGATAGTCAATGCGAGTAGCATATAACCGAGGATGGTTCCCCATAACTTAAGCTGTGGATCCATAATAGTGTCCCTCCTATTACGCCTCGATAGCATGAATCATACTGGCTATCGAGACAATGCGGGCAACTTAAACCATCTATAGGATATAAAGAGACGTTCTAACGTGAGGGTTTACAATAACTTGTCTAGTTTTGAATTATTGTACACAATATAGTGTTCAATGGTTAGACAAGTCGCTGATTTATTGTGCCATCAATCATATCCCTATCGATTGTAAGATCAAGATGTTAAAGTCATCAAGTATTACAAATAGCACTATTATGGGTAGTTGGCAATATAGGATATGTGATAAATGGATTATTTATTACCGCTATCCTTCAAATCCGCTTTATTGTCTTCAGTATGCATCGCATTAGCCAGCATAGGGTAATGGTTTAGGATATGACAAAACAGCTCAGCGGTCTTTTGCGTATCATATAGTGCAGAATGAGCATCATTGCCATCAAAATCAAGCCCTGCTGCCTTACAAGCACGTGCTAACACTGTCTGACCAAATGCCAGCGCGGATAAGGTCACTGTGTCAAAAACTGAAAAGTTATGAAATGGGTTGTGACTTTTGTTATTGCTACGCAGCACGGCCGCATTCAAAAACGCCAAGTCAAAATGGGCGTTGTGTCCAATTAAGACGCACTGGCGGCAGTCTTCAGTACGGCGTACTTCTTTTAACCCTTTAAAGATACGGCGTAGTGCTGTTTTCTCATCCTCGGCAATGGCTTTACGCATCGGATTGTTGGGATCAATTCCAGTGAAGGCAAGGGCGCTCGGTTCGAGATTCGCGCCTTCAAAGGGTTCGATATGAGCATTGAATGCTTCCCCAGGATAAAACACACCTTGCTCATTCAGTAGCACAGGAATACAGGCAATTTCTAGCAAAGCATCGGTTTGCGCATTAAAGCCGGCAGTTTCCACATCAACGACGACAGGCAGAAACTTACGAAATCGGTCTTTTAGACGCATTGGTGCTAGCTCGTCTGCTGCGGTATCTTCTGTGTGACTATTTGACGTGATCTTAAGGCTGTCATCTACAACGTTTGATGAGTTTTCGTCAGGTAAGGCGGCATCGTTTGGAGTGGTCATATCTGGTTAAATCGCTTTTATCAGTCGTACTGTTATATTGAATTAAGTCATTAAATGAAAAACAAACACCCTATGATACAAATCACACCGCTGGTTAGTAGGTGTCATGCTTATCATAGGGTTGAAATTCTAAAGTTAAAATAGACTAAAGATGGTTTTACTTAGTGAGTTTTATGCCTTGATAGACCAAGGTAGCATCTCACCCGCCATTAACGGCGTTAATGATGAGCCATCAAAGTAAGGATAAGCTACTGGCACTTGCATAGTCGTATTGACGAGCGTAATAGTGCTTTCATTGACTGGTAATCCATAGAACTGAGCACCAAAACGGCTGGCAAAGCCCTCTAACTTGTCTATTTTACCCACGCTATCAAAAGCGGTGGCATACAATGGTAGCGCCGTTGCACCGCTATAGCAGCCAGCACAGCCACAAGCGGCTTCTTTTTTATCCGTCGCATGTGGGGCTGAGTCCGTGCCTAAAAAGAACTTGGGATTACCACTGGTAGCGACATCTAATAATACTCTTTGATGGCTTTCACGCTTGAGGATAGGCAAGCAATAAAAATGCGGTTTGATACCGCCAACCAACAGATGATTGCGGTTAAACATCAGATGCTGCGGGGTAATAGTGGCGGCAATGTGATTGCCTTGTGCTAAGACAAAATCAGCGGCATCACTGGTGGTAATATGCTCGACGACAATCTTTAATGTGGGGAATTTGACGATAATTTGCGCCAATACTTCGTCTAAAAAGCGTTTCTCACGGTCAAAGATATCCACATGATCTTGCGTCACTTCGCCATGTATCAGTAATGGTAGGTTGTACTTTTCTAATGCTTCAAAAACATCGACGCAGGCGTTAATATTGGTGACGCCATCAGCCGAATTGGTAGTCGCGCCAGCAGGGTAAAGCTTGACCGCTTGGACGATACCTGATTGTGCTGCCATCTCGATATCTTGGGCAGTGGTTTTGTCAGTGAGATATAAAGTCATACGTGGATCGAATGCAGTTTTGCGCTCAGCATCCAGCTCACTGGCTGCTAAGTGCGCCATGATACGGTCGCGATAGGCACGCGCATCGTCAGTGTTCTTAACAGGAGGCACTAAGTTTGGCATACACATGACACGGTTAAAACTGTTTGCTGCATGCGATACAGTAGTGCTCAATGCTTTACCATCACGCAAATGAATATGCCAATCGTCTGGCTGAAGGATGGTCAATTCTCTAATCGAATCAGTCATAATGTCGTCGCGCTCTATATCGTCATATACGGAAATAAAAGGAAGGGATACTGTACCGCTATCATAACAGATTTGCCTACTTGACTAAATATGCGGCTAAATATCTGTACATAATAGATTGGTTGTTTTTTTATTTGCTGCAATCAACTGTCACCTACATGTGAACAATTGAAATCTATCGACCCAAAATTTAAATCAAAAGCTTGTGCCATGGGGCAGTTGCACTTTTGCCTATAGTAAATATGATGTACACTGAGCAAGTAATTTATCTTTTGATTGAATCTTAGCGCTTTTCCTAAAACTAAATGCTCACAACAGGAGTTTTTCATGGCTCAACTTGATCCAAAAAATATTAATAAAATCGTCTTGGCCTATTCAGGTGGTCTTGATACCTCCATCATCGCTAAATGGTTGCAAGAAACCTATGATGCAGAAGTGATTACCTTTACCGCTGATATCGGTCAAGGCGAAGAAGTTGAGCCAGCACGTGCCAAAGCGGAAGCCATGGGCATCAAACATATTCATATTGAAGACTTACGTGAAGAGTTCGCCCGTGATTATGTATTCCCGATGTTCCGTGCCAATGCCATCTATGAAGGTGAGTATCTGCTCGGTACTTCTATCGCACGTCCATTAATAGCTAAGCGTTTGGTTGAGATTGCTAAAGAACATAACGCCGATGCCATCAGTCATGGTGCGACTGGTAAAGGGAATGACCAAGTACGTTTTGAGCTTGGTGCGGTTGCTTTATCGCCTGACGTGGTTACCATTGCACCATGGCGTGAGTGGGATTTGTCGAGCCGAGAGAGCTTGATGGAATATGCCAAAGAGCATGACATTGCTATTGATTATGCGGGCAATAAGAAGAAATCTCCGTACTCAATGGATGCCAACTTATTACACATCTCTTATGAAGGCGGTATCTTAGAAGACCCATACGCCGAAGCAGAAGATGATATGTGGCGCTGGTCAGTGAGTCCAGAAGAAGCACCTGATGAAGCACAATATCTAGAATTAGAATACAAAAAAGGCGACATCATTGCTATCGATGGTGAAGCGCTTAAGCCTTATGAAGTCATGATTAAGCTTAATGAGATTGGTGGTCAGCATGGTATTGGCCGTTTGGATATCGTCGAAAACCGTTATGTCGGTATGAAATCACGCGGTTGCTATGAGACGCCAGCGGGTACCATTATGTTAAAAGCGCATCGCGGTATTGAGTCATTGACGCTCGATCGTGAAGCCGCACATTTGAAAGATGAGCTGATGCCACGCTACGCTAAAACGATTTATAACGGCTATTGGTTCAGCCCTGAGCGTATGATGTTGCAAGCGTTGATTGACAAATCACAAGAATACGTTAACGGCACAGTACGCGTAAAACTATACAAAGGTGCTGTGAGCGTTGTTGGTCGTAAGTCAGATGATTCGTTATTTGACGAAAAAATCGCAACTTTCGAAGATGATGCTGGTGCTTACGATCAAAAAGATGCGGAAGGTTTCATTCGCTTAAATGGTCTACGTTTGGCGATTGAAGCCAGCCGTGGTCGTGATTTATCAAAGTAAGTATGCTTTGCTAGATAAAGCATGAATAAGATACATGAATCAAAAGGCGCTATGTTAATAGCGCCTTTTTTTTGTGGGTTTTTTAAAGGTTTGTTCGATAATTTTTTACTACTTAATAAATTATGTATTAATTGCTGCTGTTTATCATTGAGACGCTTTTGTTTCTTTGGCATCAGGCTCATCATCATCATCCATCCTGACAATGGCCACATCTTGCTGTTGACGTTCCTCGATAAGGTCTTGTTCTATGACCTCTTCTGTCGCCAGTAACACACCGTCAGACTTTTGGCTTTGATACTTGAGGGCTGCAAGCCCGCCAAGCACACCGATAACAGCAATAATAATCAAGATAACCGGATTTTTCCACAGCGGTATGGATGCCTCGTACTCAATGGGCTTTTCACTGGTGGTGGCTGGCGTATTGTCGTTATTACCACCGATTAAGCCCAGACTAACCAGAGGCGGTTTTGGTGCGCTGGCAGGTTCGGAAGTAATACGTAGGCGATTACGCTGTAAGTATATTTCTGAAATCTTAGCCAATTGCAGTAGCCAGCGTTGGTGCGGTAAGCTGATGGCGGTCATTTCTGCAAACATCAACAAGTCATTATGTTTGCCTTGTTGGGCATTTGCAGATGAGCGTCCGATGACTTTTAAATAATTACCCGTCGCCAGTTGCATATCTTGCACAGGCTCATGACGTTCAGGTTTGAAAGTCGTTAAATCATGCCAGTAAGGATTGAAAGCTGGCGGGGTGCCTGCGAGCTGCTCTGTGCTCAATAAGGCACGTTCTGTGTTGGAGTTATGTTCGGATTTGGCTGCTGATTTTATCTTTATTGCCGAGTCTAAAACGACCTCCGATGCTGCAATTAGACCTTTATCGTCATTAGCTTCATTTAATTCGACAGAGATAGACGTTGGCTCATTGGCGGCAAAGCGAGCAGCTGATAAAAACTGCGGTTGTAAAGCGAACCATTTATCCATCTCGTTGTTATCAAGTTGGCTATATTCGGCCAAAATAGCCAGTTCACGTAAGACAATCACGCATAGAGATGTGAGGAGTATCTGTACTTGCTGCGTTGTTGTATCAATCTGCTGAGCAATATAATCACTGGCTTTAATCACACGAGCATTATCATAAAATATCGCATCCGCCGCATCATGGCGATGATATAACGTCGCATTAATGGTCGAAAAGTTCATCGAATTATATTGGCGTAGCTCTTTGACAGCGCCGCGACTAAACAGCTTTTTGCTTACAGCTTGACCATCATTGTGCTGCTGGTAAGCGAGCAAGGCACTGACAATGGCCTGCAAACTAGCATCCATTGCCAATCGCGCTTGCGGTAATGAAAGCTTGGCGGCATCTGCCAATAATGACACCATTGGCTTGGTATCTTGATAGAGAAAATCATACATCGACACACGTGTCGGTGAAATAGTCGTCATAATCTGCTAGCATCAAAAAGTGTGCCCCTATATTACGGTGCCAAAAGCCTTGATACAATCCCTTAATAATAGAAAAAACCAGTCAACTTACTCATCACGCGGTCAATAATGCCCTCAACCTCATTAGTGACAGTTGGAAGCCCTTTATGAAAAACAACGAAAACTCTGATATACATTTAGTGATTAATATTGCTCAGCAAACATTGATTCTCTACCAGCACAATAAAAAAATGGCTCAATATGCGGTGTCTACCGCGAAAAATGGTATTGGCAGTCAGCAAGATAGTGGCTGCACACCTCTTGGCAAGCACTTTATTGCGAAAAAAATCGGTGCAAGCGAACCCATAAATACGGTTTTTATTGGACGTGTCCCTACCGGCGAGATATATGAAGCAAAGCTGGGTATGCTACATCCTGAGCGCGACTGGATCTTAAGTCGTATTCTTTGGTTAGGGGGTGTGGAAGAAGGGTTGAATAAAGGCAGTAATAGTGAAGGTGGCTGTGATACTTATCAGCGTTATATTTACATTCATGGTACGCCAGATAGTGAGCCGATGGGCGAGCCACTCTCGCACGGCTGTATACGTATGCGTAATGAGGATATTATTAAGTTGTTCGACCAAGTTGAAGCGGGTACATCGGTAGTGATTATCGCTCATTAACCACTATTTATTAAATGCTGCTGAGTAAATTATTTTTGCCGAAGAGCTTAAGTAAAACAGAATAACTGCATAGATTAATTGATAAAATAAACTTTATGGAGTATAGATATTATTTAGCATAATGATATAATAAATCCCTTGCTAAAAATCAACGTGTCATCCCAAACATGGCTCGTTTAACCTATATTTTATTATAATTACAAGGATAATATTGATGTCTAAAGAAAGCCTAGTCACTTTACAACAAGCCTTTGATGAACGCCGTTCGATCTATGCCTTGGGCAACGAGCTACCAGTAGAGCCACAAACGATTGTAAATATGGCAGAGCGGGTTTTATTACATACCCCTTCTTCTTTTAATTCGCAATCTTCGCGATTGGTCGTACTGTTTGGTGCAGAGCACCAGAAGTTGTGGGATATCGCTGAAAACAAACTGCGTGAAGCAGTCGGTGATGGCGATTTTTCTGGCACTAAGCAAAAGCTAGATGGCTTCCGTGCCGCTGCTGGTACCGTGCTATTTTATGAAGATAACAAAGTGATTAAATCATTGCAAGAGCAGTTTGCGCTATACGCAGACAAATTCCCAGTTTGGGCGCAGCAAACCTCAGCCATGCATCAGTATGCCATGTGGACAGAACTACGCACGCTGAATATTGGTGCAAATTTACAGCACTACAATCCGCTTGTGGATGAAGACGCAGCTAAGGCTTTTGCTATCCCAGATAGTTGGGAGTTGGTGGCACAAATGCCATTTGGTAACATTGTTGAGCCTGCTGGCGAAAAAACGTATCAGCCAGTCAGTGAGCGTATGAAAGTTCTGGGTTTATAAAATGCTCAAGCTTATAAAAGCGCTAGGCTTAGCAAATGAACGCTAATTTTTGATGTATGATTGACTGAGTCGAGTTGTTAAATTTCAACATAGCTGAGTTTAATCATTCAATCAAAAAAAAGTGCTCAAAAAAAGACAGCCCATATAAAGTGAGCTGTCTTTTTTATTCTGGATTTTGTTTATTCTAAGCGTTGTTCCTGTTGCTAAGAGTATTTTTAGCGAAATATTGAGCTGTCTGTTACTTTAGCCAAGCATTTTTCAGTAGGTTTATGGTCTATCGCTTGCATGGCTGCAAACCAACCGGCTCCATATAGTGCATTCCTCTCTGTCTCTGATTTTAACTGATAGTGCTGTTGATACACCATATGATTGCGATATTGATTCAAAGATTTTTGCACTTTTGCTAAATATTTTAGCCAGCGTTTGTTTGTCTTCTTCGTTTTTTTCTTTTTTGACTTTTTCTTATCTAATAATGGCGCAGCAAACTCACTGATATAAAGTAAGGTCGTTAACTGTTGATGTAGTTCATGCATGGCTTGCGTTTCATTAAAGCTCTCTACATCAATGTTTTCTATATCGTCACTTCCTACATCAACACTTTGTGTATTGACGCTTTCTGAGTCAATACCTTCTAAGTCCACACTTTGTAAATCGTCATTTTTTAAATCACCACTTTCTATATTCATGCTAGCAGAGTCAGCACCGTTTTTACTCTGAAGCTTTTGCACTGCTTTGCCAAGCTTTGCCTGCTGTTTAGATAGTGTTTTTGCCATTTTATCGATGGCGAGTTGGTCAGATTGCGGTTCAAGGCTTGGGTTACTCATGGTAAAGGCGATCAGCTCAAGTAAGATCAACTGAAAATCATTGGCGCTGACAGCATCCTTCGGAGTAATCTTCAGCGCGTCGATATCTGTTGTCCAATCGACTGTAGGTGAGCCTTGCTGTTGTAAATTAGGCTCTATATATGAGGCAAGATGGGCAAGCTCTCGATAATCATTAATTAAAGCCGTTGTTTGTTTTAGTATCGGCAGCCAGTCTGGATTGATTTCGTCAGAGTAGCTGGTGAATTCTTGTAGGGCAGCTTGCAAGCGGGTAATACCGATATACAGTTGTAATATATGGTCATCTTCTTCGCTGCCAGCGACGATAGCACTACTATTGGGCAGTATTTGCAACAGACAGTTATGCACGGCTGCGCGCACAAAGGCCGGCATGCTGATTTTTTTATCGATATTTAGCTGGCTAAGGTCAGCATGAACGGCTGAGCTATGCTGCTGCCCAGTAATGAGTAAGCCACCGCGTTCAGCTTTGGTCACCGTAGACAGACAAAGCTTATAGCGTTTACACCAAGTTTTGGCGGTTACAAATAAAAAATCGATATCTCCTGATACCAGCTCAAACTCAACCTCTTGAATAGCAGCGCGCTGAGTATCGTCATTGCCGTGAATGATTTCTCCATAATCGTACGCCATCTCGATATGGTTAATTGCTTCATCGTCACCCTCATCTACCAGCAATCGTGCGGTGCGCTCTACATCGGTAACATATAGCCGTGTGAGATTTTTAGCCAGTTTTTTTAGCTTAAATTTAGCCAGAGCAGGGGCGACAGAGGTGTTTTTATAAATGGTTAAATCAGGCATGAGCGCATTATTATCGAGCATCGCCTCTACCTGCTCACTATCCAGTACCGCATTATGCTCTAAACGTGCCGCAATGCCGTCGCCGCCCGCTTTGATGGTCTGTACCCAAGCGTCGCCTTCTTTACGAATACGTAAGCCAATGCCTGCCTCTGCAAGCTGTTGGTCAGGGGTATCGTAATAATGGGCAGCCAGTGGCGTCACCTCAGAAGATTTGACTCTTGCTTGACGCATCAAACCTTTTAGTCGCGACTCTGGTACCAAAAACTTTAGCTCTATCTCTTGCATGATGGCTCCCGATTATTTTAATAAATTTGAATCACTACCATCGTATGAAAGCTATCGCCGAATAACAAGCGAAATCTTTTCTATAAATAATCTGAGCGAATATTAGAGATATATTTTTAGTAAGTAATCATTATAATTAAGGATAATTATTGAACAAAAGTAGAATAAGGGTAATTAGCTTTATAATGAAAGCTAAAATATTGTTATCTAATATATCTCATAAAATGCCGGATTATAAAATAATGACGCAATGCAATCAAAAGAAGTATGACATTCAGCAATCTCATTCAATATTAATGCCTAAAGTCTTGTTTTCATCAGCTTTCTTTTACCAATAATGCTCGGGTCTGTTTTATTGATAGGCGTCTGCGACTGCTCTTCTGAATATGCAGAAAGTAGCGCAGATCTGACAGAAGTGGCAACTGAAGAAGTTGCAGAGGCTACAGCAGGTGAGATGGTCAGCATCATGTCAGATGCGGCAGTCGATAACGCACCCAATGGCTTAGAGGTTGCAAATCTATCGAGCACTAGTGAACAAGCGCTTGGTAGTCAGACAACAGACATTAAAATTGCTGGTAAAGCGTTATTGATAACTGCCAGTGCTGATTTTAAAGTTGAAGATGTCGTCAAAACTAGTGATGCTATTGAGAGTTTGACACGGCAACAGGCTGGTTATGTGGCACTTAGTAATATTAGTAATCATCCACGTGATAGTCGAACCTTTGTACAAGGCAATAAAAACATCACGATTACAACCTATACTCGTAAAGCTAACATGACAGTCCGTATCCCTCGCGGCAATGTCAGCAAATTCCTAGCGCAATTACAACAGCAAGTCGCATTTTTAAATGAGCAGCAGTTTAGTGCTCAAGATGTGACATTAGATATTTATCGTGAACAGCTAGCGAGCTAGCTAAATAGTGATATGGCAAGCGAGCTTAGCCAAGAACGCCTCAATAGTAAAAATGATAAAGACCAAGGCAGCAATGTTGATGCCATTACCGCGACTTATGCTGCGCGTCGTCAGCAAGAGCTTGCCAAGCTTGAGCAACTGGCTATCGCTGATAAAGTTCAATATAGCACCATTAACCTGACCTTTATGCAGCCAGATATCAGTTATAAAGAAACCACACAAAATCTAGATGTGCTATTGGATGCTGAGCAGCCAAGCTTTAGTACCCAAGTTAACCAAGCATTTAAAGATGGCTGGGAGATACTCAGGTCAGTAGCGCTTGGATTGATACAACTGTGGTGGCTGCTTGTACTTGGTGGTATTTTTTATCTAATTTACAGAATGATAAAGTCAATCTATCGTAAATTTTTTAAAAATGACCCCCGTATAAAAAATATAAAGCGTGAGCTGATGGGTGAAAACCCAGAAACTTACGATTCAGTCAGTATACAGATCAGTCAGGTAGATGATAATAGCAATAATATGAAAGAGACTGATAGTAAGGATAATAAGCACTCAAGTTGAAACTTAACAAGCTCACAGTGATAGAGTGCAAATAAGCAGACATAAAAAAGCCACCCTACAATGTAGGACGGCTTTCTTTATAACTAGCACTTACGAAATGTACTTATAAGTGGTCGGTGATTAGAACTGGTTCATGGTGTTCTTGCCGCCGCCAGCTTTAAGGGCATTTTCACCTGAGAAGATCTCTTTGTGATCATCACCAAGGTCAGAACCCGCCATTGCTTGGTGCTTAACACAAGCGATGCCTTCACGGATTTCTTTACGTTGTACGCCGGCTGCATAAGCAAGCATACCATCTTCACCGAAGTAGCCTTTAGCAAGCTCATGCACGCTAAGTGCAGTAGTGTGGTAAGTAGGTAGCGTGATTAAGTGATGGAATACACCAGCTTCACGTGATGCATCACGTTGGAAGTTTCTAGCCGCTTCGTCAGCTGCTGTATCAAGCTCAGTACCGTCGTAATCAGCGCTCATCAAGTCATCTTTATTGTAGGCAGAGATGTCTTTGCCTTCGTCTTCCCACTGAGCGATAATTTGCTTACGGAAGTTAAGCGTCCAGTTGAATGATGGGCTGTTGTTGTATACAAGCTTGGCTTTAGGCTGCTGCTCTTTAATACGGTCAACCATCATTTTGATGTGTTCTACATCTGGAGTCGGTGTTTCGATCCATAGTAGATCAGCGCCGTTTTCTAGAGCGGTTACACAGTCAAGTACCACACGGTCGATGTTCGTTTCTTCACGGAATTGATATAGACCGTTAGGTAGGCGAACTGGACGTACTAGTTTGCCGTTATGCTTAAGCAAGCTGTCGTTTTCTTTCGCATCTTCAAGCGTGACTTCTTCCATCTCGATAAAATCGATGTACTGAGAAGCAAGATCGCCTGGCTCATTTGATACTGGAATTTTTTGCGTCAGTGATGCGCCTTCAGAGTCAGTACGAGCAACGATAACGCCGTCTTCAACACCAAGCTCTAAGAATGCATAACGAATAGCGTTGATTTTTGCGATATAGTCTTCATGCGGTACAGTAACTTTACCCGCTTGGTGACCACATTGCTTCGCATCAGATACTTGGTTCTCAACTTGAATAGCACAAGCACCAGCTTCGATCATTTGCTTAGTTAGCAAGTAAGTTGCTTCTTCGTTACCGAAACCTGCATCGATATCAGCAATGATTGGCACCACATGTGAATCAAAGTTTTCGATTTTTTCTAGGATGGCTGAGGTATCTTGACCCGCTTCTTCAGCAGCGTTTAGCTCACGGAAATAGTCGTTCAATACTTTAGCGTCAGCTTGACGCAAGAAGGTATAGATTTCTTCGATTAGCTTAGGTACAGACGTTTTTTCGTGCATAGACTGGTCAGGTAGAGGACCAAACTCAGAACGAAGGGCAGCAACCATCCAACCTGATAGGTAGATGTAAGTTTTAGCTGTTGTACCAAAGTATTTTTTCTTAGCATACATCGTTTGTTGAGCAACAAAACCATGCCATGCACCTAAAGACTGCGTGTACTGAGACGTATCATTGTCATAGTCTTCCATGTCTTGACGCATGATTTTTGCAGTATATTTGGCGATATCCAAGCCCGTTTTAAAACGGTTTTGTGACATCATACGTGCCGCATCGGTTTCGCTAATATTCTGCCAGTTACCGTGCTTTTGCTTTAATTCACGTACTAAATCGATCGCTGATTTATATGCAGTTGACATCTATGTCTCCTTGGGGTGGTGAAAATTAGTAAACTAAAAGTAGTGAGATAATTTTGATATATAGAAAGATGCTGGCAGAAGTAAAAATTTAAAATATAGGCCTTGTGCCTTAGCAATCTCTACTAAACTATAAGAAAATTAGCATAAAAGCAAACAAAACCTGTCTAATTGGTCAGCTTTTATTATTTGGTCTTTTATTTCAGGATGAATGCGCTTTTTTATAAGCCTTTTTCGACTGTTAAAGTGCTTATTGCCCTAAAAGTGCAAAGTACTCATTCAAGCTTAAAAACAAATGAGAGCAAAAAATTAAGTTTGCGTAATAAATGTTATGTCCGTATTTCCGCATGAAAATGCGATAAAATACAGGTTGTAGTCAATCCATTGAAACGCATGGCGACTGCCTAATATTAAATAATGACTAACTAAGCGCTTGCTAGCCACTATAGCTAGGTTACCTTGATTTATCTAGTTTATGATTATTATCTTGGGTATTTAATTTTATGATAGTATATATAAAACAACAGCTTATGATGAATAATTTCAGTTATAATAAGCGTATATCAGAAAAATTAATATAAAGTTATGCTTATTTCATTCTGTTATAGATGATTTATACTAAATAACAGGGCAAAAAACGCCGCGTTTGGAGTGGTATTTATTCTAAGGTAAAGAGACATATATGAATTTGCAGCGGGTAGATTTAAATTTATTGGTACATTTAGATGTGTTGCTACGAGAAAAAAACGTCACTCGTGCAGCTGAGCAGCTTGGCATTACCCAACCTGCGATGAGTAATATTTTGCGCCGTCTGCGTAAGCTATTTAATGATCCATTACTGGTACGCTCATCCGAAGGTATGACGCCGACTGAACGCGCTTTGGAGTTGCAGCCTCGTATCCGTGAAATACTTGCGGATTTGACTCAAGTACTGGAGCCGCGTACAGAATTTCGTCCTTATAGTACCTCGCGCGTTTTTCGTATTATGACCTCAGATTATGCTGAAGCGACGTTGGTACCAAAACTGGTCAAAGCCCTGAGGTCAGAGGCGCCCAATGTTATTTTGGATTTCTTGACGCCGTCAGATGTCTCTTATCGTGATATGGAGCAAGGTCGCGTCGATTTGGCGATCAACCGTTTTAATGAGATACCCCAAAGTTTTCACCAAGTTCTGGTATGGCGTGATACTTTTAGTTGTTTATTGTCGTCAGAAAGTCCTTATGCCAACCGTTTCAATCTCAAAAACTATCTAAAAGCGCAGCACGTTTGGGTATCTAAAACGGGAATGGGTGTGGGGTTTGGGGTCAATCCAGAAAAATCTGGCGGACTTGGCTCTATTGATCAAGCTCTACAGCGCTTAGGTCAAAAACGTCAAATCAGCGTTTTTACCCGTCATTATCAAATGCCAGCTATGCTCGCAGCAAACAAAGATTTGATTGCTACTTTGCCCACACGTGTGGCAAAAATGCAGGCCAATAACGACAGCATAAAGATGGAAGAGCCACCGTTTTTTATCCCCGAATTTGAGCTAACTATGGCGTGGTCACCTTTGTTGCAGCATCATCCCGCGCATCGTTGGTTACGTCAGCTTATCATGCATGTAGCACGCCAAATCGTTGACGAAGAAGAGAATCCACCACAAGAAATCCCTGTGATGAATCATTTGTTTTAAGTCATTTATTTTTAGTTATCAATCACTTATTCACTAAACCAGCCAAAGCGCTGGTTTTTTATTGGTCTGATTTTGCTGAAAAGTCTCATCCAAGATCTCAGCATAATCAATCAGCCAGTCACATTCTTAACATCTTACGCACACTTCTTCATAACTTGTAAAACTACTCGTCGAACATTTTGCTATGATAAATCCACATTAAGAAAAAAGACAAATACATAACCTATTGTGAAGTTATACGACATTGTCGGGTTCAATAAAATCGTTGATGAAGTCGTCCAATTTAACTATATGCATTTATAAAAATGACTATTCTTAACCTATGTGTCTTTTAAAATTTCAAATGTTGAAGCGGTAAATTTTTAAACCAATAAATTAGTTTAATAAATAAGGATAATAATCATGGCAGATATTACTACTATAAACCCAGCAACGGGTGAAGCTATCAAAGAATACGATTACATGAGTAATGATGAGGTCAACAAGATTGTTGAATCCTCGCACCAAGCATTTCTGGAGTGGCGCAAAACTAGCCATGAAGCGCGTGCAAAAGTCATCAATTCTATCGGTGAGACATTGCTCAAGTACAAAGAAGAGTTGTCTAAGCTCATGACGGAGGAGCGTGGTAAGCTCTATAGCCAGAGTTTACAAGAAATAGATTTGTGTAAGGCAATTTGTGACTATACCGCAGAAAAAGGGGTGGTTGCACTTGCTGACGATGAGCGTGATATCGAAGGCTTGAAAAAAGGCATTGTGACTTACCAGCCTATCGGTGTCATCTATGGCATGCAGCCATGGAACTTTCCTTCTTATCAAGTGTTCCGTTATACCATCGCGAATCTGATGGCGGGTAATAGTATTTTACTCAAGCACGCATCAAACGTGACTGGCTCAGGGTTATTAATTGAAAAAATATTCCATGAATCTGATTTACCAAACGATTTGTTCCGTACGATCTTAATCGATCACGATCAATCAGAAGCGTTAATCGGTCATGACAAAGTGCGCGGTGTTACACTCACAGGTAGTGATGGCGCTGGTAGTATCGTTGGTCAGCAAGCAGCGAAAGCCATTAAAAAAGTAGTATTGGAATTAGGTTCTAACGATGCCTTTATTGTCTTAGAAGATGCTGATATAGAGTTAGCAGTAGAAACTTGTACCCAAGCGCGTCTCATTAATAATGGTGAAACTTGTGTCGCCGCTAAGCGCTTTATCGTTGTCGACAGTTTGTATGATGATTTCCGTAAACGTATTGTCGAAAAATTTGCAGATGCTAAATCTGGCGATCCGATGGATGATGGCTCTGATCTTGGTCCATTAGCCCGCAAAGATTTACAAGAAAAGTTGCATGAGCAAGTAGAAGACAGTGTGGCAAAAGGCGCAACGATTGCTGTTGGTGGTCAATTGCCAGAAGGAAAAGGCAGTTTTTATCCAGCAACTATCTTGGAGAATGTCGAAAAAGGCCAACCTGCCTATGACGACGAATTATTTGGCCCTGTCGCCTCATTAATACGAGCCAAAGACCAAGATGATGCACTACGCATTGCCAATGACAGTCGCTACGGTTTGGGCGGTGCTATCTTCTCTAAAGACGAAGATAAAGCCATTCGCCTAGCGCGCGAAGAGTTTGATACTGGCATGGTCTACATCAATGGTTATGGCCTTGCAAATCCAGCGTTGCCATTTGGTGGCGTAAAAAACTCAGGTCATGGCCGCGAGCATGGCGGATTTGGTATTAAAGAATTTGTAAATATTAAAGGGTTACATGTCCATAAGAGTCAATAATATCTGAAGTCTTCAGGATTTAGATGGACTTTAGAGGCTTTTAAAGGCCGCTATTAGAAAGCCCAGTCATTCATTGAGTGACTGGGCTTTTTTATGCTAAGAATTTGTGACTATCGCTATTTACTCAGTCGTTCAAATATAGCTTTAAAGGTAATGCTGGCAAAAAGGTGCTTTTCTGATGCGATGATGAATTATCTTTCAGCGAGAGTGCACCTTTAGCCAACAATAAAATCGTCCAAGGGAGCAATTGATGCTCAAGCTTTTGCACGCGTTCTTGTAGACTATCGGTAGTGTCTTTCTGATTTATCTCTAACATCGCTTGGGTCAAAACAGTACCCGCGTCGAGCTCGGCAGTGACGACATGAATACTACAGCCATGATGGCGCTCACCGGCTTGTATCGCACGCTGATGGGTATCAAGGCCTTTATAGACTGGCAATAAAGAGGGATGTAGATTAATCATCGGCGCTGGCGCGTTATCGATAAAATCTGCACTCAATACGCGCATAAAGCCAGCTAATACAATGAGATCTGGTTGCCATGACGCTAGTTGGCTGCTGGCATGGGTTTCAAACGTCTTGATACCCATACGTTTGCCACTAGCAACATGTGACAACACCGCAACTGGTATCTTAGCGTCTTTAGCACGTGTCAACGCATAAGCGTCTTCACGGTTACTAATAACACCAACGATTTCAATCGGTAGCGCGCCTGCTTGCATTGCATTGATTAATACTTGCAGGTTGCTACCACTTCCTGATACTAGAACAGCAATACGCAACGGTTTGATGAGCTGGCTTGCATTATCAATTGACATTAACGGTACACCACTGCATCCGCTTCACGTTTAACCATCTCACCCAATTGCCAAGCTGTCTCACCAGCATCTGTTAATGTCTGGATAGCAGCTTCTGCTTTGTCTTTAGGCACGACAATGACAAAACCAACGCCGCAGTTAAAGGTGCGGTACATCTCACTTTGCTCGATATTACCTTGGGTTTGTAGCCAAGTGAATAGCTCTGAGAACTGCCAGCTAGCCGTATCAATGCTAGCAGCTAAGTTATCCGGCAGTACACGTGGTAAGTTATCGGTTAAGCCGCCACCAGTAATATGTGACATCGCATGTAGGGCTGAGCTACCAAGGGTGTCTTGCAACGCTTTAATCGCTTTAACATAGATGCGAGTAGGGGCCATCAGTGCATCTTGGATAGGCTGACCGTCTAGTTGCTCATCGCTGCTAGTCACGTCAACGCCGCTGACTTCGATGACTTTACGCACTAATGAATAACCGTTTGAGTGTGCACCACTTGAGGCAAGGGCAATCAATACATCGCCTTCGGCGACATTTTCGCCAGTGATGACTTCCGCTTCTTCGACCACACCGACACAGAATCCAGCTAAGTCATAATCGTCGTCTTGGTACATACCTGGCATCTCAGCCGTTTCGCCGCCAATCAGGGCGCAGTTTGATAACTTACAGCCTTCGCCAATACCAGTAACCACAGTTGCTGCTACATCAATATCAAGCTTGCCAGTTGCATAGTAATCTAAGAAGAACAATGGCTCTGCACCGCAAACCAATAAATCGTTGACGCACATGGCGACCAAATCAATGCCGATAGTGTCATGACGATTCAGCTGTAATGCCAGCTTGAGCTTGGTGCCGACGCCGTCAGTGCCCGAGACTAGTAGAGGAGAGGTATAACCAGTTGGAATGCGACAAAGCGCTCCAAAGCCGCCAAGTCCGCCCACAACCTCAGGACGAGAGGTGGCTTTTGCCACTGACTTAATACGTTGAACCAACGCATCGCCAGCATCAATATCAACACCAGCATCTTTGTAGCTTAAAGAAGGCTTGTTACTCATGGTCATCTCACAAATTTTATAGGGAATGAAGGTCTGTCAGTAGAAAATCGAGTTGGTCGTGTTAATTCTGAATATAGTGGGCGCATTATACCCAAAAATGACCCTCACTCGCAAAGCAACTTGTGGATATTTGGCGGATATTTCACGAAGACTGACTTTAAGTGGTAAATAAAAAGTTAAGAAACAAAAAATGACGGATTTTTTGCTGTACTCTGCGATAATGGAACGCTAAATTTATTGTCGATAACAGTTCGCTATTACGGCATTATTGTACGATAAGACGTATCATTTCTTTCAGTTACACGCCCATTTTAAATCAGCCCAATCGTAGGATTCCTTGCCATGATGAACCAACCAATAGATCCCTTCTTTCGGCGCTTATTTATTGTCGTTGCTATGGTGGTGGGTGTCTTATTACTGTATTTGATGATGCCAGTTATTATACCGTTTATCTTTGCTTTCGTACTGGCTTACTTATTCAATCCGCTGGTCAAACGCTTGTCGAAATATATCAAACGCTGGGTGGCGATTATTATTGTCTACTCCACCATCACTTTAGGAATGGTGCTGCTGCTTTGGTGGTTGATACCGACTTTGTGGCATCAGTTGCAAGCGGCGTGGGATTATCTGCCAAAGATTTTAACTTGGTATAATGAAGTGGTACGTGCATGGTTCGCTGACAATAGCCGCATCCGGCTGCCAGAGCTAGAAGCGAAAGGCTTTTCTGATACGTTAGTCGATTATATGCAAACCAATTATAAGTTTGAAGATGCCAGTACCATGATGAACCAAATATTGGTTTCAAGCATGAACTTTATCAATAATGCTGGACTCATTGTGCTAGTACCAATTTTAACCTTTTATTTTTTGTTCAATTGGGATCAGCGTTTACAGACATGGAAGCTGGCAATTCCTAATGCCTATAGCAAAAAAGTTATTCAAATTGCCCAAGAGTGTGACCGTGCATTGATGGCATTTATCAAGGGTCAGCTATTGGTAATGGTATTATTGGGGGCTATTTATGCTGTGCAATTACAGCTTATTGGGCTTGAGCTAGGGCTTATTATTGGTATGGTTGCTGGTATTGCTAGCTTTGTTCCTTATCTGGGTTTTGGCATTGGTTTTGTCGCTGCCATTATCGCCTGCCTGTTCCAGTTTGGCTTAAATTGGACGTATCTATCGCTGATCGTCGGTGCTTTTTTGGTTGGACAAGCAGCAGAAGGTTATATTCTGCAGCCATTACTATTGGGTGATAAGATTGGTCTATCGCCGCTGTGGGTGATTTTTGCCGTATTGGCAGGCGCAAGCCTATTGGGTTTCGTTGGTATGCTAATTGCTCTGCCTGTCTCTGCCGTGCTGAATGTACTGTTCCGCCATTTATACGCCTACTATCGTACGACTGATTTTTATAAAGGTCGTAAGCAATTGGCTTTGTTTGAGAAGAGATAATAATTTTATCGTTAAATTGATAGAGTCATTGCTAATTAGTAGATGGTGTGAGAGATAAAACAGCGATTGATAAGGCTTAATAGGTAAAAGACTTGTCAGTCATTTTGCAAATATGTTATATATAGGCGCAGTATTGACAGTATCAGCCGTTATCTAGTTAGTCGTTCACAAGATGACTTTTGATTAAGTAATCCTCGAATATACTCCTAATTAAAACGATGAGATGCTAACGCAGCAAGTTTATATCAGGTAGTATAAGAGCACCTCAAAGACAATTATTAATAATTTATCCTTTTATTTATTGCATTACGCAAAACGAGTTGATGATTCATGGCAGAAGCACAGCTAAGTCTCAATCTGGACATTAAGCATGATGCAAGTCTAAGTGACTTCGGCGGTCCTGGTTGGATGTCGATTATTGATGCAGTGCGGCAGTTACATGTCGGCCTGATAGGTCAGCTGTACCTATTTGGGAGTCCTGCTACAGGCAAGTCGCACTTATTATCTGCTATTTGTGAGTCATTTATTGAGATGGACAAGTCAGCGATTTGTTTGTCGCTCAATGAGTTGATTCATACCGATGTGCACGTCCTCTCATCTCTAGAAAATTTCGATCTAATTGCGATCGATGATTTAGAGGTGCTGGAGCAAAGCAGTCAATGGCAAGAAGCGTTATTTCATTTGATCAACCGCAGTCGTGAAGGTCAGCGTCAATTGTTATTTGCAGCCAATAAGCCTGCTGGTGACTTGCCCTTTCAACTAAGGGATTTGCTGACTCGTTTGGCACAAGCACCTACGTTCAAAGTGCCTAATGGTCATGATCTAGCCGACCGTCAGGCGTTATTACAGTCTATCTTGCGTCGACGTGGTTGGCAGTTTGATGATCGAATTATTGATCACTTGCTTACTGAAGGGCCTCATCGTATCGGTGCAATGATGGAAGTGCTCAATTATATTCAGCCGATGTTTTCTAACCTTGGGCGTAGCAATATATCCAAAGCGGTCATCACTGATGCATTGCGTACCATCGATGAACAGACACTAGCAGCAGAGCTTGCGGATATTGCGCAAGAGACACAAGTAGATAACGATTCAGCGGAACAAGATCAACATACGATGCCACTCGATTTTTAGCATTAAAAACTAACGTCTTTTTATCCAAAGCGCTTTTACTATTGCCAAAACGTTTTTACTATTAATGGAATCACTTATGAAACCCAATGCTTCTTTGCTAAAAAAACTGACCATCAGCACGTTGCTTATTGGTGCGGGCTCTGTCTCTATGCTGTCGCATGCCGAAGTAACACTACTGGTTGATGACCATATTAAAGTCACTGCTATCAATGGGCAAGAAGTGCAGCAGAGCGCTTTTCAACCATTGACAAAAAAGTTCACGCTTCAGCCAGGTCAACATGCGATTACTGCAAAATACGATCGTTTATATGACTTGCGCCGTGATGAGCATGACTATTTGCGTTCGGGTAACGTTAGTGTGACGGCAGAGTTGGCGGACAATCAAACCTATCGTCTGACCATGCCAAATCAGCCAGAAGAATATACAGCAGCTAAAGAATATGCCAAACGTCCAACACTGGCAATAGAGAAAAACAATACCGTGGTTGCAAGTCAGCAAGGTCTCGCTGGTAATCAAAGTGGATTGCTGTCAGGTTTAGGCAAGGCGTTCGGCGGTGTATTTGGTGGGGCAGATGATGCTGAGCTACAGAATCAGCGTGCGATTGCAGCATTAGATCAACCAAATGTTAATACAAGTACGGTAGCTGCTATTCAGCAAACCACTAGCGTTAATTCATCTGCAAATACCTTGGATCAGTTTATGCAGATTTGGTTACAAGCGACACCTGCTGAGCGTGAAAAAATGCGTCAGTGGATGCAAAAATAAGGTGTGATTAGCAAAAGTAAACACAAAAAAAAGCACCTACTTTAGGTGCTTTTTTATGATCTGCATTTTAGCGACTCATTTGTTTTTTAGCAGTGATTAACCCAAAAATGCGTTATACATCCAGATAAGCTTCTCTTGCTCTTGTACATACGCATCTACGAGGTCAGCTGTCCCTTGATCTTCACTATCTGCTGCTAGAGCAGATACTTTACGCTGCTCTGTAATCAAGGCTTGTAAACCAGTTACCACACCTTTCACACAAGCATTGCCATCTTTCACGTTTTTATCTTCTTCAATACTAGTGTGTTGAACAAAGTCGCTATAAGCATGCAGTGGCGTACCGCCCAAGGTTAAGATACGTTCAGCAATTTCATCAATTTGTAGTTGTAGCGAAGTATACAGTTCTTCAAACTTTGGGTGCAAGGTGAAGAAATGCTCACCTTTTACATTCCAGTGATAGCCACGGACGTTTAAATAAAAGACGTGATACGTTGATAATAAATTGTTTAGTTGTGCAATGACTTCGCTCATGTCAGCTTTTTCTAAACCGATTTGATTAGTAGCGTTGTTACTCATAATATTATCCTTATAATTTGAGTGTTGATATAAAATATTAAATGAAGAAGGTGAGAAGTGTAGCAACTCGTGTGCTGCATTACTATGCTCGTTAATATATTAACGCTTTTCAGTCTTAAAAAGTAACAATCTTAGAAGATAAAACTGCCATCTAAGATAGCATCAACTTAAGCTAAAATCATAACCATACATTAATATAATTTAGAGCAATTATCACCTTTCTTCTGATAACCATTATAATAGCAGAGCACCATTGATAAGTTAATTTCAATAAATTTATGATTATGATTGGTTTTGTAAAAATATTTTTTATTGCTCATTTCTTTATCGCTTACATAGTAAGCGATAAAGAAGTCTTCTGCTATTTATGCTGGCGGCTGTAAGTTTTCAGGGTTTAAGCCTTTAACGGGGATAACCTCTTGCAAATGCTGACGTACCGTATCGATCGGAAACTTCTGTGATTCTAAGCGTTTTGGCACAATTTGGCTGCCTTGCTGACCTTTCATCTCAAACATCATAAAGATATAGTCGTCCGTCTCATCCCAGCTTTTGACAGCTGACCATGGAATGACGGCTTGCTGGGTCGTGCCTGCTCGCATTTGCATGCCGCGCATTTGGTTGTTATTAAATGTGTCAGGCTGGTTCACTGGCATCGCCATGACTAATCCATGCTTTTGCACGCCCAATTTCATTTGACGCATCTCGTCTGGCATCTCTTGGTCAGCCACTTGCTTTTCAAACTCTCTTTTGACATACCATTTAAATCCAAGGGTACGAACCAGTAAATAAATCACTACTGACACCAGCATCAGCCAAAAAATGATGGTTGAGTAGCCGGTGACAAAGACCAACCCTGCAATCGCTAGTACCACGGCTACCGCCATAATGATCCATTCTTTCATTTTGATGCTTTTTAAACCGAAAGAAGGGCTAGCACTGGCAAATAGCTCGTATTGTGCTTGGTGAAATTCTGCCTCGGTTAGGTTTAAGGCGACAGGTTGTAGCGTATAGGGGTACAAGGCCATAAAGGTTTCTCAGATACTTTTGTTAAAAGTGTTGGGTTTAAATCGCCAAAGCCAAGTCATGATGCTGTACTTGGCTGAAGGTAAATAAAGGTATGCGCTTATCTTACCGAAAACTATCCCTAAATGAAACATATAAGCAGGTCTGTTCACTGATAGAGGCGATATTAATAGCTTTAAGAAAGATGGGCGAGGCTTATTGAGGTGAGCTGAACTTTAAGACATGCCTTTCAGCCAAATGTAACTAGCTACGGACAATGAAAGTAATAGATCAAAACTTATTCAAAATCGGTCAAAACATGGTCAAATCTGCTGCGTCTTGGTATTATAGCGTCTACAATATATGTTGATGAAAACATAGCAGCACAGCCAGTTGTCACAAAGATGGTGATAACGATGCGCTGGGTAATGATTATATTAATAATATTTTTAACCCTTTTACTCACCTTTAGTGTTACAGGCAACTATTATGATTGATCCGAAACTCTTACGCGGCGATTTAAGCGATTTACAACAGCAACTGGCTACTCGTGGCTATGTGCTTGATATGGATTTTTGGCAAACCGTTGAGTCTGAGCGTAAATCTCTACAAGTCAAAACGGAAGAGTTGCAATCGCGCCGTAACGCTGGTGCTAAGCAAGTAGGCGCTTTGAAAAAATCAGGTGAAGATGCTAGTGAGCTATTGGCTGAGATGCAGAATGTCAGCGGTGAAATTAAAACAGCCGAAGATGAATTGCGCACTCTACAAGAGCGTATCAACAAAGCTGCTATGCAAATCCCTAATATTCCAGCAGCTGATGTGCCAGTGGGTACGTCAGAAGACGATAACGTAGAAGTGCGTAAGTGGGGCACGCCGCGTGAGTTTGATTTTGAGATTCAAGACCATACGCATATCGGTGAGACGCTTGGTATGCTGGACTTTGAAGCAGCGACCAAATTGACTGGTAGCCGCTTTAACGTGCTCAAAGGGAAGCTCGCGCAACTGCATCGCGCTCTGATTCAATTTATGCTGAATACGCATACCATGAAGTACGGCTATCTTGAGACCTATGTACCTTATATTGTGAATTCAGACAGTCTCAAAGGTACGGGGCAGTTGCCTAAGTTTGAAGATGATTTGTTTAAGCTCAAAAATCACACAAACAATGAAGACATGGACTTTTATCTCATTCCTACTGCCGAAGTGCCAATGACAAACTTGGTACGCGGCGAGCGTTTGGATATCAAAGAGCTACCGCTAAAATTCACCGCGCATACGCCATGTTTCCGTAGTGAAGCGGGTTCGCACGGGCGTGATACTCGTGGTCTGATCCGTCAGCATCAGTTTGAAAAAGTTGAGATGGTTAATATTGCCACGGCTGAGCAATCTGATGAGTTGCTAGAAGCAATGACAGGACAGGCTGAATATATCTTGCAGCAGTTGAACCTGCCATACCGCACTGTGCAGTTATGTACAGGTGATATGGGCTTTGCAGCACAAAAAACCTATGACATCGAAGTATGGTTACCGAGCCAAGATACGTATCGTGAAATCTCAAGCTGCTCTAACTGTGGTGACTTCCAAGCGCGCCGTATGGGTACTCGTGTTAAAGATGGCAAACAAACCAGCTTAGCCCATACTTTGAACGGTTCAGGCTTGGCCGTCGGTCGTACGCTACTAGCAGTGATGGAAAATCATCAAAACGCTGATGGTAGTATCACGATACCAGAAGTGCTGCGTCCATTTATGGGTGGTGCTGAGCGTATTGAAATCTGAGGGTAATGACGTCATGAATACTTTGTCTATAGTTGATGAGCTAAATTACTCACAATATCTCATCTATGGTCAAAGTACAGGCGACGATTTGTTAGGCTTTGAAATAGATGCCAATGTATATTTCTGTTGTATGGAAAATAATGTTGGCTGCGATTTTCTTGATCAAGAACGCCATGATGATGCAAATTGTATGCTGACGCTACGTTGCAAATTTGCAAATAATATAAGCTATCAGCGAATGGCAGATTATTTAGAGGAGAGATGGCTTCAATATGTGTGTTATCGAGAATTTGAGAAACATTATATTGAGGTCGTTAACGATCAATTGATTTTTTATTATGTGACTCGATCAAGTCGTGGACTAGGAGTAACAGGGAAAATTGTTGCTACTTAGTTTATAATGAGCCACCTATTTAGATATCTAAGCAAATTCAGTTCAATAACCTTTTTTAATCCAATAAACTTTCCTTCAATCTTAGGACACGCTATGCCCACCCCAATTAACGAACGTAAACTAGCCAATGCCATCCGTGTACTGTCGTTTGACGCGGTTCAAAAAGCCAACTCTGGACATCCGGGTGCGCCAATGGGTATGGCTGATATTGCCGAAGTTTTGTGGCGCAAATTTTTGAAGCACAATCCAGCTGATCCACAGTGGCATAACCGTGATCGCTTTGTACTGTCAAACGGTCATGGCTCGATGCTTATCTATTCATTGCTACATTTATCAGGGTATGATGTGAGCGTTGATGACCTAAAAGGTTTCCGTCAGCTGCATTCAAAAACTCCAGGCCATCCTGAACTTGGTTACACGCCTGGTGTTGAAACGACTACTGGTCCACTAGGACAAGGTATTGCTAATGCAGTTGGTTTTGCAATTGCAGAAAAAACCCTAGCCGCGCAGTTCAACCGTGACGGTCATAACATCGTCGATCATCATACTTATGCGTTCTTGGGCGATGGCTGCTTAATGGAAGGCATCAGTCATGAGGTTTGTTCACTGGCTGGCACGTTGGGTCTTGGCAAGCTGGTATTCTTCTATGATGACAATGGCATCTCAATTGATGGTAATGTCGAAGGTTGGTTCACTGATGATACCGAAGCTCGCTTTGAGTCGTACGGCTGGCAAGTTATCAAAGTTGACGGTCATGATACTGATGCGATCACGCAAGCAACTGAGCAAGCGATTGCAGAGACTACCAAGCCAAGCCTAATCATTTGCAAAACCACCATCGGTGCTGGTAGCCCGAACAAACAAGGTCTAGCGGCAAGCCATGGTGCACCATTGGGTGATGACGAAATCGCCTTGACTCGTGATGCGTTGTCTTGGAAACATGCTCCATTTGAATTAGATGACGAAATCTATGAAGCGTGGGATGCTAAAGCAAAAGGCGACGTACAACAGAAGAACTGGGAAGCTGACTTCGAAGCTTATAAAAAAGCATATCCTGAACTGGCAGCTGAGTTATTACGCCGTTTAAATGGTGACTTGCCTGCTGACTTTGATAGTCAAGCACAAGCCTACATTCAGCAAACTCAAGAAGCGGGCGGTGATGTTGCTAGTCGTAAAGCCAGTCAAAATGCTATCAATACCTTACAGCCATTATTACCAGAATTGCTAGGCGGTTCAGCGGATCTCGCTGGTTCAAACCTGACGCTATTCAAAGGCGCTAAAGGCATCGAAAAAGACGCTGACGGCAACTATATCTATTATGGTGTACGCGAATTCGGTATGACCGCGATTGCCAATGGTATCGCATTGCATGGCGGCTTTATCCCTTACGTAGCGACCTTCCTGATGTTTATGGAATATGCACGTAACGCGGTACGCATGGGCGCATTGATGAAGCAGCGCGTCATCCATGTCTATACGCATGACTCTATCGGTCTGGGTGAAGACGGCCCAACGCATCAGCCAGTTGAGCAGTTGACTAGCCTACGTACCACGCCAAATCTACGCACATGGCGTCCATGTGATGCGACTGAATCTGCCACTGCTTGGGTAGAGGCGATCAAGTCAGCACACAACCCATCTGCATTGATCTTTAGCCGTCAAAGCTTGCCACATCAAGCGCGCGATAGCGAGCAAGTAGCGAACATCACCAAAGGTGGTTATGTACTGGCAAAAGAGCAAGGCGAGCTACAGGCAATCATCATCGCCACTGGTTCAGAAGTTGGCCTTGCGATGGAAGCGTATGAAACGTTGAGCGCAAACGGTGTTGGCGTACGTGTAGTCTCTATGCCATGCGCAGAGATTTTCGTCGAGCAAGATGCTAGTTATCGCGAAGCCGTATTGCCTGCCAATATCCGTGCTCGCGTAGCAGTAGAAGCGGCGCATGTAGATTACTGGTATAAATTCGTTGGTCTAGATGGCAAAGTCATCGGTATGACGACTTATGGCGAATCTGCCCCTGCCAGTGATTTGTATAAAGAGTTTGGTATCACTACCGACGCTGTGGTTGAAGCGGTGAATAGTTTGGTGTAATCCGTTAAAAAAGTTATAAATAAAAAAGCTGCTAGAGAAATCTGGTGGCTTTTTTTATTGACTAAATAATCAGTGTATTCATAGTGGTATTTAGTCCATAATTAAAAAAAACAGAGTACGGAATAATTATGAACTGGGATTTGTTGAGTATTTTTATCACGGTCGGCTTGGCGCATTTTCTTGCACTATTGAGTCCTGGACCGGATTTTGTATTGATCGTAAAAAGTGCGATTAAGAACGACAGTAAAGACGCAATAGGGGTTGCGCTCGGTATCACCTTTGCTAATGCAGTGTACATTGGTCTATGTCTAATTGGTGTTGGCTCAATTTTAGCCGCCTCTGCACCTATTATGATTACGCTAAAAATCATTGGTGGGTTGTTTTTAATGTACCTTGGGATACAGGCGTTACGCGCACGAAAAGATGCGTATGACCAATTTCAGGTAGCCCAATCAGCCCATTCAAATATACCTAAGACAACTTTTTTAAAGGAATTTACTGCAGGGTTTTTGTCTGGAATATTTAATCCTAAAAATCTACTCTTTTATCTCAGTTTATTCACTGTAGTATTGACACCAGAAATAAGTTTTGTGTTCAAATTGGGCTTAGGTATTTGGATGACTGTTGTGGTATTCGCATGGGACACTGCCGTGATATTTCTATTGTCGACTCGCAAAGTACGCGCTAAATTTACCCAAGTTGCTTATTACATCGATAAAGTTACAGGGGCGTTGCTTGGCGTCATTGGTTTAACTATCGTCAGAACAGCAATTTTAGATCGGTAATTTTAACTAAAAGTAATTAGTATATTGATATTGAATGTTATTTATTTTTTCATAACCACTTTCAAGAAAAAAACCATGTCCCTCAAATCCACTTTCAAAGGCTTTCTAGGCGAGACCGTTATCAATGTCGCCATGTGGTTAAAACTAGACAAAAATGTCTATCACCGATTAAACGGTATTACCTTACCACGAGCCAACGGTGGTAGTACTCAAATCGATCATATCATCGTCTCTGTATACGGCATCTTTGTCATCGAAACCAAAAATTATAAAGGCTGGATATATGGTAGCGAAAAGCAAAAACAGTGGACGAAAGTTTTTCAAAATGGAAGTAAATTCAAATTTCAGAACCCATTACATCAAAATTATCTACATATTAAGACGCTCGCAGATTTATTAGGCTTGGAGTTGAGCTACTTTCATTCGATGATTGCTTTCATCGGTGAATGTGAACTAAAAACCCGTGATGAGCTACCCGAGCATGTATTGACGAGTGGTATGGTCTCGTATGTGAAGAAAAAGCAAGATAAGATACTAACTGAAGATGAGGTCAAATCCATTGTTGAGCAGATAGAAAGCAATAGGTTTAGCAAGTCGTGGCGCACCAATCGGCAGCATAAAGCCTACCTAAAAGACAAGCATAGCAACCCAAGCAAGAATACTGATAATCTTACACCTGAGCCGATAGTAAAAGAAAATGCTAAACGAGCCACTCTGAAAAGTAGAGAAGTGCACCGATGGTCTGGTCAGACTGAGATTGAATCTAGCGATTTACTAATGGATAGTCTGAATACTCAGCAGACCATCACACCGCATACCAGTATGTCGCATGATATTGCCGATAAAGTGTTTCTTACGCCGTTTGAGATTGTAGAATCTGACCCACAGGTAAAAGCGCCTGCGATATTTGAGGTAACAGACTATACCGCTAGTCTCGTCCAAACGCCAACCTGTCCCAGATGTAACGGTGAGATGCTCAAACGCATTGCAAAAAAAGGCGCACGCCAAGGACAATCCTTTTATGGGTGCGCGCAGTTTCCTAAGTGTCGAGGTGTGGTTAATATTGCTTAGTCGTTAGTCCTCTTAACCGTAGATTTCTTCTAAACGTAAACAAGCAACTAGTCGACCATCCCATTCGCGCAGTTTTGGTTCTACTTCGCTACATTGCTGTTTGGCATATGGGCAGCGTTTATGTAGGGCACAGCCACTTGGCGGATTAAGCGGGCTTGGTAGCTCACCTTGTAGCGTCAAATCATTTTTATGGCCATTTACCGTTGGTGCCGCCGCCAATAAAGCGATGGTATACGGATGTTTTGGTGCATTATAAATCGCTTCTTTAGGGCCGTGCTCGACGGCCTGACCCAAATACATGACCATCACGTCGTCAGCGACATGACGTACGACCGATAAGTTATGCGAGATAAAGACGTAAGCGGTACGATACTCATCCTGCAAGTCCATAAATAGATTTAGAACCTGCGCTTGAATCGATACATCAAGCGCGGAAGTTGGCTCATCAGCGACGACGATTTTAGGATTGAGCATCATGGCGCGGGCGAGGGCAATACGTTGGCGCTGACCACCCGAAAACATATGTGGAAAACGCCCAGCATGTTCAGGACGTAGGCCGACATTTCTCATCATCTCGTTGATTTTGTCACGTTTTTCCTCTTTAGACAGTTTGGTATGAATATCTAATGGTTCCGTCAACTGATACCCGATAGTATGGCGCGGATTTAAGCTACCATAAGGGTTTTGGAAGACCATTTGAATTTCGGTACGCAACTCTTTTAACGCTTTTCTGCTGTAGCCAGTCGTGCCTTCATCGTTGATAAATAGCTCGCCCTGCGTAGGCTCCTCGATGAGCGTCAGCTGGCGAGCAAGGGTTGATTTGCCGCAGCCTGACTCACCAACGATTGCCAGTGTCTTCCCAGCTTCAAGCTCGAATGAGATACCATTTAGGGCTTTAACGTATGCTTTTGCTTTACCCAATCCTTGTGATACTGGGTAATGCTTGTGTAAATTGTCTGCTTTTAAAACCACTTTATTACTCATACTTGTGACTCCAAAATAGCAGCGTGAGAGATAGGGGTGCGAGAAGAGGGATCAGCATGAATACAGCGCACCTTGCCATTTGGCGTATCTAAAATGGGCGGTGGCACGTCACAAGTTGGCTCTTTATAAGGGCAACGAGGAGACAATAAACAACCGCTTGGGCGATCATATTGGCTTGGTACAACACCGGGTAAGCTGTTCAATCGATCTTGACCGATGGCCAGTTCAGGAATGGCTTGTAGCAAGGCTTCGGTATAAGGGTGTGCAGGGTTTTGGAAAATCTCTGGCACGGTACTGGTTTCAACCACTTGTCCAGCATACATGACCGCAACATCACGTGAGTTTTGTGCGACAAGGCCTAGATCATGGGTGATCAGTACCATCGCCATTTGTTTTTCGCGTTGTAGACGACCGAGCAAATCCATTATCTGTGCTTGCACGGTGACATCAAGTGCGGTGGTCGGTTCATCGGCGATGAGCAGTTTTGGTTCACAAGCAAGCGCCATTGCAATCATAACGCGCTGGCTCATACCGCCTGAGAGTTGATGCGGATAGACTTTGAGTCGGTTTTTGGCGTCAGGCATTTCGACCAGTTCTAGCAGCTCTAATATACGTGCCTGTACTGCTGCACCGCGCAAACCAAGATGCTTGCGCAGAACTTCACCCAACTGCATCTCAACGGTAAAGCTTGGATTGAGGCAAGACATTGCGTTTTGAAAGATCATAGAGATATCTTTACCAATGATGCCGCGTTTTTCTTTGGCAGGCATACTGATCATGTCTTTATTATCAAACATCACTCGCTTGGCACGGACGGTCGCAGACGGCGGTAATAGTCCCATTAGCGCCATCATCGTGACCGACTTACCTGAGCCGGATTCACCCACGACAGCGATGACTTCACCTTGTGTGATTTTTAAAGACACGTCATCGACAGCGCGAAAGGCACGCTTTCCTTGACCAAAAGTGACCGAAAGATTTTCAATATCTAACAGCAACGGTGATTCTTTTGTTGATGCGCCATTCATAGAAGTGTGAGTAGTAGGCGTTTTAATTAAAGTATCAGTCATCTTAGGTCACCTGCTTCAATTTGGGATCGAGCGCATCACGTAAGCCATCACCAGTCAAGTTAATCGACAATGCAGCCAAGAAGATAGCGACACCTGGCCAAATAGCGAGCCAAACATTGCTTTGAATATACTGACGTGCCGTACCGAGCATCGCGCCCCATTCAGCATCAGGTGGCTGTACACCAAAGCCTAAGAAACCAATGGCACCCGCTTCTAAAATAGCAGAAGAGAAAATCATCGTTGCTTGTACGATAAGCGGCGCCATACAGTTGGGTAAAATGGTGATAAACAATAGGCGAAGTACGCCAGCACCCATCACTTGTGAAGCGACAAAGTACTCGCGCTGTAGCTCTACCATCGCGGTAGCACGAGTCAGCCGAATAAAAGGTGGCGTACAGACCAGTGCAATCGTAATAATCGTATTGGTCATAGAAGGACCTAAGATAGCGGCAATAATGATGGCCAATAGTAAGCTTGGATAAGACATTAAGATATCATTGACCAGCATGACGGCTTTGCCCCAGACTTTTGGCCAAAATGCGGCACTAAGCCCTAATGAAACACCGACTAACATGGCAAGAGTCGTCGCGCTCAGACCGATAAACAGGGAATAACGCGCGCCATACATCACCCGAGACAAGGTATCTCGTCCGGCATCATCAGTACCTAGCCAAAACATAGCATCGCCGCCACTTAAGAAGGCTGGAGGTAGTTGTTCTTGACCAGTAAATAGCTCATAAGGATCGTGAGGAGCAATGGCAGGCGCGAGTATGGCAATAATAACCATTAACGTTAGTACAATAAAACCCAGCACCGCGCCTTTATTTCGGCAGAACGTCGATAAAAACAGCTGCCAAGACGATGGTGGTGCGGCGGCCATCAGGTTGAGATCAGAGGGAAGAACAGAAGGCTTCATGAGCATTTCCTATAGTACCGAACGCGTTGAAAATGGCTAGAATCTTATTCCTAAAAAGGATTCAGATTTTGCTAATAAATTCTAAAGCCATGCAAACGCCAATCGTCACTATTTATAATATGAGTATTTATCAATGTTAGATTAAGCAGTATGTCGGATACGTGGATTGATCAGACCATACAAAATATCAATAAATAAACTAACCAAAATCAAGGCAGTCGCTACCAACAAGATACCGTTTTGCACAATAGGATAATCACGAGTGAAAAAGCCATCGAGGAGCCAATTACCAACGCCCGGCCAGCTAAAGATAGTCTCAGTGATAATCGCGCCCGCAAGCAATGTCGCCATCTGCAAGCCAACCACAGTGACCACGGTAATCAACGCATTACGCATCACGTGTATCATTATCACGCGGCGTGGCGATAAGCCTTTGGCCCTCGCGGTACGCACATAGTCTTCATCCAACACTTCCAACATCGCAGAGCGTGTCATCCGCGCGATCATGGCGAGTGGGATAGTCGATAAGGCAATCGAAGGCAAGATAAAGTGTTTGACCACATTCCAGAATGCGCCAGGTTCTCCTGACGTGAGAGAGCCAAGTAACCATGAACCGTACAGTGGTTGGACATCTAAGAACTGTGCGACAGAAATTACTCCAGCAACGGGTAAAAGGCCGAGATAATGAGCGAATATACCTGTTAGGATAGGTCCCAATAGATAGATCGGCATCGAGTATCCTGCCAGTGCTCCTGACATTAGGGTATAGTCAATCCAAGTACCACGGCGTAAGGCGGCAAAAATACCTAAGCTCACACCAATGACACTAGCAATGACAATCGCGCACAACGCCAACTCTAAGGTTGGTACGAAGTGAGCAAAAAAGTCTTGTAATACGGGAGAACGAGTCCGGAAAGACTGACCAAAGTCACCGGTCAATATACCTGTCAAATAGTCCCAATATTGGACAACGAGTGGTTTATCTAATCCAAGTCTTTCTAAGGCGCGAGCATGTAGCTCTGGATCGACCATACGCTCGCCCATCATGATCTCGACAGCATCGCCCGGTACGAGACGAATCAACGTAAAGGTCGATAGCGTTAAGCCAAGATAGACAGGAATGAGAATGGCAATACGGCGCAGAATATAAAGTAGCATGGGCTGCTCAATAGTTGTGATTCAATGAGTGGAGTGATAGCAATGAATGAAGTCGTCCGTGACCATGCATTTAAGTAACAAAATACTTAAATGACAAGCACTTAAATGAAAATTATTTAACGCATATAAATACGGCTGGAACAGAGACTCTGAGCCAGCCGAATACAAATTAAATAATAGTGCATGTCGTACCGGACTTAATTAGCTAAGGCTATTCAACCTTCACGCCATCGAAGCGTACGGCACCAAGCGGACTAATTTTGAAATCCACAACGTTTGGTGCAGTGAATACGGTTACTACCGAATGCGCCATTGTTGTCCAAGGAAGTTGCTCTTTGAATATCTGCTGAGCTTGTACATAGTCATCCACACGTTCATCTTGATTGGTCACCTGACGCGCTTTCATGACTAAATTATCAAAGTCTTTGTTACACCAGCGTGAGTAGTTGTTACCACCGACGGCGTCACAAGACAGTAATGAACCTAGCCAGTTATCTGGATCGCCATTGTCGCCCGTCCAACCTGCCAAGATCACATCAGGCTCACCTTTAGCAGCGCGTTTTAGATACTCGCCCCACTCATAGGTTACCAGTTTGGTATTAACGCCAATCTTCGCCCAATCTGCTTGCAACATTTCAGCCATTAGCTTGGCATTGGGGTTGTACGGACGTTGGACTGGCATGTACCACAAGTTGATGCTCATATTATCAGCACCTGCTTCTTTAATTAACGCTTTTGCTTTTTCAACATCATAAGGTGCATCTTTAAGCGATTTGTCGTAACCCCACTGCGTTGGTGGCATCGGGTTGGTCGCTTTGAGACCTTCGCTTTGATAGACCGCATTGATAATCGCGTCTTTATTAATCGCCATATCTAATGCTTGACGAACTTTAAGATCACTAAGCTTCGGTTTTTCGACGTTGTAGCCCACATAGCCGACGTTGAAGCCTGGTTGATCAAGAACGGTGACTTTACCGGATTTTTTGACCGATTCAATTTCGGCAGGCTTTGGATAAGCGGATACATGACATTCGCCCGCTTGAACTTTTTGCGCGCGAACGGCTGAATCTTTGGTAATGACAAACACAAGGTTGTCGATGTAGATGTTATCTTTGTCCCAATAGTCTGGGTTTTTGGTATAACGAATTTGCGCGTCTTTCTGATAAGAAGTAAAGACGAAAGGACCAGTACCAACCGGTTTGGTATTAAGATCAGCGGCATTACCAGAAGCCATCAACTTGTCTGCATATTCAGCAGAATTGATATAAGCAAACGGCATTGCTAAGTTCTGTAAAAATGGCGCGTTAGTCTCGCTTAGGGTGACTTTTACCGTGTAATCGTCAACTTTTTCAATGTTAGCAATAATATCAGGCAGTCCCATGCCAACTGAATATGGGAACTCAGCAGGATAGGCTTTATTAAATTCGAAGTCTGGGTCGGTGAGACGTTCTAGCGTAAAAATAAGGTCGTCTGCGTTAAAATCGCGGGTTGGTGTGAAATAGTCTGTTTTACCGAACTTGACGCCTTTACGTAGATTAAAGGTGTAAGTCTTGCCATCTTCGCTAATATCCCAACTTTCAGCCAGTCCTGGCTGAATCTCAGTACCATCTCTTTTGAATTGCACCAAACCGTTATAAATAGGGTAGGCGCTTGCATCAAAATCTGTACCTGCGGTGTACTGTGCTGGATCGAAACCAGCAGGGCTACCTTCTGAACAGTAAAGCAAGGTTTTGGCTGCTTTAGCATCTGAGCTAGCAGCAGATTCATCAGTGGTTTTGTTGTCTCCACTACAAGCGCTCACACCCAAGATAAGCGTGGCCAACATCGTAAGTTTAAAAAATGATTTTTGCATTATTACGTTCCATGTAATGATAGGTAATCGCTCATGTATTTACCTAGTTCGTATTCGACCATGAATACAATTTGCAAGAAATACAATGAGCAAGCACTAAACTGACTTTTAGTATTTATTCTAACAATATATTTTTTACAAAAAAATACATAAATTAAGTTGATATAACTTTAATTGATGTATTTAAAAACATAAAGATATGAATAGTTGTTTGAATATACTCTCATAAATAGCCGTAATGCAAGAAATATTTGAACTAATTTTTATAAAAAACATGGGTTTCTGCTCATTTTGATATTATTTTGACCAATATTATCAATCATTGTTTCTTTCTATCCCTGTGATACCAACAGGAATGAGACGCAATAATGTATTGCTCCTTAATTATAATTTACTCAATAAAAACAATTAGAAATAAATTGGTTACATTTTGTGTATGCCAATTCATGAGATATTGAGGTTATGAGAGATTGAAGCAATTCTGATCTACCTAGTGACTAATTCAACATCAATATGTTTTGCCTTAATAAGGTCTGCTATTTTTTCAGCAATCATAATGGTTGGCGCATTGGTATTGGCACTAATGAGTGTCGGCATGACTGAAGCATCGATTACCCTTAGTCCATTTACGCCACGTACTTTCAGCTCTAAATCAACCACGGACTTGCCATCTGAACCCATACGGCAAGTGCCCACAGGATGATAAATGGTATCTGATTTATTACGGATATAACCGAGTATGCCGTCTTTTTCGATATAAGGGGCAGGGTAGTCTTCAGTAATATATTTGGCGATGGGTGGTTCTTGCATGATGGCGCGCGTACGCTCCGCGCCTGCAATCATATATTCTACATCTTTTGGGTGCGAGAGATAGTTTGGATCAATCAATACAGTGTCTGAAGGGTCGGCGGAGTCCAACCTGACGGTACCGCGGCTTTCGGGGCGTAGGTAGCAACTGTGACAAGAAATGGCATAGCCACGTCTCAAATCGCGACCATGCTCAATCACGCGCGATATAACAAAGTGTAATTGGGTATTTGGCCACTCTTTTGGCGCATCACCCACACTAAAGAAGGCACCTGCTTCTGCATAATTGGTAGATAGTATCCCTGTACCGTCCTTTCTCCACTGCCGAATGCTCTTAGGCAATGTCGCCATTGCTGCCATACCGATGCCGATGACGTCAGTGGTATTGACCTCGTAATCAAAGACGACGTCTAAGTGATCTTGTAGATTACCACCAACATCGGGCGCATCTACCACGACGTCGATGCCATGCGATTGTAGATGCTCAGCAGGTCCAATACCTGACAACATCAGGACTTTGGGTGAGCCAAAAGTGCCCCCAGATAATATGACTTCATGACGCGCCATGACCGTGTGCTCGACGCCATCTTTTTCATAAGCGACGCCAACGGCTTGTTTGTCTTCAAAGATGACTCGGTTGGCTTGGGCATGGGTGATGACGGTTAGATTTGGTCGGCTTTGTACCGGATGTAGATAAGCGGCTGCAGCAGAGCAGCGCTGACCTTGTTTTTCGCCATGGAAATGAGTGACTTGATATAAGCCCGTACCATCTTGTTTTTTACTATTAAAGTCTTGGTTATGATCTAAACCATTGGTGATGGCCGCTTCTACGAATGCTTTGGAGATATCACGTGGGCTTAGTAAGTCGCTGACATGCAGCGGACCACTATCGCCATGCAGCTCATCGCTGCCGTGAATATTGTTTTCTGCTTTGATAAAGTAGGGCAGCACATCGTCAAATCCCCAGCCAGTGCAGCCTTGTTCTACCCAACGTTCATAATCGAGCGCACTACCGCGCGTATAAATCATTGCATTGATTGCGGATGAGCCGCCCAAGCACTGTCCACGTGGCTGGAAACCACGTCGGTTATTGAGATGAGTCTGAGGCGTAGTATGAAAGCACCAATTGTTCAATTTGAGCGGCTTACCAGGGACTAACAGAATCAATCCAGCAGGGACACGCACCGCAAGATCTTTGCCATCACCGCCATATTCTAATAGGCAAACGCTGATATCTGGGTTTTCTGTGAGACGGCTGGCAATTACGCAGCCTGCAGAGCCACCACCCACGATGACGTAATCAAACTTTTTATCAAATTCCATGTCATATTCCTTATAGCATCCATGCCTATTAAAACGCATTTGTTAAAATGCATTTACTGAAATCGGGTAAGCATTACAGTATCTATTATTTTGCTGGAATAATAAAATAAAAATGACTAAGTAGTGTCTGCTTGTTGAGAGGTAACATGACAGAAGCGTGCTGTGAAGTTAGGCTTATGGATTGTTTGTGCTCTACTGTACACAAACTTATACCGAACACACTTCTGAGCGTACGATAAAGCGCTTACCTTCAGGTATCTCAAGCGAAAAACTGGCCCCGCGTCCATCGACCACATCTATCATCAGATCGGTATGTTGCCAGAGCTTGTGCTGTGCCTTACCCATATAAAAGGGGCAGCCGACTAACTCGCCGACGAGTACATCTTGTCCGCCTACTTTAAATTCGCCCAATGGATAACACATGGGTGAACTGCCATCGCAGCAGCCGCCTGATTGATGAAACATCAGCTCACCGTGCTTAGATTTTAGTAAGTCGATTAATGCTTTGCAGGATGGGGTCGCTGTCACTTTCATAATGATTTCCTTATCGTTAAACCCGAATGGATGTCTTTCATAATCATACTGAGTAAAATATAAAGGGTCGCATCATATTCACTCACATCATTTATCATATGTGGTTGAAAACGATACGACCCATTAATTACTGATGATTAATCTAGCCAGTCATTGAGACAGTGTTACGAATCTCAAAATATCATAAGGCCTATGGCTACAGACTATAGTCAATGACAATGCGACCTTCGATTTTGCCATCACGCATACGATCAAAGATATCATTGATATTTTCTAATGGCTCAGCGGTAACGGTGGCTTTTACTTTGCCTGCTGCTGCCATATCTAGCGACTCTTGCAAGTCGAGACGTGTACCAACGATTGAGCCACGAATGGTAATACCGTTTAAAACAGTATCAAAAATGGATACTGGGAATTCACCCGTTGGTAGACCATTACATACCAAAGTACCACCGCGTCGTAACATGCCTAATGCTTGATCAAAGGCTTTTGACGATACCGCTGTCACGAGCGCACCATGAGCACCGCCGATTTCTGTTTGTAGATATTCAGCAGGGTCGGTCTTTTTCGCATTAACAGTGACTTTTGCACCCAGTTTTTTGGCGAATGTAAGCTTGTCATCATCAATATCGACAGCAGCAACGTTCAATCCCATCGCAATGGCATACTGAACCGCCATGTGTCCCAGACCGCCAATACCTGAAATGACGACCCAATCACCTGGTTTGGTATCGGTCATTTTTAGCCCTTTGTAGACAGTAACTCCGGCACACAAAACGGGGGCAATCTCAATAGAGTCAACACCTTCAGGAATAATACCAACATAATTGGCATCCGCTAGGACATATTCAGCAAAACTGCCGTTGACTGAGTAGCCAGAGTTCTCTTGACTTAGGCATAAGGTTTCCCAACCACCTAAGCAATGGGTACAATGCCCACAAGCAGAGTAAAGCCAAGGTACACCAACTCTATCACCTTCTTTGACGTGATGGACATTATCACCAACCGCAGTGATAAGACCAACGCCTTCGTGGCCTGGGATAAACGGCGGGCTAGGCTTGACTGGCCAATCGCCTTCAACGGCGTGCAAATCGGTATGACAGACGCCTGATGCCTGCATTTTTACGACGATTTGACCTGCACCTGGAGTCGGAATATCTACTTCTTCAATCTGTAAGGGTTGTCCGAATTCATGCAGTACGGCCGCTTTCATTTTATTACTCACGTTGTAACTCCTTGTCATCGCTCTTTACATTAAGATGCTCGGCGAGCATCGAGGTCGCACTTTACCGGTTTTGCCATAAAGTGCTTTTAAAGACAGGCTTAAAAGAAGCCCATCGCTTTAGGACTGTACGATACCAGCATGTTTTTGGTTTGTTGATAATGATCGAGCATCATTAGATGGTTTTCACGACCAATACCAGACTGCTTATAACCACCAAACGCGGAATGCGCAGGATAGAGGTGATAGCAATTTGTCCAAACGCGACCAGCTTTAATGCCACGACCGAAACGATAAGCGCGAGTGCCATTACGCGTCCATACCCCAGCACCAAGGCCGTACAAGGTATCATTGGCGAGAGCCATTGCTTCTTCATCGTCTTTAAAAGTAGTGACAGCGAGTACAGGGCCAAAGATTTCTTCTTGGAACACACGCATATCATTGGTGCCTTCAAAGATGGTGGGCTGCACATAATAACCGTTTGCCATGTCGCCATCATGTTTAGCGACTTCACCACCGACAAGCACTTTTGCACCTTCTTTTTTACCGATATCGAGATAAGATAGGATTTTTTCTAGCTGATCTGAGCTGGCTTGGGCTCCAATCATGGTATCAGTATCGAGCGGGTTGCCCATTTTGATGGCTTTAACGCGAGCGATACAGCGTTTCATAAATTCATCATAGATGCTTTCGTGGACGAGGGCGCGTGATGGGCAAGTACAGACTTCGCCTTGGTTCAGCGCAAACATCACCAAGCCCTCAACTGCCTTATCTAAGAAGTCATCGTCTTCATCCATGATATCGGCAAAGAAGATATTTGGACTTTTGCCGCCCAGCTCTAGCGTGACCGGAATGATATTTTCACTGGCATATTGCATAATGAGGCGACCAGTGGTGGTCTCACCAGTAAAGGACACTTTATCGATACGCGGGTTGGAAGCGATTGGCTTACCGGCTTCAACGCCGAAGCCATTAACAACGTTTAATACGCCTTTAGGTAAAATGTCCGCCGCGCCTATTAAGTCAAGCATGTACAAAATAGAAGCAGGGGTTTGCTCGGCAGGCTTGAGGACGATACAGTTACCAGCTGCAAGTGCTGGGGCAATTTTCCAAATTGCCATTAGGATAGGGAAGTTCCAAGGAATGATTTGACCGACGACGCCTAGAGGCTCATGGAAATGATAGGCGACTGTGTCTTCATCAATTTGGCTAATGCCGCCTTCTTGTGCGCGAATAACGCCAGCGAAGTAACGCAAATGGTCGATGGCGATTGGAATATCAGCAGCGAGGGTTTCACGTACGGGTTTACCGTTTTCATAGCTTTCGGCGATAGCGATTGCCTCTAAATTGGCTTCGATACCGTCGGCAAGTTTGAGCAACATATTAGAGCGATCAGTGACACTCGTTTTGCCCCAAGCATCTTTTGCCGCATGAGCGGCATCTAGTGCAGCTTCAACATCGGCTTCTTTTGAACGCGCGATCTGACAGAAGGCTTTACCATCGATTGGACTTGAGTTGTCAAAGTATTCACCATCGATTGGTGCGACCCACTCACCATTGATGAAATTGTCATATTTTTTACGGAATTGGACAGGACTATCTTCAGTATTGGGATAAGCGTATAACATTAACCACTCCTTGTTGTGTATTATGACTATTTAAGAACAAACGACTTAAGCATAAATATTTGGCCATCCTGACCAAGCTATGACTCTATCGTACTGAGCTTTAGCGATGAGCGATAATGACTTTTTATAATGATATATTCCGTATCGTATAACTTTAAGTTATGTGGCTTATCAGGGTTAAAGTCGTCCGCAAAACGGATGTAGCTGCTATAATTGTTGGCAGCTTTCTCTCTCATAACTTGCTCTTATTCTATTTTTCTTATTACTATTAACTTAATTGGTTTGGATATATGCGTCAATCTTCTGCTCTTGATATCTTAAAAACGGGTCAAAATGTCTTTTTGACTGGCTCAGCAGGTTCAGGTAAGACTTATACTCTCAATCAATACATCGACTATTTACGCGCACGCCGTGTGCCTGTCGCCGTCACCGCGAGTACTGGTATTGCTGCTACGCACATGAACGGCACGACGATTCATAGCTGGTCAGGCATCGGTATCAAAGATGAGCTGTCTGATCGTGATTTGAGTAATTTATCACGCAAGCAATTCCTAGCAGACCGACTAAAAGACACCGCGGTATTGGTCATTGATGAGATATCGATGTTGCATGCCAAGCAGCTCAATTTGGTCAGCCAAGTACTCAAGCATATCCGCAAAAATGACAAAGCGTTTGGTGGTATTCAGGTCGTCGTCGCAGGGGACTTTTTCCAGTTACCGCCCATTGGTAGTAAGGGTGAAACCAACCGTGAAAAATTCGCGTTTATGTCTGAGGCATGGCTCGATGCCAAGTTCCATATTTGCTATTTATCTGAGCAACACAGACAGGTCAGTGAAGCGGCAAATGGCGGGCTTGATTTGGACGATATTCTCAACCAAATCCGTCGTCAGAAAGTCACTTTTGAATCGATTGCCGCGCTGGAGGCGACCTTTGATCAAAATGTCGATATCAAACGTACCCGTCTTTATACCCACAATCTCAACGTTAATAGCATCAATGATAAAGAGCTTGCCGCGTTAGAGGGCGAGATGATGCGCTTTACCGCTACGTCTACGGGCGACAGTAAATTGGTTGAGACGCTTAAAAAAACGGTACGTACCCAAGACGATTTGGTACTAAAAGTCGGTGCTAAGGTGATGTTTATCAAAAACAATACCGAACTTGGCGTGTCCAACGGTACGATGGGTGAATTGATTGGTTTTGCCGCAGTAAAAATTAATGATGATAGCAAAGACAGTAGTGATGATTTAATCGAAGACGATGACGACAGTGCTGAAATTGAGACTGATAAGAATGTAAAAGGCAAAAGTAAAAAAGCCATAAAAGAGAAAGAGAAACCAAAATCTAAAAAGCCAACGACGCAAAAAATGCCCGTGGTTCGGCTCAATTCAGGGCGTGAAGTTGTCGCTGAGCCTGAAGAATGGATCATCGAAGATGAGACGGGCGATGTGCTGGCAAGCTATGAGCAAGTACCGCTGTGTCTAGCGTGGGCGATTACCATTCATAAATCACAAGGCATGACGCTTGATGCTGCTGAGATTGACTTATCACGTACTTTTGAGCTTGGGCAGGGCTATGTGGCATTGTCACGGCTAAAGTCGCTGGCAGGTTTGCAGTTGCTGGGTATGAACGACATGAGCTTGCAACTCGATCCGTTGGCACGCGGTGCAGACAAACGGTTTTTGGTACTGTCAGAAGAAGCCGATGCCAATTATGCGATGCTTGATGAAGAGAGCATGACGCAGGCACATGAGAAGTTTATTTTAAAATCGGGCGGTACGCTCAGTAAGTCAGTCATTGATGCTTATGCCACTCTGCAAAAAAAGCGCCGTGAGCAGCAGCAAGCGCAAATAGACAAAAAACAAAAACTGGGCAATCAAGTTTCTGATAAGTCCGAAAGCACCTTATTAGCGACACGGGTGCTATTAGAAGAGAGCTTGTCGATTGCAGAAATCTCACAAGCACGTCAGTTGTCACAATCGACCATTATGCGTCATATTGGCGAATTAAAATCTCAAGACCCTAGCCTCGCTTGTGACCATTTGCGCCCAGCCGATGAGGTTATGACGGCAGTGGGCAACGCCTATGTCGCGATTAAAGTCGCCAATAATCCAAATGATTTCAATGATGATGGTAGTATCAAACTGCGTCCAATATTCGATCATCTTAAGCAAAGTATTGATTACAATGCCATTCGATTAGCACTTATTTTTATCACGCCTTAATCCTGAATGGCGCCTTGATACTGAGTATGACAATTCAGGACTCAAGTATTCACCAAAGCCATTTAGCTTTTATATAACAATCTTTAGAGCCGATTAATAACTTATTGGTTTTGGTTCATGGTAGCGCTGACTTTGCAGTGCTCAATTTTTTATCCCTTTATAGCGATATCTTTTTATGCCTGATTTTTCGAGCGCCACTTATCAATTAACGTCTGACCCGGTAGCAGCAGCGGCGTTTCATGCATCTAGTGAGCACACACAGCCACTGAGGATTGCTATCAATGGTTTTGGACGTATAGGGCGCAATGTATTACGGGCATTGCTAGAGCGCTTTGAGGTATTAGGCCGTGCGATCCATGTGGTGGCAATTAATGATTTAGCCCCTGCTGATATTCTGTTGCATTTATTAAAATTCGATAGTACACATGGCCGTCTAAGTCGCCTTGGGGTCAGTGCTGATATTGTAGCGAGTAGCAATGATGATGCTAGCGGTGACGGTAACAGCGCTACGCAGCTTTGTCTGACAAAAAACAATTATACCTACTGTATCAACTTATTCTCAGAACCTAACCCTGCGCAGTTACCTTGGCAGGCGATGGGTGTCGATGTGGTGCTAGAGTGTACCGGACATTTCCGCTCTTACGAGCAAGCACAACTGCACATAGAGGCTGGCGCGCAGCAAGTGATTATCGGTGCGGCACCATTCGATGATGTCGATGCTTGTATCGTTATGGGCGTTAATACCGATGAGCTAACGCGTGAGCTGCCGATTATATCGAGCGTTTCTTGTACCACGCAGGCATTGGTTCCCTTGATTGCGACGCTTGATACAGCATTTGGGGTAAAGTCGGCGATGATGACGGAGATTCATGCTGTCACCGCTGATCAGACCGTGCTCGATCAAGCACACCGTGACCCGAGGCGCGCGCGAGCTTCTGGCTACAACATTATTCCGACGACGTCCAGTAGCATCGCTGCGACAGAGCGTGTACTGCCAGCGATGATCGGCAAAATCAATGGTCATTCAATTAGAGTGCCCACCATTGATGTTGCCGCCATTGATGTGACTTTTGTTTTTGATACGCCTGATGTGTCTGTCGAGGCAGTCCGTGAGGCACTCAAATCTGCCAGTCAGGCACATTTGAGTGACATCATGGCCTATACTGATGAGCCACTGGTCTCTAGTGATTTTATTCATCAGACAGAGTCTCTGATCATTGATGGTCAGCAGCTCATGCAAGTGGGTAGCCAGTACAAGGTTTTTGCATGGTATGACAACGAATGGGGCTATGCGAATAGACTACTAGATATGTGTCTACATCTGGCATCTCATAAAAAGCCTAGCATCAAAATAATTTAAATTCGTTCAATTAATTGCTTGCATTCTCATGTTATATCGCTATAATAACGCACAAATGGAGACGTGGCAGAGTGGTTGAATGCACCGGTCTTGAAAACCGACAAGGGTTTGTAGCCCTTCGAGAGTTCGAATCTCTCCGTCTCCTCCAAATTCGAAAGCCGCAATCATTATTAATGATTGCGGCTTTTTTTGTTGCATTTTTATTTTATATCGTTATAATGATGCACAAATGGAGACGTGGCAGAGTGGTTGAATGCACCGGTCTTGAAAACCGACAAGGGTTTGTAGCCCTTCGAGAGTTCGAATCTCTCCGTCTCCTCCAAATTCGAAAAAAGCCCCAATCAGTGATGATTGGGGCTTTTTTTATGCTGGATATTTATCCTATAGTCTTATAAATGCTCACAAGCGCTTTTTTTATTTCATTAGCGACTCATCAAACTCAATTTCCTGCCCATTCTCCAATATCAATATGCCTTTACTGATCATGATGTTCATGTCTTTGGTATTTTTAATGGCACGCATAACGTTGATGTCTTCAATACTGCTCTCGATGATGATCTTACCAGATTGCTCTGGTTTTATAGGCGGATCAAACTGTGTTAGTGGTACGTTAAAGCTTTTGCCCTGCGCCAAGTTAGCGTCTTGCATGGTCAGTGTGCCCTGAAAGCTTTGAATGGCGACCTTGCCATGATTGGATAGCATAAACTGCAGTTTTACTTGATTTAAGCTGTCACTGTCGCTGGTTTTGACTGGTAGGAGGGCGACAGGGTAGTTCTGTGCATTGGCACTATAAGCTGGCTGACTGCTGACAATGGGGCTTTTTTTACCCGTCGGATTGTTTGGATGTAGTCGTTCGTATTCACGCTGTTGCACAAGGGCTTGCTTGATAGTGGTACGCGGCATGGCACCTGACTCATAGGCATCGCTCAGTTTCATTCGCAACATGTAGCGGCTGAGCAACTGTTGCTCAGACTCAGGCAACTGCTCAAAAGTGGTGCCGAGTTTTTTCTGCCACTGGTCCGAGTTAGTCGGTATGGTTTTTTTGCTTGGATCAGCTGTCGGCTGTGAGCAACCAGAAACGATTGGTAGCATCGCTAAGGCAATCGTCAATAACAAAGCTTTATGTAAGCGTTGATGTAAACCCGCCATCGTACACCTCCTTGGAAATCTTTATGGATAATAAAGAATGACAAATAATGACCGTTTTCTTAATATACCTCGTTTAATGATGGGTTGTGTTTAATTATCGCTAAATGCTGTATCGCAAGCAAAATCGACCTATTTTAGTTATATGACAGCAGAAAGGGGTAGAAGGTATATTTTTTACAATAAGGTTTGAGAAGTAATCGTAACCGATGTGTTTATTATGCCCACAAAAAAAGACTGAGTGCGATTAGGCAGACTCAGTCTTTTTTTTATTAAAATCAGTAACACTTAACGACTATTTAATTAACGACTAACTAATAGTATAGTCGTTTTGAATTGCTGTTTTTACTCAGCACATGGCTTTTAACGCAGATAGTTAGTCATGAGCTTGGTCATTTTCTTGAAGCTCAGATAGTGAGTGAGTAATATTGTTATTATGGGTCACGACAATAGCCTCATCAATAATATGCTGACTAACACCGCGTTTGCGCAGACTTTCGATGAACACCTCATCATGGGCTAGGGTATAGTCCTGATGATCGCGGTCAAGCCCTTGGCGGATATATAAACGAATAAGCCCTTGGATGCGTTTAAACCCCAATTCCTTTGAAGTGGCTTCTAATAACGAAATCATCTCTTCAGACAAACGAATACTGATCGGGCGCATGATTTTTTGCGGATGATCAGAAAACTTATTTTTTACACGTACAGGTATCATAATAAACCATTATTTTTAGTGAGTAGGAGTAAAGCACTCAGACAAAAATTAACCCAATCAAAACTATCCTTACCATACAACAAAAACGCCTAAAAGAACACCGTAGCCATGCTAATCGTACTAGGGCGTGTCCTCAATTCAATCGATTAACCTCTAAATAGGCAAAAAATGGCTAAATTTTGCCAAACATCGTCAAATAGCTTATCAATATCTCGATATTATCTGTGCTAGTTTCCTTGTTTGACGGTAATTTATCTCATTTTTATTACCATTTTTAAAATGAGGACACGCCCTAATATTGTGGTTATCCTTTTAATTGAAAACGGCAGCCATAAAAAAACCTTCATCAAATAATGATGAAGGTTTTTAGTATATGGCTCTCCAACCTGGGCTCGAACCAGGGACACACGGATTAACAGTCCGTTGCTCTACCAACTGAGCTATTGGAGAATAAGTTGGTATAACGACAAGTTAGGTAAGCGCTATCGCTTGTCTTGTTTGCGTTATGTGGGGCACATTTTAGCCAAGTTGTTATAGGCTGTCAACCTTATTATGCCATTATTTATAAATATTATTGTCATCTGTCAAAAATAACCGTTAATCCCTTATAAAACGGAGTGTTGTGGCAAATTTGACCTCGAATATTTTCATTCATTGACTAGGCCATCTCCTCAATTCAATCGAATATCTTTTAAATGAGCTAAAAATGGTAAAACCCTTATTTATGCAGGGTAGATTATAAAATCTACCTGTAATTTGATTAGACAAGTCGCCTATCTTTTTGAATAGTAAAGCAATCTCTGTATCCCTTGAAACAAAAAAGTCGTAAACAGCCCTTCACATTGCTAGAATATGTCTATAGAATACCGACCGTATGGTTTCTTTAATATGTATTTAAAAATATGTATTTAAACCATTTATGCCTACTAACTGATGCTTAATCGAGAAAATATGCTTGATTTGAAACAGGTAACCTAACTATGAGTCCTACCACTATTGCTTACGGTTATCTAGCCATCGCCATCATTTGCGAAGTGGTTGGCACGACTTTTTTAGTCAAGTCAGAGCAGTTTACGCGTTTGGTGCCGACCCTGATTATGGGTGTGCTTTATGCCATCTCGTTTTACTTGTTGACACAAACCATCAAAACCATACCGCTTGGTATTGCTTATGCACTGTGGGGCGGATTGGGGATTGTATTGACATCGCTCGTTGGCTTGGTGTTTTTTAAGCAAAGTCTTGATGCAGCAGCTGTGGTTGGTATCGCTATGATTGTGGGCGGTGTCGTGGTGATGAACTTATTCTCTAATTCTGTGGTGCACTGATATGGAAATGGAAAACGCTTACAAACGTAAAAAACAACCGGAAGTTGTCCGTCGTGCGCTGTTAGATCAGGCAGCGCGAATTACGTTAGAGCAGGGCTTATCAAAAGTGACCTTTCAAGCGGTCGCTGATGCGGTCGGTGTGACCAAAGGCGGGGTGATGCATCACTTCACTACTAAAAATGCACTCATTCTTGAAGTGTTTCATGATGCGATGGCGAGGTTTGAGGCAGAAGTCGATCAAGCCATGGTAAAAGACCCTGTGCGTTATGGCTCTTTTACCCGCGCCTATATCAATGCCACGATTAGCTTAGGCGAAAAAGGGCAGGAAGAATATGATAATCAAGCAACTTTATATGTATTGATGCTAGGCGATAGTGAGTTACGTGAGTTGTGGGCTCAGTGGGCAAATGCACAATTAAAGAAACATCAAGCAACCGACAATACCGAAACATTATGTATGGTGCGTCTGGTGGCTGATGGTATTTGGCTCTCTGATTTTTCAGGCATTAGTATCCCAGATAAAACATCCATACATAAGCGTTTGATAAAAATGACGCAACCTGAGAATGAATAAAATGCTGTTCTCAAATGATTGATCAAAGAAGCATTTTTTATCAAAAAATCATTGAAAGACAGGCTTGTAGCAATAGGCTATATAAATTTATTTTAAACATTTAACCCCTGACGACATTATTTGGCATTAGCTTGTTTATAAGGCTTGTGCTAGTCGTCAATAGGAGCACTGCATGACAGATTTAAAAACAGACCTAAGCAACTTAACAGACATCATTGATTTAGAGAAGGTTCAAACCGCTTATATTAATGGCTGTTATTTAGCTGTCGATAACTCATTAACCACCTTCGAAGATATCAATCCAGCCACGGGTGAAGTGCTGGCTACCGTTCAGCAAACGACCAATGAGCAGATTAACGAAGCGGTAAAAGCAGCACAAAAAGGCCAAAAGATTTGGGCGGCGATGACAGCGGTTGAGCGCAGTCGCATTTTGTTAAAGGCAGTTGCGATATTGCGCGAGCGCAATGATGTACTCGCGTTACTTGAAACCAAAGATACGGGTAAAGCGCTCTCTGAGACCAAATATGTGGATATCGTCACTGGTGCCGATGTCGTTGAGTATTATGCCGGTCTTGCGCCGATGATTGAAGGTCGTCAAATTCCGCTGCGTGATAGCAGCTTTGTTTATACCCGTCGCGAGCCACTTGGCGTCGTCGCTGGTATTGGTGCGTGGAACTATCCTATTCAAATCGCTATGTGGAAGGCAGCTCCAGCCTTAGCCGCTGGTAATGCGATGATCTTTAAGCCATCAGAAGTCACACCATTGACTGCCTTAAAACTGGCAGAAATCTTGACGGAAGCAGGCTTACCAGATGGTGTCTTTAACGTCGTACAAGGGGACTATAAAGTAGGCGAAGCGTTGACCCAGCACCCTGATATTGCCAAAGTCTCGTTCACTGGTGGTGTACCGACTGGCAAAAAAGTCATGTCGAGCGCTGCAAGCTCATCTCTGAAAGATGTGACCTTAGAGCTTGGTGGTAAGTCGCCATTGATCATCTTTGATGATGCCGATATCGATACCGCTGCTGACATCGCTATGATGGCCAACTTTTACAGTACCGGTCAGGTATGTACCAATGGCACGCGCGTCTTTATCCCTAAAGCCTTACAAGCCAAGTTTGAAGAAGCTATTTTAACGCGTGTCTCACGTATTAAGCTTGGCGATCCGATGGATGAGAGCGTAAACATGGGCCCATTGGTCAGTTTTCCGCATATGGACAGAGTACTGGGCTATATCGAGCAAGGCAAAGAAGGCGGTGCACGCCTATTGACTGGTGGTGAACGAGTCATGACAGGCGAGCTTGCCAATGGCGCATTTGTTGCACCAACTGTATTTACTGATTGTAGCGATGATATGGCTATCGTGCGTGAGGAAATCTTTGGCCCAGTAATGTCGATATTGACTTATGAGAGCGAAGAAGAAGTGATTCGCCGTGCCAATGATACCGATTATGGTTTGGCAGCTGGGGTCGTGACTGCTGATTTGACTAGAGCGCATCGCGTGATTGCACAGATTGAAGCCGGTATCTGCTGGTTAAATACGTGGGGTGAATCAGCGGCGCAAATGCCAGTTGGTGGTTATAAGCACTCAGGTATTGGCCGCGAAAACGGCATTGAAGCCCTTGAGCATTATACGCAGACCAAATCTATCCAAGTAGAGCTAGGTAAGTTCGAATCGGTATTTTAACCAGTTGTATGGTAAAAATTTTTAAAACAGTAAGGTTGGCATATTAGGAATAATTTGTCCTTTTGGCACCACCTTACTGATATGAAATGATGGATTTTTTAATATTATGGAGCGTTTTATGACATCAACCACACCTGAATATGACTACATCATCGTCGGCGCAGGCTCAGCAGGCAATGTGCTAGCCACTCGCTTGACCGAGGATGCCAACATTAAGGTGTTGCTGTTAGAAGCGGGTCGTCCAGACCATCGCTTAGACTTTCGCACGCAGATGCCAGCAGCGCTCGCCATGCCATTGCAAGGCACCACTTATAACTGGGGCTATAAAACCGATCCTGAGCCGTATATGAATAACCGCGTCATGGATTGTGGTCGTGGTAAAGGGTTAGGTGGCTCGTCTTTGATTAATGGGATGTGCTATATCCGTGGTAATGCACTAGATTTTGATGATTGGTCTGAGATCAAAGGCTTAGAAGATTGGACGTATTTGGACTGCCTGCCTTACTTTAAAAAGCTAGAGAATCGCGACGCTGGTGAAAATGACTATCATGGCGTCGGTGGTCCCGTTGAGATGACCACTTCCAAGCCAGGAGTCAATCCGCTGTTCCAAGCGATGATCGAAGCGGGTGTGCAAGCAGGCTATCCGCGCACTGAAGACCTAAACGGCTATCAGCAAGAAGGCTTTGGTCCGATGGATCGTTTTGTCACGCCTAATGGTCGCCGCGCCTCGACTGCTCGTGGTTATCTCGACCGCGCCAAACCGCGTAGCAATATCACGATTTTGACAGGTGCATTGACTGATGTGATTTTGTTCGATGGCAAACGTGCTGTCGGTGTGAAAGTAGAACATCAAGGTCAAACCAAAAACTTCCATGCGTCTCGTGAAGTGATTGTTTCATCGGGTGCGATAGCGTCCCCACAACTGTTACAGCGTTCAGGTATTGGCCCTGGTCAATGGCTCAAAGATTTGGGCGTCAATGAGATTTTAGATTTACCGGGCGTTGGTAATAACCTACAAGACCATTTAGAGCTGTATATGCAGTACGAATGTAAGCTGCCAGTGTCGATTGCCCCTGCCAACAAATGGTGGAATAAGCCGGCCATTGGTGCTGAATGGTTATTCAATGGCACAGGGCTTGGTGCGTCAAATCAGTTTGAAGGGGGCGGTTTTATCCGTACCGATGAGAAGTTTACTCACCCCAATATCCAGTATCACTTCTTACCATTAGCGGTGCGCTACGATGGTCGCAGTGCGGTGAAATCGCATAGTTTCCAAGCACATGTAGGTTCATTGCGCTCGCCAAGTCGTGGTCGCGTCAAGCTGACCTCGAAAGACCCAAGTGCGCATCCGAGCATCTTGTTTAACTATATGTCTCATGATCAAGACTGGCAGGAGTTCCGCGCTGCCATGCGTATCACTCGTGAGATTATGCATCAGCCAGCGCTCGACCCTTATCGTGGTCGCGCCATTGCACCAACCGATGATTTGGTGACCGATGCACAGCTAGACGAATATGTTCGTAATCATAGCGAGACGGCTTATCATCCGTCTTGTACCTGTGCGATGGGCGAAGGCAATGATTCGGTCGTCAATGGAGAGGGGCTAGTACATGGTATCGATGGTTTGCGCGTCGTTGATGCGTCAATTATGCCAAATATCATCAGTGGCAACCTGAACGCAACCACCATTATGCTGGCAGAAAAAATCGTCGATAAGATGCGCGGCATACAGCTGCCACGCTCGACGGTAGACTACTTTACTGCAAATGGCGCACCGCTTAGAGCTGAGCCAATGCGTGCTTACCGCTCTACTGTCTAACTTTCAATAGCTAAGTCGTCATACAAGATGTGGGACAAAAAACGATATAAGACAATTTCAATAAGAAGACCTTTCGCAGTAAAGGTCTTTTTTATCAGTGCTCACATTTATAAAGATGAAAACTGTTGTGGTTAAATCTGCTTATCATTTGCTTTGCTATTTTTTAATAGTTTACATCGCAATTTTTATTTATTGGTACTGCTTTGTGCGTCATGCAGTTATTTGTATGTCATGCAATTATAAGTCATAAGATTATGACGGACAAAGCAATATCAGATCCTGTTTAATTTACCTATTGAGGTCTTTTATGTACAGCTCGCCATCAAAAGATGCGACGAAACCCCTGACTCTAAACAAGACAGTTTTTTTAGGTTCAGCTATTATTTCTATTTTATTAATCATCTGGACGATTGCGTTTCCAGATTATAGTGAGACATTATTAAGCGCTAGCATGGCATGGGTATCAGAGAGTTTTGGCTGGTATTACATGCTGGTGGTTGCCGCTTATAGTATATTTGCATTATTTGTTGGTTTTTCTAAATACGGCGACATCAAGCTTGGGCAAGACCACGAAAAAGCACAGTTCCCGTTTTTAGCATGGGCCGCGATGTTGTTCTCTGCGGGTATTGGTATTGATTTACTATTTTTTGGTGCCTCTGAGCCGTTGATGCATTATTTGACGCCGCATACGGGACTGGAGCCTGCCAGTGCAGAAGCCATGCGCCAAGCGCTGTCGCAGACTTTTTTACATTGGGGTCTACATGGTTGGGGTATTTATGCACTAATCGGTATGGCATTGGCGTACTTTGCTTATCGTAAAAACATGCCATTAGCCTTACGTTCACCGTTGACGCCTATCTTTGGTGAGCGTTTAATCAAGGGTTGGCTTGGCGATAGTATTGATACCTTTGGCGTCGTTTGTACCTTGATGGGTATTGCGACCAGCTTAGGCATCGGGGTATTGCAGGCCAATGCTGGCTTGACCCATGTTTTTGGTATTGAATCTAGCAAAACAGTGCAGACGCTTATCATTGTGGGTGTAGTTGCAGCTGCGGCTATTTCTGCGATGACAGGTGTGGAAAAGGGCGTACGCCGCTTATCCGAATTTAATATGCTATCGTCGATATTACTATTAATCGCCATATTGGTGATGGGTAATACGGTGTATTTGCTAAATACTTTTACCCAAAATATTGGTCAATATTTTCAAACCATTCTCTTTAAAACTTTTGATGTGTATGCCTATGATGGTAAGGCTGGCGCCGACTGGAAATCAGGCTGGACAATATTTTTCTGGGCATGGTGGGTCGCTTGGGCACCGTTCGTTGGTCTATTCATCGCGCGTATTAGCCGTGGTCGTACCTTGCGTGAGTTTGTCTTTGGCGTGATGTTTATTCCGCTTGGTTTTATTTTTGCATGGTTCTCTATTTTTGGTAATTCGGCGATCGACTTGGTTGCCAATGGGGCAACTGAACTTGGTGAAATCGCTGTCAATGATGCTGCCATGGGTATGTTTGCCTTGTTCGAGTATTTTCCTTACAGTGACGTTTTATCGTTCGCTGGTGTGGTTATTGGTTTGGTCTTCTTTGTGACCTCAGCTGACTCAGGCGCTTTAGTATTAGCAAACTTGAGCTCAAGAGGCATGACCAATGATACTGATGCACCTGTTTGGCTGCGTTTGTTTTGGGCAGCGGCAACGGGTTTTATTACTTTAGGATTATTATTTGCAGGTGGTTTTGCCTCATTACAGTCAGTCTCTGTGATTGCTGGCTTACCGTTTTCGCTTATTTTGGTGCTTTATATGATGGCTATGTGGAAGTCGTTAAAAGAGGAAGGTAATAAGCGCAAAGCCAGTACGATTGGTACGGCTAATGTGCTTGATAGCGGTAAGAGCTGGAAAGCGCGCTTGCAACGTATCGTTAGTTTCCCTAGACATGCACAAGTTGAACGGTTTTTACAAAGTGTAGTAAGACCTGCCATGACGGAAGTTGAAAAAGAGTTTGCCGCAGGCGGTCTAAAAACCTCTTTGGATATCCGTAACCCTGAACATATCGGACAAGATATAGATGAAGGCATGGATGAGAGTAGCGGTCAAATAGATGGTCTAAAATTACGTGTTGGACACGGTGATGAAGATGACTTTATTTATGAAGTTAATTTGATCAAAGCGGAGCGTCCTAACTTTACATTGAGCACATCAACTAAACACGCAGAGTATTATTATCGTGCTGAAGTGTTCTTAAGCGAAGGCTCGCAAGAGTATGACTTGGTTGGCTACTCCAAAGAGCAAGTGTTGGTCGATATTTTAAATCAGTACGAGCGCCATTTGCAGTATCTCCATTTAGAACGTTAATTCACTCATTAATATACTCTAAATAGTTCAGTAAAAATATCGTGAGAAACAACCCCATAAGTTGAATACAGCTTATGGGGTTTATTTATGCTAATCGTCAGTCCAATATAAAGCGGATATGGTGTCAGGTTCCTCAGTCTACTCTCTGTAGTACTTTTGCGTGCCTTCTTTGGTTCCAAAACATCTTGAACTGGTTATAGGTAAATAGGAGATATAGGGTAAAATATATAAAGACAAGTTTTAATAGATCAGCAAAGGATAAATTTGTGACCACATTAAAGTACATCGCTCATTATTCTGAGCAAGTTCAAACCCAAGCGGCACAGCTGATTAGTGATGGCAGATTAGGAGAATATCTAGAAAACAAGTATCCCAATCAGCACCAAGTGCAAAGCGATAAGGCTCTTTATCAATACATCAATGAGATAAAAAACCAATCTATGCGTAAAATTGGTCAGTTATCCAATGTCAGTTATAGTAGCAAGTTAACTGTCCTTAAGCATGCGCTGGGCATTCATACCACCCAGTCGCGTGTACAGGGTAGTAAGCTAAAATCCCATAACAGCATCACCGTGGCCAGCTTATTTCAGGAAGCACCGCCTGAGTTTTTGCGCATGATTGTCGTGCATGAATTGGCGCATTTTAAAGAGCATGAGCATAACAAAGCTTTTTATCAATTATGCTGCCATATGGAGCCAGAGTATCATCAGTTTGAGTTAGATACGCGCCTATGGCTGCACTGGCGAGAGTTGTGATTTGGCTCATTCAGTCAGTCCTTTAGAAACCAGACACGCTGTCAGTCCCGTTTAGTCTACTCTGTGTCGTACGCTCACTCGACTTCCTTGTATTCAAATTAGTTTGAAACGACTATCGCTATGCTTGAACCATCCTTTTTACTAGACACCTTAATTAAAAAATCAATACGAATAGACAAGCGTGATAAGCTTGTCCAAATTAAATGTTTACTGCTCATTGAATGAATAACATTACCTAACCAACAATAGAGAACACAATGATTAATACCAAAATTTATAAAGCAATTTATACCTTAGCTGAAGAGTTATTGGAGGCTGACCGTATAGGCAATCAAGCAGCGTTTGATGGGTTTTATGCCGAATTAGAAGCCATTTGTAACGATAATGAAAATACCGATAAAGACCATCCAGAACAGTGGGAAACATTGGCTGACTTTACCGAAGATTTAGACGAAGCTTTAATTATTTATGACAAAGCATTAGCAAAAGCAACGGCGATTAATTCGAAAGATCACATGTCATCGATCGCCTTTTCTATGGCGGTCTTGCAGATTGAAATGGGTGAAAAAGATGCGGCTATCCTAAATCTACAGAATGCCAAAGTCACGGCTAATAAGATTGAGGATAAAGAGTTTAAGGTTGAGATAGACGAGCTGCTTACCAAGTTGTTGGCTGAATAATCTTAATGCTAAATAGCTTCAACTAAGCAGGAATGATTTGTTATGCAAGACCTACCTATTGCAATTATCGGTGGTGGTTTGAGTGGCTTATATGCGGCGTTTTTATTAGAGCAACGAGGTATCGATTATATATTGCTTGAGGCGCGTGATAGGTTGGGCGGGCGCATCGCTGTTGCTCCATCATTAATAAAAAAAGCCTCAATAGATAAGGCATCAACAGAGATGTCTGATCAAAGCTCAAGTTCTGATAATGAAAAATTGTCTGATGGATTTGATTTAGGGCCATCTTGGTTTTGGCCGGATTATCAGCCGCAGTTAAGTCGCCTTATTGAAACGTTGAATCTACCGTGTTTTGCGCAGTTCGAAGACGGTGACATGATGGTTGAACGTGCCGCCAATGAGTTACCTATCCGTACCCAAGGCTATCAAAGCTCGCCACCGTCTATGCGTCTTGTAGGCGGTATGACCTCATTGATTGATGCTTTATATAATCGCCTAGATGCCAATCGTATCGTGAAGGGTCAAGTTGTTCGGCGTTTAACCAAGACTGATCGATATATCAGAATCGAGTGCAGCTCTGGACAGATGACAGCTGGTCAAATAAACACTTATCACACACAGCATGTGTTACTTGCGCTACCGCCTCGTTTGGCGGCGAGTTCTTTAGTGTTTGAGCCAGCTTTACCGCAGGATTTGGCAAAAGAATGGCAAGAAACCGCGACATGGATGGCGCCACATGCCAAATATGTGGCGGTTTATGATTCGCCGTTTTGGCGGAATCAAGGACTATCAGGATCAGCACGAAGTGCAGTAGGGCCACTTACAGAGATTCACGATGCGTCCTTGGCAGCGGGAGAAGGTGCCTTGTTTGGTTTCTTTGGAGTTCCTGCTCACATCCGAAAAAGCGTCTCAGAAATGGAGCTAAAAGCCCATTGCCGTGCGCAACTGGTACGTTTATTTGGCGCACAAGCAGAAACGCCAACGGCTGAATATCTGAAAGATTGGGCGCAAGATTCATTGACCGCGACGCTTGCTGATGCCAGTGGCGCAGGTCAACATGCCGTAGCACCTACCGCTAAGCCAAACACAGGTGTATGGCAAGACTGCCTAACAGGTAGCGCAAGTGAATGGTCAGAAGCGTTCTCTGGTTATGTTGCTGGTGCTATCGACGCGGCACATAAGGCGGTACAAGGTTTAGATTTAGGTTTGTCTGATGCGGTATCGTCATCAGCGTCGCCACCCAATAGGATAGTGGATGAGTGAGTCTTTAAAGCAGCAAGCCTCTCGCAAGACGAGTACATGGCTCATCTCTTTTGCTTGCTTGTTAGGCGGAGGAGGTCTGATTGGTATTTCTACCAATTTGGCAAAATATGCTAGTGAGATAGGTATGACACCATTGGCATTTCTCTTTTGGTCCATCACGGGCGCTGCTGCGATTTTATTGTTCGTTGCATTCATACGGCACGAATTACCTCCCTTAAATGCGCGTAGCTTTGAGTACTATTTTGTGGCTGCCCTTATCAGTGTTGCAGGCTCTAATTTGCTACTGTTTTCGGCTATTCCACATGTGGGTGCAGGTTTCGTCGCGCTCATTATCTCGCTTCCACCATTGCTGACTTATCTTGGCGCACTGGCACTGCGGATGGAGCGATTTAATATCGTCCGCGCTTTGGGGGTGGCCGCTGCGCTTCTTGGCGCAGGCGTATTGGCAGCGCGTAAGTTTTCGGCGCCAGACGCCAGTACTTTTTGGATTTTGATGGCGCTTTGTGGGCCAGTGCTACTGGCTATCGGTAATATATATCGTACTTTACGCTGGCCTGATAAGGCGTCTCCTAGTGCACTCGCTCCAGGTATGCTGATCGCGGCGTCGCTGTTGCTGCTGGCATTTAGTGTATTGCCTAATTTTTCAGTCAATATGCCGCTAGACTGGCTGTCGCTAGGTTTGATTGCTATACAAGCAGGCGTATTTGCGGGTCAGTTTTTGCTATTGTTTCTCTTGCAAAAAACGGGTGGTCCTGTGTTATTGAGTTTATTAGGCTCGGTAGGTGCCGTCGTTGGTGTGCCGGTTGCTATTTTTTTACAAGGGGAGGCGCCACCAGAAGGGCTGTTTTTGGGTGCTTCATTGATTGCGCTGGGCGTTGGTTTGGTGACATGGGGCGGGGTAAAAATGGCGAACACATCGACAGAAAATATGTAAAGATGACCATCAGGATAGCGCACTCATAAATGCTGCCAACCTATAGACTAATGAACATACTAGGGTGTATGTTGGCAGTACAACTCTATAAAAATACGACAAGGTAGAAATGTCATCATGCAACTCGCACATTGACTATTTTGTGTCTAATCCAGCCTTATAAAACCTAGTTAAGGCGTGAGTATTAATGACCCCGCCAATCTATACTTTCTCTACAACCATTTTAGCAATCAGCATAGCTATATATAAATGTTCAACACGGTCTCATAATTGGTTACGATTATCTAAAATCAGTTTTTGTGAATAACACAAAAAAGGAGTATAAATATCGTGGTTATTCCTATCATGGGTTAGGGCTATGCATGCAGCCAAGCGTTATCGATTATTAAATAATTTCACGATTGTTATTAGTATTATCGGAGTAGCCGTTGCTTTATTAGACAGTGGTTTCACGTTGCCGATGTGGCTACAACATGTTTTCCATATTTTTTATTTGGCGATTATTTTTTTAGGCTTTGTTGTAACATCGGGGCGTTATATCTATAGCAAAAAGCCGCTGACTTTAAATAAAGTCGCGGTTTTTGACTTGCTGACCAGTATTGCGATTGTTATCTTATTGGTAGCACATTTCACGGATTTGATCCGCTTTGGGATGTCGGTTGCTGTTGATGGATTCGTTGCCATAAAAATCGCTGTCTTTGTGACCTTTATTCGTGAAATCTCTGACCACGATTTTAATCTTAATCGTACCTTTCTAAACCCTGCGCAGTTTTTCATTTTGAGCTTTTTGGCAGTGGTGCTGATTGGCGCATTGCTGTTGATGATGCCCAATGCGACGACGCAGCCATTATCCTTTGTTGATGCGCTCTTTACCGCGACCAGTGCAGTCTGTGTAACTGGTCTTATCGTGGTAGATACGGCGACGTATTTCACAACGTTTGGGCAAGTCATTATCATGGGGCTGATACAGATCGGCGGCTTAGGGATTTTGACGTTTGTGACGTATTTTAGTTATTTCTTCAAGGGCGGTGTCAGTTACGAGACGCAGGCGAGCATCAGTGAGATGTCTTATATGCGCGGCATGGGCAATGTGGTATCGACCCTCAAATCTATTTTATATGTGACGTTTGCCGTAGAGGCAGTGGCTGCCGCTCTCATTTATATTAGCATTTATGACTTGCCAGACATGGATTGGTCTGAGCAGTTGTTTTTCTCTGTTTTTCATGCGATTTCTGCGTTCTGTAATGCAGGGTTTTCTACATTCAGTGCTGGCATGTATGATGATTCCCTGCGTTTTAATTATCCCCTACAACTGATCATTGCCACTACTTTTATCTTTGGTGGTATGGGCTTTGTCATTGTGGTCAATGTGCTGCGGTATTTGCGTGATCTTGCCGAGCGGCTAATATATCGCCATGATCAGCGTTATATTTATCGACCGTGGTTGCTCAATATTAATAGTCGCATTACCTTGATTACGACGGGCGCTTTATTGCTGGTAGGTCTCGTCGGTGTGATGATATTTGAATACAACAACGTACTTGCAGACCATACCAGTTTTTTTGGCAAGCTTGTCACAGGGCTGTTCACTGCTGCCACGCCGCGAACCGCGGGATTCAATGTGATTGATATGGGTGAGCTGACCTTTCCAACAGTCATGCTGACGATATTTTTGATGTGGATTGGTGCCTCTCCAAACTCGACGGGCGGCGGTATCAAAACCAGTACTTTTGCGATTGCACTATTAAACACCTTGAGTTTGGCACGTGGTCAGACCAATGTTGAGGTCTTCAAGCGCCAGATTGCTGACATCTCGATTCGCCGCGCATTTTCTATTATGTGGTTGTCTTTATTGGTCATCGCTATGGGTGTGACGCTCATCAGCTATGATCAACCAGAGCTTGACTTAATCAAAGTGGTTTTTGAATGTTTTTCAGCTTACAGCACGGTGGGATTAAGTCTGAATTTGACGGCAGATTTATCAGATTTTAGCAAAATAGTGGTGTCTGTCATTATGTTTGTTGGGCGTGTCAGCATGTTGACCATCTTTATTGCCCTACTGAAAAATAGACGCCAGCGCAATTATCGCTACCCAACTGAAGAAATCACAATCAATTAAATTGCCGCAAACAAGTTGTTTTATCATTAAAAAATACTGAAAAGGGTCATCAAAGTTATGAAATATATCATCGTAGGGTTAGGGAACTTTGGCTCATCGCTAGGCATGGCATTGACCCGTCAGGGGCATGAAGTGATTGCCATTGATAGCCGCATACAAAAGGTTGAGGCGTATAAGGAAGTTATCTCTCATACCATCTGTATGGATGCCACAGATGAATCGACCGTCAGTGGTTTGCCGATTATCGACACCGATATCGTGATTGTCGCAATCGGTGAAGATCAAGGCGCAAATGTCATGGCGACCGCTTTATTTAAAACCCTCAAAGCAAAACGTTTGATCAGTCGCAGTATCAATCCATTGCACGAAAAAGTGTTGCAAGCTATCGGTGTGGACGATATTATTCACCCTGAAAAAGAGGCGGCCAATCGCTGGGCCAAACGGCTGTCACTACGTTACTTCGTAGATTCGTTTGAGCTGAGTGATCACTTCAGTATGGTAGAGATTAGCATTCCCAAGGCGTTGATTGGTCACTCCGTTGAGGACTTGCAGTTGGAGCAAAAGTTCAATATTCGATTGCTTAGTACCCTGCGCTATGAGTATTATGAGGACAGCTTTGGTCGTACGCAAAGTAAGCCTACTATTAAAGGCTTGGCCGCGCCTGAGCAAGTATTGCAAGATAAAGACGTATTGGTCATCTACGGTGCTAATAAGCATATCAACGAGTTTCTGCGTAGTGTCGGTGTAAAAATTAAATAAATATTTGCAGCAGCCGTGACATGAAAAGGCAAAGGAGAAACTTATGAATAAGCGCACTATATCCGTCTTGTTGCTTGCGACGATAACGCTGTTGTCAGGTTGTGATCAGTCAACGCAAGACCCGAATGTGTTGTACTCAGAAAAACATCAAGATCCCATTCAGGAGCTTGAGATGACGACAGCCGTTGATCGTAGCCAGTTTGCCTATAAACAAACCTTTTATGTGCCCATTTACTCTGACATCTATACCGATAGAGACAATCGTAAAGTCTTGCTGTCAGCGACTTTAAGTGTACGCAATACCACGCTCAAAAAATCACTTTATATCAATAAAATTGACTACTACGGCACCGATGGAACCTTTATAAAGTCTTATTTAAATAAATCGATTGAGCTTCCAGCAATGGCTACGCTCAATTATATCGTTGAAAAAGAAGAGGATAAAGGCGGATCGGGTGCCAACTTTATCATCGAAGTCGAAGGTGTCGACGAGACGGTCAAGCCCGTCATTGAGGCGGTGATGATTGGTAATTTTAGCAATAAAGGCTTTGCATTCAGTACAGAAGGCACGCCAGTGGTGCATTGATCAAGGATAAAAAAATCCAAGGAAGGGATATGTCTGCAACCAAAGAAGAAATCAGTGCCTTTATGGCGTTAGAGTTTCCGCAAACCAAATGCGTCGTTGAGGCAGTCGGTGATAATGGTGCGACCTTATCACACGAAATTGGCATAGATGAGCTACGTCCTGGTGGTACAGTGTCGGGACCTGTCATGATGGCCGTTGCCGATGTCGCCATCTATGTTGCGATACTCGGAAAAATCGGTATCGTACCATTAACGGTGACGACGAGTCTGACCATCAATTTTTTGCGTAAACCGTCAGCGGATGCACGTATCATCGCTGAATGCACCTTACTAAAAGTAGGGCGAGCCTTGATAGTGGGCGAGGTCTCTCTGTATTCAGAAGGCTCAGATGATGCCGTGGCTCATGTCGTAGGCACATACTCTGTACCGCCCAAGCGTATTTGAAACGCTATGTAAGCGTCTGGATACCTCATCAAAAGAGCAACTATGTTAAGAGGTTGCTCTTATTTTATCGTTTAACGTGCTTTATAAAATAGCGAGTGTCATCTATTCACTCGGGTCTGAACCGGGTGGAAAATCATGGCGTAGCTGTGCAACATTAGCAGTGGTAACCGTATCTGTGAAATTATTTAGATCGCTATGCACGTATTGTGTGACGGCTGCTATTTGCTCGTCGTTCATCATGCTATGGAACGATGGCATACCGCGCAGGCCATTGATTAACACACTAATAATATAGTATTTCGATTGCATCTTGCTGTTATTGGCTAGCGGTGGATAGTAGCCAGCGCCTTGCGCGCCGTTGCCTTTTTGCATATGACAACCTGCACAGGAATCATCATAGAGTTTTTTACCATTGGTGGTAAAAAACCCCGTCTTACCTTGTGTGCTGCCTTCAAACTTGGCGAGCCATTTCTGCATGCTAGCATCATCGCTCATTTTTGGTATTGAGCGTACATCGACAATATTGCTAGCGGGTTCAGCCAACTCGTTTTTGGACATATACACGCCGCCCCATGCGCCTTGATTGCGACTGGCCTGATTGTCAAATACCATTGGCGCTGTTTGCTGGCTGGCGATAGTGGCTGCGTTTTTTGCCTTATACTGACTACAGCCTGACAACGTTGTTAATGCGATTGACCCGCCAACTATGAGCATCATTATTGCCTTGCCCGAGCTGAGCGAGCTAGACGATTTAATTGGGTTTACTGTCACCATATTCATGATTGTTCCTAATGTGCCTAGTCTCATTGTTATCATCCTTGCTTCAACGCCAGACTGGTTGTCCAAAAGCTTATTATCTAGAGGTTTATTACCACAGCCTTGTTATTCAAAGTTTGGCTATTGAAAGACGTGCTATCCAAGCTTTTTGGCTTTTTGGTGCAAGCGTTTGGCGGCATCCATACCAGATAGGATCGCGCCTTCTTGCCATGCAGGAATGTGCGAACAGTGCTCACCTGCCAGTACGATACGGTGGTCAATCTCGCAGAGTGTGTCGTAATACTGCTCACGACTGGACTCGCTCCAGATACCATAACAGCCAAGCGACCAAGGAATACGATGCCATGCAACCGAGGTGCCCGAGCGGAACTCTTTGGTATATTGCGGATGAATCTGTTTGCCATACGCGAGCGCCGCGTTGATGCGCTCTTTGGGTGTCAATGAGTTAAACTTATACGAGGCTTCCCCGAAGCCATACGCACCAAGTAACACACCAGAGCCTGTACTAAACATATCTTGTGACGGATAGGAGATTTGAGTGATCGGCAGATCAGTATAGGTGATACCGCCATAAATCCATTCATCCTCTTCCCAAAACCGCCGTTTGAACTCCAAACCCACTTTATACGAGCTGTCATAAGGGACGGCTGCCATCGCTTTTTTCATCGGAGCGGAGACGTTGACATTAATCTGAGTCAATATGGATAAGGGAATATTACAAATGCACCAATCCGCGCGCACCGTTTTGGTAGCACCGTCAGGACTACTGCTATCAACATAGTCAACGGTGACGCCCGTCTCGTCTTGATTGATCTTGGTGACTTTGGCATTGAAGGTAATCATATCGCGACACTCGCGCGTGAACGCATCACCGATTTTTCCCATACCGCCGACAGGCTGAAACATCGTTGGTTGATGCACATGGACAGTATAGTTGCTACAAATGTCCGACCACATGCCTGAGTCTAATAGCTTATCCATCGGTATGGGCGTTGATGGCTTGGCATCAGGCATCAAACCACCACCTGGATACACACTATAGCCTCGATGCTTACCCGTTTCATGGCTTTTGACATAGCGATAATTGTTATCAAGGACGCCCCAGCCCTTTAGACCTTCGAGTAGTTTCTCTTTGTCCTCTTTATCAACCGTACTATCGAGACTGCCTTTATTCACAGCTTTGGACAATAACTCTGACACATAACCGCGAATATCGCTCTGTACTTCGCCCAAGCGCTGCGGCGCACCATTGAAGTGATTGGTACGATGCAGATAAGCACGATCATTGGTTTGGATAAAGGGTTGCAGTGCCACACCGAACTTTTTGCAGTAATGAAAGACCGCGTAGTGATGGATGGGCAATCGCCATGGACCGCCATTAAAATAATTGCCTTTTTTAAAGTCGCACGTGACCTCAGCGCCGCCAAGCTCTGTATATTTATCACCGCTATTAAGTGTCCAGCTACGTCCGCCGCCACGATTTTGGTACTCCAGCACGGTCACTTTGTAGCCCGCTTTACGGAGCTCGTAGGCCGCAGTCAGCCCGCCCAATCCTGCACCCAAAATCACGATACTGGCACCAGCAGGTGCACCTTTCAGATTCATCTCTTCTTTAAAGCTCGACTCAGATGCAAACCCCAACGTGGTCATCGCTTGATACATTGCGGTCGCGCCTGCTGTCTTGCCTATCATTGAGAGCAGTTGTCGCCGCGTGGGAGATTGGAGCAGGCCATTCATAGGATTATCCTTATCGTGCTGAGTCTTTACATTATTATAAAAGGCGAAGATTAGAGTGCATTTTTTATAGTTGGTTTTATGGCTAGCTTTTTTCTTTTATCACGCGCGTGACGTCAGCCGCGCTGACATCGCTGTTTGGTAAACCACCAAAGGTGACTCGTACATAGTTGGTAATGCTAGCGATTTGTGCAGGGCTTAAATCTTTTGAGAAGCCAGGCATTTTTGGTGCTGTATTGAAGGCACCTTTCGCGCCAAAGGCAATCACGCCAACGAGCGCATCAGGTTTTACGCGGCGAATGCTACTGAGGCCAACGATAGATGCATAGCGCGCATCGGGCTGAGCGTAACCATCGACGCCATGACAGCTGGCGCAATTTGCTAGATATAAGTCTTTTGGCGAGTTGATGTTCAGACCGCTATTGTTGGCACTGCTGACAGCATTCGTTTTGGCCTGCGCCAGATAGTCTTTTTGCTCAAGTAAATTATAAGTAATGGAGTTGCTGACTGGCTGCGGCAGGCGAGAGATATTGACCGGTATAAGATAATCATCTGTCTTAATGGCTGGGACGACTTTTAAATAAGACGCCATCGCGATCAGGTCTTCGTCGGTAAGATAGCGCGTACTATGCGCCACGGCTTCTGCCATTGGCCCGCCCGCATAAGCGTGCTTATCAAGCGTTCCTGTACGCAGGTAAGTCACGATGTCCATTTCGCTCCAGCGACCAATCCCTGTGTCGTTGTCAGGGGTGATATTTGGGGCAAACCATTTACCGAGCGGTGCACCAGATAAGTATCGGTCTTTATCGAGGCCTTGGGTTAGGTTACGCGGCGTATGACAGGTACCGCAGTGCTCTAGATTATTAACCAGATATTCACCGCGTTGCTGGGTTTGGGTGAGTCCCGAGCGGTTTTCGGTAGAAGGCACATTGATGATATTCCATGCCAGCATTAAGCTACGAATGTTTAATGGAAAAGGCAGGTGCGTGGTTTTTTCAGGTGGTTTGTCTACGATAGGGACTGTCTGAAAATAAGCGAATAAGGCACTGATATCATCATCCGTTAAGCCATGATAGGACGGGTAAGGCATAGCAGGATAGATCTGATGACCGGGTGCACGACCTTTGCGCAAGGCTTTTTTGAGATCGGCTTCGGTATAGTTAGCGATACCGTATTTCTTAGAGGGTGTGATATTGGTCGAGTAGATATTGCCAATCGGTGTCTCAATCGGCACGCCGCCACTATAATCCTCACGATGGCATGCCATACAGTCGGCGGTACGCGCCACGTAAGCGCCGCGGTTGGCAAGCGCACTATTGGCAGGGCTGACATTTGGTAGGGTTATTCGACTGGGCAAAGTGTCTATTGGCAGGCTGACAGTGTCTGCCATCACGACGGTAGACACTAAGCTAAATCCCAATCCCAATGAAAACGACAATGCTGGCATGATGGCAGAAAGTGGCTTCATAATGTCATTATAATACTGATAAATCATCCTTAACCCCTTCTTATAAAATGCCTGCAAGTCATCAATAGTGTCTACCAAAATAAAGCAAAGTGATAAAAATTCATATTTTCAAAAAGCAGTGTCGCAAAAAGTAATGTCGTAAAGCTAAAACTGACTGCTATTGTCTGGCGGCTTCGACTTTTATATTTAAGTTAAGGTTTTTGGTCAGTCCAAACCAGACAAATTTGTTTATATTCCATTTTGTGCGATCAATCGTCGCAGTGAAGTCGCCACCGCAAACGTCCTTTTTAAGACTGGGGCTCAAATAACAAGCAAAATTAGTGGCTTTTAAGCTAATAGGGTGTGTCTCGCCATGTAGCGTCAGCTTGCCATCTACTCTTGTTACCTGTGGGCTTTTTTTGTCTTGATCAAAATACCACTTCGTCGACTTAAATCGCGCCGAGGGAAACTTTTTCGCATCAAAAAAATCAGGCCCCGTCAGGCTACTATTAAAAGAGGGGTTGCCCGTATTGAGGGAGTCTATCGGTATGATTAATGAAATGTCGCCTGTTTGTCGACTTGGGTCGTATTGTAGTTGACCTTTGATATCATAAAAGCCACCAGTAGTGGCAGAGGTCTTGAAGCGTTCAATGGCAAATATTATGTGTGTACTGGCAGGGTTGATGGAGTAACTGGCGGCATGGCTGCTAGGTGCGGCGCTTATTATCAATAATGGCAGTGTCAATAAAGGGTAGGTGTGTGATCTTTTTAGAGTAAGGGATAGGATGCTCATAGCTACATTCCTTTGCGGGCTATTGATAAATAAAGAACGTCGACGACGAGCGCAATCCATGCTGTTACTTAATAATAAGTAGGTCAGTACTAACTATTTATACATTATTTTTCAAATACTTAGTAGGTTTGTTTTCGTAAGAACATCATTGTCAATTTGGCTGTTGTTCAACCGTTAAAATTAGGTTTTTGATGATTCTTCAAAGCCTATCTCATCAGATTTTTTAGTATTAGCCTTGATGCTTTTAGCTTTATTCCTGATTGAGTCTTTAAAAAACAGAGTGGCAAGCGCACACGCTATCGTCAGGGATAGCAGCATCGAAACCAAAGTATGACTAAAGAAATGATCACCAAACAGCATCTTATATAGCCCCATTGTCCATCCTAAGACCGTGACTGTGGTAAATATTTGATAGCGATATTTTTTTAACGTCGGCAAAAAGGCCAATCCATATAAAGAAAACCCTGCACTAGCATGAGCAGCGGGGAAGCATCTGGCTGGCGTGGCTGCTACGATGTTTTGCCAAAGGTTAAGATAGGGTAGATCACCGTTAAAAAGAACCAAGTCATTTGGGCAGCTCACATGGGTGACGCCTTTGAGCGTGGCAATGCTAGCCGGTACAATCGCGATTATAATCAGTAGGTAGCCGATCTCCCGAATTGGTAACGGAAGCAAAAATCTATCGAATTTACGGCGATGCTGCGAGGTAAGGTCGGGCAAAGGTTGTCGATACTTTATGATTAACACGGCTATGAGGTAGACCGCCAGTAAAATTAATAGGGCTTTGGGCAAATCATAAAAGATAAACGCATAAGGCTGCGCGCCCTTTTCTAGTAGCCAGTGTCCATTGCTATAAAACAGCTCACTGATGCGTATGTCCAACTGGCTATGCTCAAAAATCAAGGTGGCAATGATGGTCACGCACAGTAATTTTAGCCAGCCCCAAGTCATTGAGTGGTTTTTTAAAGTCATGGATACACCTGATAACGTATATTAAATGGTGATAGCTTCTAGGACCTGTCCCTAATTCAAACGTTTATCACTAAATAGGCTAAAAATGGCTAAATCTTTGACAAACGGCGTCAAATAGCTGGTCAATATCTCGATATTGTCTGCACTATTTTCCTTGTTTGCCTGCGATTTATCTCATTTTTATCACCATTTTTAAAATAGGGACACGCCCTAGCATGATCGTTGATTAGTACCCTATCTGAAACTGGACTGGCAATTAGTAATACTTAAATATGAGTATTCACTGCGCTCTACTATAAAAAGACAGACAACTATAAAAAGACAGACAGCGCCATTAACCATAAAACGGTTAAGAGAAACAACGACAAAAATTGCGCAGCAGAGCCGACATCTTTTGCTATTTTTGCGAGCGGATGCTTGGCTGTTGAGGTATGGTCGACGCAAGCTTCTATACCAGTGTTGAGCAGCTCCACAATCAAAGATAAAAAAGACGCGAGCACTAGCATCATTTTTATGCTCATTGCAAAAGGCATAAAAGCGATGGCCACAAACAGTGCAAAGTTGAGCCACACGACTTGTCTAAAGGCCGCCTCAAATTTGTAAGCTGCTTTAAAGCCATCCATAGAATAGCCAGCAGCTTTTATAATTCGGTAAAAGCCCGTTTTACCTTTTGCGTTCTCTGCAAAGCTATCAGGCGTGAGCGCACTGTGATGTGCTGGCTGCTTGATAGAGCTGTGACTGGCTGTCTTGTTTTCAAGATTAATAGGAGTAATTTTATTCATATAGAATTCTTAATAGTCTATTAATATCAAGGTATGCGCTCGGCTTTGCATGACCAAAAAATAGTCAGGAAAAGTCGATATAGCTTGAGTATAAGATAATAGAGGTTAAGAAAGTGTTAAGAGATTATAAAGCAGCAGCAATAAACGGTTGTGAATATTTGGGTACATCGCTTAGCAACACTAACTGGCGGCTGACAAATGGAAGTTTTTGGGTAGCGTTATATTGATCAAGGTTATTTGTAATAAATACTAAAGGTGCTGCCACCTGAGTGGTTGGCTTGATGGGTCAGCTGCCAGCCCATATGAGACATGATACGTTGTACGATACTCAGCCCCAAACCTGAGCCTTCAACCTTGTGATTGATATCATGCTCTGGTGACAATGCAGTGCCTGTACCCTCGTCTTGATAGTCATGAGTTAATCGCTCAAACCGTTCATATAGTAAGGGCATCATCACCTCAGGAATACCAAGACCAGTATCAGTTACCGTGATTTTTTGGTCATCGATAGTGACGATCACTTCGCCATCATCGGTGTACTGAAACGCATTTTTTATCAAATTGCCCAATGCCATCTTTAGTAGCTCAGGTCGTACATAGGCACTGTATTCTTGCTCAGCGACTACCTGACACGTGACGGTCTTATAGCGCAGCAAATACTTCAATCGCTGCACCTCAGCTAAAGCAGTGCTATTGATGGATATTTGCGGTGTATCCAGCTTTTCAGGCGCGCGCGATAGTAGGAGCAGGGCAGTGATAATCTCGGAGGTTTCTTTGGCTGTATTACTGATACGATTGGTAAACTCGTTCAGGTGGCTGTCTGCTTCTAACTGTGAGGCCAACACCTCAGAGGCACCCATGATGATGGTCAAAGGCGTCCGCAGCTCATGGCTGACGTCACCGGTAAACAGTTGCTCACGCTTTAGATATTGCTCTAGTTTATGGTTTTTTTCATCAATAGCTCGCGCCAACACCCCAACCTCAGATGGCATATGTGTTAATTCGGTTAGGTTTTTATGATCTGTTTCGACAGCTTGTTTTAAATCGAGTAGCGGCTTTATGATTTGTTTAGAGGACAAATGAGAAAATATGGCAGCAATAAGCAAACTTAAAATTACCGCTACTTTTAGTGTATCCGCAAATATATCTTCTAAGTTTTCGAAGATTTCTAAAACAGGGTAGTGCTTCATTACCATCTCTACCCCTTCTAAGTAGGTCAAAATATAAGCTTGACCGTCTTGTTGATAGGCAAAGAAATGAAGGTTAGCGCGCGTTTTGCCAGACTCATCATTTATAGTGACAGAGGTTTCTTGAACGGTTTCATTCGCCATTGTTTGCAGACTGGCAGGAGCATTATCGTAGCGGTAAATTTTGATACCTGGATCGGCAGTGTAAATAGGCTGATCGCCATACTCTTTTTGACTGAGCTCTAGCTGCTGTAACAGACGAGCCTTGACCAACTCCTGCTCTATTCTGCTTTCCGCGTACAAAAAAATACTGACAAAAGCGGCACATAGCAATAATGCAAATATGAAGTAGGACAAGCGAAACTTATTGGCTATCGAGTCTATATTGAACATAGTATGGAGGTGCTTAATCGAATGAGGCGGTAGTTATAGTGAGCGATGGCAAACCGTATGAGGTGCTATCCTCTCAGTTATACTACAACGTTTTCTGATTTATTAGGATCAATAACTTGGTAACCAACACCAGGCATTGTCACTATCATGGTTTTGGTAAAGGGCTTGTCGACCTGCGCCCGCACGCTATGCATATGGGTGCGTAGCGCATCACTGCTGGGGATATCTATACCCCATACTTTTTCTTCAAGTTCAGTTTTGCTGACGACGCGAGGTGCTGCATTCATTAGTATATGTAGTATCTTAAATCCAGTTGGTGTCAGCTTAATCGATTTTCCTTCGCGCATAATAGTATGTTCACTATTGTTCAACGATAGCGCCCCCACGGCAATACTGTGTACAAAATGATCATCCTCATGGCGACGTATAAGTGCTTTGATACGGCACTCTAGCTCAATTAATGAAAAAGGTTTGACCAAATAATCATCAGCGCCGCTGTCAAAGCCTGCCACTTTATCCAAAATCGTATCGCGAGCAGTGAGCATCAGCACAGGCGTTTTGTCGTGCAACTCTTCTCGGAGTTTCTTACACAGCTTGGTGCCATCCATACCTGGTAGCATCACATCGAGCAATATCACGTCATAATGATTGTTCGAGGCGAGCGTTAGCCCACTGTAGCCATTATGTGCGTTGTCCAGATCAAACCCTTTTGGCTCAAAAAAAGCATAAATATTGGCCACGATATCGGGGTTGTCTTCAATAACGAGTATTTTATACATGGTGTTGACCTAAAAAATAGTGGCTACCTAAAAGATGGTGATGGCCTAAAGGATGGAGCAATATAAAAACGGATTCAGTTATTCACTTTAAAAAAGGTTGGTGCCGCTTTGACTTCATCAGTCGTGATGCCAAAAAAGCTAAGCAATGTCGGCGTAATAAAATCATGTGATACGGGCTGACTGCTCATACTAGAGAGACTATCCGCATCGATGTTATTACTGTCTGGTGACCAAATGACTGCGGGTACGTGTTTTTGAGTATCTGGTGCAAACTTATATGGCAGACCATGCAAGTAAATATTATTTTCACCCAAGCTCTCGCCATGATCGCTCATATATACCATGACTACATCATAATCTTGTTCGTAAGATTTTAAGGTATCGATCACGTTATTCAAAAAGTAGTCGGTATAAAGAATCGCATTATCATAGCCATTGATCACAGACTGGGTATCACATTTTGACAGCTCATTGGTCATACAGACAGGTTTAAATTCTTCAAACTCTTTAGTGTAGCGCTGGTAATAAGCGGGGCCATGATTACCCATTTGATGTAACAAAATAAGTGTGTCTTTAGGAGTCTCTTTCTGTGAGCTGCCTGACTTAACCAGTTTATCAAAACCATCAAGCATGCCAATATCTCGGCATTCAACATCGCAGTTCGGATTGGTATCAGCCGTTTTGTAGTCCTCAAAAGTGACACGATCAGCCACGCCTTTAGAGCTAGAGTTGTTGTCTCGCCAAACGACGTTGACCCCTTGCTTGTTTAGCGTATCGAGTACGTTTTCATTGTACTTGGCGGTATCGATATCATAATTTTCCCGATTTGCATAACTGAACATACACGGCACTGAGTAGGCAGTCGAAGTACCGCAGGAGACGGCCTCTTTAAAGCTATAAAGGTTTGATTGCTTTGAGAGTAGAGGCGTGGTATTGCGTGTATAGCCATTTAAACCAAAGTGATCCGCTCGAGCAGTTTCGCCAACGACGAACACCATCAGTTTGGGTTTTGCAGTGCTATTATTGGGAACACTATTAGCAGGGGCTAAGCGCTTTGCATCTGTCGCATGTAGCGTCAAGGTATCAGGACGGCGCAGCTCATCGACATAGTTTTCCCCAAGTTTGATCATAGAGTAAATAGGCGTGATCGGGTTGGCATAAGAGCGGACTTGTTTGTGCTGACGAAAGAAGCTGGCGTATTGATCACCAAATGGTAAAAGACACGCCGCGATCAGTGCGATAGACAATATCAACGTGGCTGTTTTTTGTAAAATGCTGCGTTGCCAAGTAAAGCGTTTTAGACGAATTTTGCTGATAATAAATGCCGGTAACACGCCTAATATCAGCAGTCGAATGACCATGCTAGGGGCAAACAATCCCATAGCCTCTGCTTGATCGGTCTCCATACTATTAATCAGCATGTTGGTGTCAAATATCGTCCCGTAAGCATCGGTAAAATAACCGCAGATAGCAGCAGTGATCAGTAGCGCAATCAATACTGGTTTGGCAATAGGGCGATAGCAAAGCAGCTGCAATACCAACCACATCAGTCCAAACAACAAGCCGGTAATAGACAGTATAAAGCCGACATTTTTGCTAAATGGATAGACGTTTAGCACTTGCTCAAAAAAGCCAATATTGGCAGTCGCCACCAAATACAAGGCAACGATGATAATAAGATAACTGAGATTTACCTCACGATCGTAGATCTTACTCAGATAGCTGTTTTTTTTATTGGCTTTGGGCGTGTCGATTTTGGCGGCTTGAGATATTGACATATAAATACTTCTCAACAGAATGGTGGGAAACGTCATTCCTTACCATAACAAGTGGGCTGTTAAGAAGATGTTAAGGTATTTTAATTTAATAATATATGAGGAAATCCTAATAATTTAAACGATGACAGGCAGGTCCTAGTCAATATCCCAATATTATCTGCGCTATTGTGCTTGTTTAGCTGTAATTTATCTCATTTGTATCACTATTTTTAAAATGATGTACGGCCTAATCAACCGCGAGATAACCTGCGTCAGAAAAATACTGTTGTGCAGTAGGCGAGCGCAGATAGTCTGAAAAATCTGTCGCGGCCATAGTGTCACTAAGTACCAAACCGTCTTGCAAAATAGCGGGGTAAGACTTTGGCGCTAACGTATAGAACTGCTCAGGCGTGGCCTTAATCGCCGTCAGTTGCGACTGGGCGACAAAGCCATAATCGACATTACCAGTGTGCGCATATTGAAACGCCTGCCCGATATTTTCAGCTTGAATAATGCGACTTTGTTCAGTGAGAGTATCAAAAATATTTTGCGTTTGTAGATAGGCTTGTGCTGACTTGCCATAAGGGGCAAGTTCTGGATTGGCAATGGTGATTTTACTATCAGACTCAGTCATCAATAATGCATTTAAGGTAGTAGGATTGAGGCCTTTAAGGGATTTGTTAACGCTATAAAGTGCCAGTTGACCTTGGGTATAAGTAAAAGGCTGATGGGTCGTTTTGTCACTAGGCTTAATTTTATTTAATTTTATTTTGGCAAGCTTGGCAGGAAATGCTTGATTAGCAGATAAGAATATATCGTAAGGTGCGCCAGAGGTGATCTGCGCATATAACTTACCTGAGGAAGCATAAGTCACGTCAATCTCTTGCGCAGTCAGGTTTTTATCCCTTTTATAAGCAGCAATGATCTCAGGCAATACATCAGATAAGTTGGCAGCAGCAGCGATGCGCAGTGTTTGACTCTGCTCAGTGGCGTTGTCGGCGTCCGATTGCACAAGCGCAGCGGTTTGCTCTTTGCTACAAGCGCTTAGTGTTAATGCTAAGCAAGCTGATGATATTGTTATTATTTTAATCATTATTATGAAGCCTTGCCATTATTGCTCACTATTGGCTATCGCTCTGAGCAGTCATTTGAATCGCATTTTTAACCGTTATTGCTAAGCCATTTAGAAGAGTCATCTTGGTAATATTCTTGCTTCCAAATGGGAATATCGGCTTTAATAGTATCCAATATCCAGCGACAAGCATCAAAAGCAGGATAGCGATGGGCAGAAACCACGCCAACCCAAACAGCGACATCACCAATCTCTAACGCGCCGATACGATGGATGGCAATGGCATGGGTAATCTCAAAGCGCTTTTTGGCTTCTTCGATAATGGTGCGACCTTGATTGATGGCAAGCTCTTCGTAGCCATAATAAGTCAAACGATTGACGCTACTGGCATTATTATGATTGCGTACCCGCCCTTCAAAGCAGACAAACGCGCCGCAACTGTCATTATCAAGGGTGCTTTTAAGACGATTTTCATCAATATCGGTATCTAAAAGTGCAAAACCATCACGTTCAGCGAGGAGATACGCTTCATCGATGCTACGCTTGATGCTCATCGACTGCCCATGTACGTTGTCTGTCATTTCTTTTTGCCTATTATTCGAGCGAGATTTTTAATCTTTTAAGCATAGCGAAAAGTAACGCTGCTTATAAAGAAGTGGTTTGATAAAGGAATAGGTTAATAAAAAGCTATTTTAAATTAGCCGCCCGCAACTGGGGTAATAAAAACCACACTATCGCCGTCATAAATCTCATCTGTCCATTTGGCAAAATAGTCATTGACCGCCACACGTAACTCCGACTGCGGGCGACTAAAGCGATGTTTTTGGCGCAACTGTTCATACAATTCGGTCAATGATGTTGACTGTGGCACTTTGATTGTTTCTTCAGGGCAATTGGCTTCATCGGCTAAGCTGGCAAAGTATAAAACGTTAATATTCATCGTGGCATCTATCTCTGAATTTGTATTGCTTTCTACTAAAGTGCTCATAGAAATCTCCATTATTTATTCATTACTAAGCTTTTTATAGATGATATTCATAAAGCCAATTTATGCATGTTGATAGTCGGATTTACCGCCCGTTTTTTTCATGAGATGAATATTATCAATCACAATGTCATGCGAGATGGCTTTGGTCATATCATAAATGGTTAAGCAGGCAACACTGACAGCGGTTAATGCTTCCATTTCTACCCCAGTTTTATGGGTGACTTTAACAGTGGCGGTCACGCTAATGCTATGGTTTGCATCATCGTATTCAAAGCTTAAGCTGATTTTATCTAAGGGCAGAGGATGGCAAAGTGGAATCAAATCATGGGTGCGTTTGGCTGCCATGATACCAGCGATATGAGCAGTTTGAGTAATGCTGCCTTTTTTGGTCATGCCGTCAGAGGCCTTTATTTGCTCATAAATGACCGCAGGAAAAACCACTTGTCCAAATGCACTAGCTTCTCTGGTGCTAGCCGTTTTGCCACTCACATCGACCATGGTAATATCACCAGCACTGTTTAGATGGGATAGCCCAGATTGGTTGCTCGGTTGAGGACTGTTTTTTTGACGGTCGCTATTCATTTCTCATTCCTCTCAAATGGCCAGTTCTTCTTAAAGTTAGTTTTTCTCAATAAACCTTTTTATAAATCGTTTAAAGCTAAACAGGCGTGCTCAAAATCTTCAGGCGTATTAAAATTGGTTAAATACTGCCATTCTTTTGCAAAAGGGACGGGCTGCACAAGCGGCTTAATAAATCTCATGACTTGTCGCTGTCCACCGTCAATATAATGCTTTAAATCAGGCTCAATACTTAAACGATATAGACCTAACAGTGGATATAAGTGACGATCATCGGCGAGGCAAATGACAGCTTTATCAGGATTTTGCGTTATATAAGGTTGCAGTTTTTGCCATAAATCATTAATAGGAATTAAGCTGTCACAGCTAATGACCAACAGCCAAGACGACTGCTCGTCTGGTATTTGGCTTAATTCAGTCGCATTTTTCCATGTCGTCAATGATTGTAGAGCTGATTCAATCGCTACCAATGCGCCGCCTGTTTCAATCGGTTTATCGCTGTCACTAAATAGATCGTTATTAGTTACATAGTCAGCAATATGAAATATTGGCGATTGCAAATGCTTAATCAAATCTGAATTGATGCTAAATCCACGTCCATTATCTGCAATCATGATAGGTAAGCTGCTCGCTAATGCTGTGCTTAATTCAAGCGCTTGCCTGATATGATAGTCAAGCAAACGTTCGCCTGTCGGCAATATAAGCTCAGCTTTTGGCGTTCCCATACGTTTGGACGCGCCACCCGCCAAAATCACGATACCTGCTAAGCGATTTAATTTACCTGCTTCAATTAAGCTATCCGCAACTTCGAGCATGAATCAATCATGACCTGGATTGGTGCGCATAAAGTGCGGGACAAAATTACATGGGCGTGTACGGCTATCGAGCTGCTCTTGTAAGATGCCTTCCCACGCAGTGCGGCAGGCACCTGATGAACCAGGTAAGCAGAAAATACCCGTGCCATTTGCCATGCCAGCTAGGGCGCGAGATTGAATGGTAGACATACCGATATCGTCTTTTGAGATTAAGCGGAACATCTCACCAAAACCATCGACTGATTTATCAAATAATACGCCAACCGCTTCTGGCATGCTGTCGCGGATATAAAAGCCAGTACCGCCAGTGGTGATAATAGCGTGCACATTTGGGTCAGCAATCCAGCCACTGATGACGGCTCTGATTTTATAAATATCGTCGGTAATTAGCTGCCGATCGGCAAGTTGATGACCTGCTGTGGTCAGTTGGTCTACCAGATACTGCCCTGAGGTATCTTCTGCAAGAGTACGACTGTCCGAAACCGTTAAGATGGCGATATTAAGCGGGGTAAAAGGGGCTTGCAGCTTACTCATGGATGTTCCTTAATAAATACGCTTGTTGTAAAAAATGAAAAATATTGCTGATAAACCCATTAACCGCCAATCATCGACAAGTTATTCATCATGCCACTATTGGACTCATGAAGATGATGATGCTCAGGTTTAATCGGCATAAAGCTGTGTAAGGTATCAACGAGACCTGCCACATCATCTTGCGCTAGATACTGACGAATATCGTAATTACCTTGGTCAAACAGGCATAAATGTACCTTGCCTTGACTACTGACCCGCAGGCGATTGCAGCTGTCACAAAAATTAGCAGCGTAAGGGGCAATCATACCGATGCGCCCCTGATAATCGGGATGGCTGTATTCTATCGCTGGACCATCGTTGCTGCCACGTATGTGAGTTTGCCAGCCATTTTTTAATAAGTAATTGGTAATAATATCGGATTGTGCATGCTGCGCAAAAAATAAATCGCTATTATCACTGGTCTGCATAAATTCAATAAAGCGATAAGTGACCGCTCTATCTTTGATGTATTCGATGGCATTCATCAAATTTTCAAAGGCAGTTTCAGCCATTAAAATACTGTTTATTTTTAGCTTAATATCTGTGGTCGTCAGTAACGTATCCATATCAGCCAAGAGCTGCGGCAACATATCAAAGCCAGTCATCTTATGGAAGGTTGCAGCATCAAAGCTGTCCATACTGATATTAAGCTGATTCAGTCCAGCCGCTTGCCAGTCGGCTAAGTGTTTGCCAAGCTTATAACCATTGCTAGTCATGGCAACGGTTTCTATACCTTCGGTGTTTTTGATGGTTTTGATAATCTCTACCACATCACGGCGTATAGAGGGTTCACCGCCAGTAATTCTGACTTTTTTGGTGCCAACTTGGGCAAAGCCGCGGATTAAAGTGGCAATTTCAGTGACACTGAGCTCGTTTTGTGGTGGTTTGCCTTGATAGCCATTGGGCAGGCAATACTCACAGCGAAAATTACAGAAATCGGTAATCGATAGACGCAAATAGGTGAGACGTCGTGCGAAACCATCAGTTAATGGTTGAGAGAGCGTGGCCGGAGAATACGTCGATGTGATAGCTGCTATCGATGATGAGTCACTATCAAAAACAGCGGGTGCAGCGGCAGGCGAATACAATTGCACATTGCCTGCATTGGGGGCAAGATGGTTCATAGATGATTACCATTAACATTAATATAGTGTGTACTTTTAGGCGTTGCCTCGGGTTGTGAGTGGAAAATTCTATTTAGGTATGATTATGACAGCTTGTACGCAAATAACCATTCACCGTAAGTGACCTAAAAACTACCACCAAAGTAGTAGATGCTACTTTATATCATGAATCAGTTTCTCATGATTAATGCTATAAAGAATTATTAACTGTGTAACCATTAACTAGCGATGCGACCAAGGAAAAGGCTGCACGTTTACGGTTTCGCCAGCGGTTATATTGCCAGAATCTTGTGCCAATACAATAAAGCAATTGGCGAGGCTCAGTTGTTTAATACGGTGCGATTGTTGCTTGGTGAAGCTTTCAACTTGGAAATCGCCAGATTCGTTTTGGGATAAGATGCCTCTTTGAAAATCCATCCGCCCCGCTGATTTTTTGATATCGTTTTTAAGCGTTGCAGTGAGACTTAACTGTATAGGTCGCTCTTGTGGCGCAGCGCCTGCCATTTGCCACAAGGCTGGAATCACAAATTGCAAGCTGCCAACGATGGTCGATAGCGGATTGCCGGGTAAGCCAAAATATAGTACGGGCTTGGTAAGGTCTTTAGTCAGCTCGCCAAAGACAAACGGCTTACCGGGTTTCATCGCGACTTTATAGTGATTAATCTGTCCAAGTTGCTCAATGACTGTCGTTAAAAAATCATAGTCGCCAACCGATACTCCTGCCGTAGAGATTAGTACGTCACACTCTTGCATTGCTTGGGTTACGGCAGTGGTGGTCTTGTCTAAATCATCAGGAATGATGCCATAATCACGAATAGTGACGGGCAAATCAGAGAGTAGGCTTTTTAGAGTAGGGGTGTTCGAGTTATAGATTTGCGCCAAACTTGTCAGCTCACTGCCAATCGCAACCAGCTCGTCACCTGTTGCGAGCACACCAACGACTAAAGGCTGATATACCTTCACTTTATCAAAGCCTAAATTAGCCAGTAGGCTGATATCAGCAGGATTTAGGCGTTTACCCTTTAATAAAACTGCTTCGCCAGCTTCAATTTCTTCGCCTTGTTTACGGATATTATCATCATGCTTAGCATCTTGACTGAGAGTAATGGCATAGGGTTGTGATTTATCAATGCTATCCTTTATCGCGGCAAAGTTGGTGTTTTCTTGCATGATGACCGTATGACAGCTGTCAGGAACAACCGCACCGGTAAAGATACGCACCCCTTGTCCTGCTGAGATTTCACCATCATAAGGACTGCCAGCTTGTGATTCACCGACGATATCGATAGTGCTGTCTGCTGAGAGTGCGCTGTTTTTAGCAATAGCATAACCATCCATCGCGGACAGGTTTTGCCTTGGTATCGCAAAAGGCGAGATGATATCTTCTGCCAATATATGATGAGGGCTGTCTAATAAATCGTAGCTCTTGACTGTTCTTTGATGTAGCGGATAGTCGTTAGTATTATACGTTTCTATGCGCTGCTGTATTTCAGAGATGAGCCCTGCAACCGTAATCATAAACGTCTACTTATTTTATTAATATTGAACTGTGTTATTGATATTGAACGACACATAGTATAAGAGATAGGTGATATCAAAAGAACCTTTATACCTTAACAGCTACTTTATAACATAAGAATGAAGTGACTGACAGCGGATTGCGTAACCGCAAAATATATAATATTGATCAAGCATTATCTCAATACCTTCAATATCAGATTCATTCGCTAAGATAAACAAATAATTGAGCACCTAAATGATGTGAAAACGATAGCGGCTTTCGATGGGGCTTGGGGCACGTTCTTTATCAGGCTTAAATAATGTGCCTTCAAGTTCTAGGACGGTTTATCTTTTGATAAACACACCCAATTCACCGCCTAGCTATTTTGAAGGACAAGCCGAATGCGGGCGTGCTAATTGGATAAATCCTGCATTATTTAAGCAGGAGGATTCGCTGTCAGTCAGCAGCCCCATAATCTTGGCAACGTAATGCATATAAATTATGCAGTATGGTTATGTTATGCGGTAAGGTTTTCTATGAAGCTCTCTGTAAGGCTTTCGATTTTTCCCATAAAAACATCATATTTATCAGCAAAAAAATAAGGCCACGAATGGCCTTATTATATTAAGAGTTTTGATAGTAAGGATAATCATTATAGCCAATTTCGGTGCCACCATACATCGTGGTAGGATCTGCCTCATTGAGGGGCCAATGATTGGCGATGCGCTCAGGTAAATCGGGATTAGCAATAAAAGGACGCCCAAAAGCAAATAAATCACCATAACCTTTAGCTAACATATGAACCGATTTTTCAGTTGTGTATTTACCCGCATAGATAATGCGTCCTGAAAACTCAGCTCTGACGGCCTGATAAAAAGTCTCTGGTAAATCAGGAGCATTGTCCCAGTCAGCTTCTGCAATAGATAAATAAGCGATACCCGCTTGTTCAAGTACTTTAATCGCTTCCATATACGTATGATGTGGATCTGATTCCACCAGACCTAAATACACGCGAGTCTCATCTGTGCTAGCAAACAGTGGCGCGAAACGTACGCCTAAACGATCCGCACCAACCACTTCACTGACGGCAGCAACGATTTCTTTTAAGAAACGCAAGCGATTGGTCAACGAACCGCCATATTGGTCATCACGTGTGTTGCTATGCTCAGAGATGAACTGATTCACCAAATAGCCATTGGCACAATGCAGCTCGACGCCATCAAAACCTGCTTCCAATGCATTGCGCGCGGCTTGAGCATACATAGCGACCAGTTCACTAACTTCATCAGTACTGAGTGCGCGTGGCTCACTGGGATCGGCTAACGCGCCTGCACCTGGTGCTGTTTCGATAAATACTTTTACATTGTCAGCAGTGATAGCTGATGGTGCGACTGGCTGAGTGCCTTGTGGTTGTAAGCTGGTATGAGACACGCGACCAACATGCCAAAGCTGAGCGAAAATAATACCACCTGCCACGTGTACCGCTTGAGTGACCTTTTTCCAGCCTTCGATTTGGGCGTGCGAATGTATGCCTGGCGTCCACGCATAACCTTGACCCCTTGGCTCAATTTGTGTGCCTTCAGTGACCATAAAACCTGCAGAGGCGCGCTGTGTATAGTAGCTCGCCATTAAGTCATTAGGAATATTGTCCGGTTGCGTGCTGCGAGAGCGTGTCAACGGTGGCATGACAATACGGTTTTTTAACTTATAAGGTCCAAGTGTTACAGATGAAAACAATGGGCTAGTATCGATATTAGATGGTTCCATAAAACTCTCTTTTAAAACAAATAGACGGGGTTATTGTTTAAACCACTGAGCTTGTTTTGATGCTTTATTACTGCGTAAGTAAGGTTGGTAAGCATAGAGTTTTATGGATACAATCGGAAACAGGATTTTCTTGTTTAAGATACAATTATGAATGGTACAGATTATGAATGGTATTAACCGACTCGATATCAAGCAGCTGAGAGTGCTACATGCGTTGCTTGATCTAAAAAATCTCTCACAAGTCGCGCGCAAAATGGGGCTGACACAGCAGGCAATCAGCGAACAGTTACGTAAGCTGCGTGATTTGTTTGATGATCGTTTGTTTATTCGTCAAGGCAATAGCATGGTGGCAACCCCCAAAGCGCTATCGATGCAGCAACCCATTAGTCGCATATTAGAGCAATTAGAAGCACTGTTAGAGCCGGATGTGTTCTCGCCGCAGACTTATAAAGGCGTGTTTACGATTAGCGCGACCGACTATGCGACGCAGGCATTATTACCGCAGTTGTTTCATATAACACGCCGCGATGCGCCTGATTTGAAGTTAATCGTGCGTGATTTTGCCTCAGACAATGTCAATCAGCTTATTACGGCAGGCGAGCTTGATCTGCTGATTACTTTCCCAGAATTTATTCCTGATAACTTGGCTTATGTGACGCTGCTTGAAGAACAACATTTCTGCATTACTGGTTGCAATAATAATTTTACAACAGAGCCGCTGTCACTGGCACAAATTGCCGCACATTCGCAGCTGGTGGTGTCACCTTCACGCGCTAACTTGCGTGGCTCTCATGACCAGTGGTTTGCAGAAAAAGGTCTTAAACGAAATATTGTTATGTCCGTTCCTAGCTTTTCTGCGGTGCCAGATATTCTATATACAACCGATATGATTGCATTTTATCCCTCGCGTTTATTGCCAAACAGTCGGGTTAAAGAGCTTAAAGTGGAAGCCTTGCCACCCACATTTAAGGTGATAGCAGCATGGCATCCACGTACCAGTCACAGTGGTATACACCGTTGGCTGATTGAGCAATTACAGCAGTTATCCAAGTCTGACTAGGGCATGACCTCATTTCTATCTTCGTTTTTAAAATGAGGACACGCCCTAGAACGTTATCGCTTTTATTTTTCGTTCTTACTTTTACCAAAGCTACTTTTATCAAAACTAAAACTACTTATGCCAAAGTCCTTTGATCGCCTCCCATTGCTGAGAAAATATTGAGTCATTGCCGTTGGTGGATTGATTGGCTTTTGGCAATATGTGCTCGTAATAGGTACCTTTAAGGAGCTTATTTAATAGACCTTCACCGATGAAGCCTTTGCCATCGTTGAGGGTGTTCGCGGCTTTTAGTAATTGACGGATATCATATTGTAATGGGTTTATATCGGGAACTTGTTTTTGCACATTCAGTAGCTCATAAACTGCGACACGGGCAGTACGCACAGAGCTCTCCATGGTAAAGACCACATCATTACGTGTCTCAACGAACTGCCCGACCAACCCCATATTCACACAACCGTCAGGGACGACTTCGGGGCGATCGCCTTTAGCTCGTGGCATAAACATCGAGGTAATATAAGGCATATAAGCGGTCCTGACGATGGTATTAGCCATGACATTGTCTAAATTATCGATGATACCAAGGTGATGGCAAAGTTCCGTCAAAATTTCTGTACCCGTACATTCTGGCATGGTTTTTTTGACATAATTGCCTTCTTTATCCATCAATAAGGCATACACCCATATCACTAGCGTGTCTTTTGGCTGATCAGGGAAGTGCGGTTGACGGTTACAAGTAAAGCTCATCAACCAGTTTGAATCAGTAATCGTAATGATACCGCCGGTCACTGTTTTACCCGTATATGGATCGTTGACGGACAGCGTTTTGAGCTTATCAATAAAGGCAGAGGGTTGGCAGGTCAAAGTGGCAGACATCCAAGAAGATTTGTCCACATGCTGATTAAATTTATTTGGATGACCAAAGACAGCAGACTGCTTGGCTAGGTTATTCCATACTTTCCAACCAGACGACTGCCCCATATTATCCTGAGTGAAGTCTAGGGTAGGTGCAGTATTGTCATCCCCATAGCGGGTATCTTCAGTCATAGAGCCTGTCGTCACGATGACAAAGTCATTAGCGCCCATGGGGAGAGTGGTTTCTTCACCCGCTTTCTCCATCACAATGGCATTGACCTTTTTAGTACCTGTTACCTTATCTTCGTTCTCAAACTCAATGTCTAAATCAGTGACTAGCGTGTCGTACTGAAATTGTACGCCTTTGTCTTTTAGATAGTTCTTTAGTGGTACCACAAAGCTATCAAACTGGTTGTATCTTGGGAATACCAAGGCAGACATGTCGTTTAGACCATCTAATGCATGTAAAAATCGATGCGCATAAAGCTTAAGTTCAAGTAAACTGTGCCAGTTTTCAAAAGCAAACATGGTACGCCAAAACGTCCAAAAATTACTGCTTAAGAAGCTATCGTCAAAATACTCTTCAATCGTGATATCGTCCAATTCTTCTTTGCGCTTTAACAGCAAACGAATTAACGCGAGCTGATTGGTTTTACTCAATCCCAGTTGACTGAAGTCTTTTATCTCACCTTGTTTGTGTATCAGTCGCGCAATGGAGTAGTTTGGGTCTGTATCGTTTGCAATTCGATACTCATCCAAGGTGCTATAAGGTGCAGGCATTTTAAGTGCAGGAATGTCTTGAAATAAATCCCAAAAATTTTCGTAGGTGAAGTCCATTTCACGACCACCACGAATCATATAGCCAGTCTCGGGATTACCGCTACCATCTAAGGAGCCACCTGCAACGTCCAGGTACTCTAAGATAATAATATTTTCAGCGGATACCTTGCCATCTCGGATACAGTAATAAGCACTGGCTAGACCTGCAACGCCGCCACCAACGATATAAACCTTACTGTCTCGATAAGCGTCATTGGGCGTCCCTATATTGCGCTGATAATTACCAATTTGGTCAGGAAAGGGTAAGCTCTTGCCTGGTATATTTTCTACACGGGTTTTACTGGCATCGGGCTGGCGAATAAATGTGTCATGGTCTACCGGATTACCTGTTTGAGTCTTTATGGTTTTCATAAGTTCATCCTTATTTAGTAAGACTGATATAAAGGTTATTTGACTTAAATGAATGATTTATAGACAGACTATAGATTGTCTTCATTAAACAATAGTGACATCGGTTGAAAAGAATATAAGTATTTATTTGCCAGATTATGCGTTATTCATTTGCTAATGGTTTACTGTTTATTATGGTTGCTAACCATAAGGACTGCTATGTAATTACGTAGGCGCTGTTTCAAACGCTCCAGCAACCGCGCAACCTTGATAGCTTTTATTATCATAAGTTAACGTCGCGGTAAATTCATTCTGATAGCCATTATCATCGGTACAAGTCTGGCCGTGTATATTCATGATAATAGGTTTGCCGCTAACGGTGCTCACGTATTCAACACCTTCAGCGTCGGTCGAACGAGAGACAACGATGGTTGTTGGTTTCAAAAAATCTGCTTCAATGCTAAGTTGGTTACCATTAACCACTGTGCGCCAACTTTTCTCTTTATTACCAAAAGCGGTGAATGCCGATAACGGCTCTTTGGTGCTGGACGGCTCCACATTTGGCTGTTTATCAGCGTTCTCTTTTGTCGTGTTTGTAATGATCTCTGTTGATTTGCTTGCTGTGTTTGGTTGATGAGTATTACAAGCCACTAGCGAAAGGCTGCTTGCTAAGCACAAAGTACTGAAAAACAAAGAACGCATCGGTCTTCCTTTAATTCTGAAAAGAGAAAGACTTTGTAAGCGCCTTTCTTTAGGTTTATTTGAATAACTATATGAGCGAGTTATATCAATCTCTGAGTGTACAGCAGACAGATATTACAATCAGTGATAAGTGACGGTAATCGACTCTATTATATAAAATACAAACAGAACATCTATATTAGTATTATTTATATAACATATGTATAAAATTTCACAGTATAGAACAAGATAAACTTGGTAGACTCTGTGATTATAAAGGTGTTGATGATATCAATAGAAAAAACTAGCGACTGTTTTTCTGATCGTGTTTCCTGTGCTAATGTGTTGAATCCTTACTAATTATGAGTAAGACAGCGCCTGATTTGAATATGAAGAAGCCACTTAAAAATAAGTGGCTTTTTTTGTGTCTTGTAATGGCTGATAGTGTAGCTATGCGCTCAATAAGCTGTATGTTGTGATTGATGAGAAAAATGCAGCAGCGCTAAATGATGACAAGGTTGTATCTACCAACCGCAAGCTAATTGTTGTTAATTAAAAGATACTGGTCAACAGATAATAAAACAAAACTTTTGTCATCATGTTGTCATGACTGCATCGTATCCTTGAGCCCACTATAAATGGTGGTTGCGTATCACTGATGTCTTTATTCATTCAGTGATTCATTGATGATGGTAGACGCATCAATATAAGGTTTATCTATGAGTGTTGCTGGTCGGCTTGGTAGTATTTCCACACGTATGCTGATTATTTTAGCGTTGGCTTTTTTACTGATTATTTTGATGGTTTACTGGGTCATCGAGACCCAAGCTAAGCCGCGCATACTGGAGATGACCTCAGAGATAGTCGTTGAAACGGGTAACGAAGCCATTAACAGCATTATGGCGAGTATCAATCATGTCGACGGACTGGCTAAGGCCACCAGTGCGATGGCGGGCGGCTTGCCAAAAGAAGACGTTCTTTATAAAGAAACCTTTGGCAATCTCATGCAACAAACCGATCAACGAATTGTGGGCGGCGGCGTGTGGTTTGATCCAAATATGTACGCTCAAAACCGAGAGCGCCAGTCGTTTGTGTGGGCGCGTGATGACTCAGGCAACATGCAGCCATTAGAGCGTTATAATCGAGTGCGCCAAACGCCTAATCCTTATTATCGAGAGTGGTGGTACATTCCTGCGATGTACGCACGTCATGACCACTGTGTCTGGAGTCGTGCGTATGTCGATCCGCAAAGCAATCAGCCGATGATGACTTGCGCCAAGGCATTGTATGACAGTCGCAATCAGGCTTTTGATGGGGTAGTGAGTTTTAACCTGCTATTAGATAACCTCGATGACGCCATGAAAAAGTGGCAAGATAAGCTGGGTGGTTATGTCTTTTTGGTAGATTTGGACAATCGATTTTTGACCTTTCCTGATCAATCTATGGTCACGCAAGCGACTAAAGATAACCCCCAAGGCGAGATGGTAACCGCGCATCAATTGGCCGAGAAACATCCTACCTTTGCACCTATTGCGGACAGCCTAGATCATATTAACCAAACACTCATCGATGAGGCAGTTGCCAAAGATGAAGGTCGTTATACGCTCGCGGCACGTAGTATTTTGAGTACGACCAATCTTGATAAAATCAGCGAACAAGAATCCAAGTTGCTGTCAGCATTACTGCTGTTAAATATCGACCAAACGTTTAATTTAGTAGACAGTCACTTGGTTGAGACCATCGCTGTGCCCAATGATTTTGTGTTGCAGCAGCCTGCCACCGCCTTTGTGTTTCGTATGCCATTTACCTATTGGAAAATGGTTATCGTCAAGCCCAATAATGACATGATGAGCGTGGCAAATGCATTGTCGAACCAGCTAATTCAAACCATGCTACTGGGTTTTATTCCTATCTTGTTGTTGACCACATGGGTGTTCCGTCGCTACTTTACGCGACCATTAAAGTACATGTCACTAGCAGTGGCTGATATGGGCGCATTGATTGAGCAAAAAAAATATCAACAATTAAGCGCACTTAAACTGCCACACTCAAATGTCAGCGAAATTCAAATCATCAGTGAGCAGACCAATCAATTAATCGACCGCGTCGTCGAAAATGAAGGTGCGCTTGCTGAAATAAATGCTCATCTAGAAAAACAAGTCGCCGCCCGCACGCAAGATTTGCAGCAAGCCATGGATGAGTTAAAAGCCTCACAAGTGCATCTGGTGCGCTCCGAAAAAATGGCGACATTAGGCCAAATGGTGGCTGGCGTGGCACATGAGGTCAATACTCCATTGGGCTATGTGCGTAGTAATATGGAGCTGGTCGGCGATAATCTCATGCGTTTTGATGAGCTGCTACAGCATACCGATCAATTATTGCAGGCGTTAAAAGCGCCAACTATCAATCAAGAACAAGTCAAGCAGCTAATAGAGCAAACCTTACAATGCTGCGAGGCAATCAAAGAAGATGAAGTCAATGAAGATTTGGCAGATTTGATTAAAGACGGACTGTATGGCGTGGATCAAATTGCTGAACTGGTCGTCAGCTTGCGCGACTTTTCTCGACTTGACGAATCCAAAGTAAAAGATGTCGATATCAATGATTGCATCAATACCTCATTGATTATGGCGCGCAATAACTTAAAAACCTTAGACGTCAATACCAATCTAGCCGAGCTGCCGCTCATTCAGTGTAATCCTTCGCAAATTAACCAAGTATTATTAAACCTATTTAATAATGCCGCGCAAGCCATACCGAGTGATCATAAAGGGACATTGCAAGTCACGTCGTCTGTCGATGAGGCGCAGAAGTATATCGTGGTACGCATTATAGACAATGGTGTCGGTATCGCAGAGCATATTTTAACGCATATCTTTGAGCCGTTTTTTACCACCAAAAAAGCAGGCGATGGCACAGGGTTGGGATTGGCCATTACGGCACAAATCATCGAACAGCATGGTGGACGCATTGAGGTTAGCTCAATGGTTGGCACGGGCACGACGTTTACCCTTATGCTCCCGATACAGTCTATCGTTCATGAAAAGAAACCTGCGCAAGCCTTATTTGAAAGTTGAGATACTTGCAACCACTTATTTAAAGAGAGCGTCATGCAAAAACCAAAAATCGCTTTTATCGATGATGAGCCGCGTATCTTGCGCAGCTTAAAGATGCATTTTCGCCAGTCACACGACGTATTTATTACTACCGATGCCACTGAGCTAATGGAATATGTCAGCCAAAATGAGGTACAAGTGGTCATCAGCGACCAACGCATGCCAGATAAGCAAGGTACGGAAGTATTGAGTGACATCAAAGCAGCTTCACCAAATACTATTCGTATCTTGTTAACCGGTTATGCGGATCTGAATGCCGTGATGGATTCTGTGAATGAAGGCGAAATTTATCGCTATATCACTAAGCCATGGCAAAATGATGAGCTTAAAAAAATCGTTAATAAAGCCACAGAAATTGCTCAGCAAACGCAAGAAATCATGGAAAATGATGCGACTCAACACCGTGTTGATAGTGGCACTGTTAGTAATCGCAATATATTGGTATTAGATGATGATGAGAGCATCTATCAACAAATAAAAAGTCATTTTAAGAGTGCTTATAACGTGAGCTGGGCCAGCAATCTTGAACAGGCCGCAACGTTATTACAAAAAAAACGCTTTGGCGTTACTATTACGGATTCGACGCTCAATAAAGAAAATATTACACCCATCGTTTATGCCTTAAAAAATATCCAGCCAGATCTCATGGTGCTGATGTTGACTGAATTCAAAGATGCCCATATGGTCATTGATTTAATCAATAAGGGTCAGGTGTATCGCTGTCTACCACGTCCGACCAACTTCTCTATCATGAGTATCAGTCTTGATCGCGCTTTTGATCATCACGAAAGATTGGTGCAGCAGCCGATACTGGCGGCTCGTCATCATGTCGAAGAAGTGCTAGAGTCAGAGGCTTTTAGCTTTTCTGAAAGGCTGAAGGGTTTCTTTGCCAAATTCAAAAGTTGGCGCATTAGTAGATAAAAAAATAGGGCACGCTAAAAATGCCCTATCCATGGTTTAAACGTATCATTGCCTCCTATTTGCATGAGAGACGTTTTTTATTGCTTATGATTCATTTGCTCAGCCTGTTCTTTGTCATACTATCATTTGCTGTATCTATATCCAGCTTGTACTGAGACGACTATATGACTAGAGTAGCTAGACTATAACCAAGCAAATGGGAGGGACTTAATAAAAAACAGCGGAAAATATAAGCATAAGGTTGATGTAATGTGGAGTGCCTTTTTTGTTCTACGTGACCAGTGTTGATGGTGGTAGCGCCTTAAAAATAGCGAAATTTTTCGATAAAAAAAAGGACAACTTAACAACTATTGCCCTCTATATTGTTTTTCTCGATAATATCGATTTTCCTCTCTAGCTCTATAATTTGCAACTTACAGCTCTTATAGTGACCTTCTTGGTGGCTCTCTGTTTTCTTAAGGGTTTTTTGATAGATACGGTTGTACAGTGATGTCAGGCCTTTTTTAATTGCTTTGAGTTCTTTCGAAGATAAATCCATGTGCTTATCAAAATCAGGAGCCTTTATTTTTGCACATAGCTCAAAAAGTGTAAGATTAAAATCTTGATAGTGTTGCTGCACTGAATTTTCTTTTGATTGCTCGCTATATTGGATATTTTTTTTCATTAGAATGAGCAACGCACTATCAATCAAATTCTTTTCATAATCTGTCAAACATAAGTAATGGCTCATTACATCTACTCTCAGTTATTTCAAAAATTCTGTTCAGAAGGCCATCAATTGGCTACTTTAAAAAAATCCACATGCCAACGACCGTTACAAAATACTTATCCAGCCTACTTGGTTTGGCCTTCACTCTTTAGAAATCTTCATTGATATGCGACATATCGTTAATGGCTTTGAATAATCACCGCATTCTATAGGGTAGAAATGAAAGTATCGTGACAAAGTCTAGGCTTTATAAAAAATACGGCAAAGTCAGTTATCCTAAGTTATATATAAGATATTTTTTTCATTCACTATTACTTGCCCGTCTACAAAAGCGCCAATATAACGCTTATAGCGTACCATTGAAGCAACCTTTCCTTATTAAGGTTACCTTTCTTCAATTTTCATGAATCTACTTAACCTTAGAATCGTTTATCATTTTCGTTGTCGATAGAGCAGACTTTTATCACGATGCTTTTTATCACGTTAATGTTTTGCTTGATATTGAGTAAGACACTTTCACTCATAATTCATATGAATTGACACGAGAAAATACAATGAAAAAAATAATGATAAGCTCAATTCTAGCTTTGACGGCTTGCCTTACTATGGTTGGTCAAGCGAATGCAGCTCCTCATGTTGCTAAGCATCATGCCACTCAAATACAACATCAAAAGGTCAATGCAAAGTTCGATAATAAACATAAGCAGGTAAAGAAAAGAGTAATAGCGTCAAAGTATCAATCAAAAAAACCAGTGGCTCATATAAAAGCAAAAAACAAATATCAAGCTAAGCATACTCATGGATACCGTTCTTAATCGTTCAGCTTTTTGATATAAAAATAGCGCCCATGTTGGGCGCTATTTTTTCGTTGTTATGTGACAAAAGCTATGTCATAAAGGCTATGTGACAAAAGCTAAGTAACCAAGTTAATCACTATTGACTGGTCAAGGTGATTTTCTTAGTACCACCATTACTACTCGGCTGACTCAATGTCACCTTACTTGCTAAGATATCACCTTTGGCATTGATCTTGTAGCATTCTGATGAAGTACCTGCCGGATCATAGCTAAGTAATAGATTGCCTGAGGTTTCTATACAGAACCATGCAGTGTTATTCGTATCTCGCGACAGAGACCAGTCTTGGTTGTAGGTTCCTATCTTGTTGCGCATGCTGCTATCAGCATAGACATTTTCTGTAATTAGCTTACTAGAAGCGCCTACCGTCGCCATCTTAGGAATAGTGGTTGTCTGGTTAGATAGTGAGTATCTGCCTGTGCTATCGGTAAAACCATGGAATATCAGTGGATTCAAAGTAAAGTAATTGATAGCGACTGATTGATTGGTGATTTGATTATTCATCTTATTGATGGTATTTATTTCTGTACCTTGTACAGACTTATTATTAAATACCATACTGCCTTTAGGCGTAACTTGAATCTCTGCTGACACGCTTTGATTGCCGACAACGGCAACTAACTTATCACTGCGTTGTTTGGTGTAGATGTTGAGCATAGCAGCCTCAACAGGGTATTGAGTGACGACGCCATTGACATTGTTATTTTGACCCGTGTTGCCTGTCATTCCACCAGCACAAGCGCTTAAGCCCAGTCCTGCTGCGATACATAATCCTAGTATCTTCATGGTTTTATCCTCAATTTTTAAATGTATGATTTGATATCTACTATAATCGAATTTTTAAACAATGACATCTGTTAACTATTTAATTATGCCACTACAGTGTTTATTGCTTTCAATTACCGCTCTTTAACTGAGCTGCCAACGAAGAGGCGTGCCATAAATCTCAGCAAAATAATCAATCAACGTTCTTACATTTAGAGAAACATGACGGGTATGAGGATAAATAGCCGCGACATGCTGAGGTGTGGTCTTAACGGCGGCATCATAATCAGGTAATAGCTTGATTAGCTCGCCGCTCTTTAAATACTCACCGATAAGCCAATCTGGAAAAAGTACGATTCCCATACCTTTGAGTGCAGATACCAATAAAGATTCTGCATTATTAGACATCAACAAAGCGGGCGCTAAGAATGGCGTCCACTCTTCATTTCCTGTCTTAAAAAGCCAACGATTGGGTCCTGTTGAGCCTTTATATACTAGACATTTATGCTGCGTCAGATCTGCTGGCGCTTGTAGTTTGCCGTGTGTGCTTATATACGCCGGAGAGGCGGCAAGATGATAGGTTTGCTCGCCAAAAATACGCGCATGAAAGGCGGAATCATTTAAGGTGCCAATTCTAAAAATAACGTCTGTTGCATAATGATGAGGATCAATAAAGTCATCTGTTAAAGTCAAATCTATCTGTAATTTAGGATACAGAGCGCTAAGTTGTGGCAGCCAAGGTGCGATATGGCGTTGGCCGAAAAATACTGGCGCGTTGATTCTTAATAAACCACCCGGCTCTAATGTCCGGTCTTGAAGCGCCTGCTGTGCCGCACTCATGCTCTCAGTCATGGAGTGTGCATAGCGCATAAACACGCGTCCCGCTTCAGTCGGAATGACGGCACGTGTATTACGATAAAAAAGCTGCTGCCCCAGTGAGTCTTCTAACTGCTTGATGATGCGTGACACTTTAGACGCTGAGACGCCTTCTTTTCGAGCCACTACCGAAAAGCTCTGAGCATGAAAAACATCTATAAAAAACAGTAAGGTTTTTATATTGATGGTATCTAAAGTATTCATTTGTGTAACTTATGCAAAGGTCATTTCTATATTATAGCGTTTTTTAATGGGTATAGGCTGCGGTACACTACGCCGCATTGCTCATTAAGGATTTTTTCATGCAAATTTTATTAATACTCATTGTTGTTTTAGGCGGCATGGGGTTGTCCGTTGAGGCAGGGTTGCTGGGGCCTTTGGGAAGTGAAGTGGGAGAGCTGTGGGCGACATTGAGTATTTTTGGTGTTGGTGCTGCTCTGACGTTTTTTTTGATGTTGTTTTTTAGTCCGCGAGACAGTCCTTCATTTTTCTCACAGCCGCCTTTACTGCTGGTTGGCGGTATTTTGGGGCCTATTTATGTGGTGGTATTAACCGTTGTGACGCCTGTCATTGGGATTGCGTTGACGATGATTGGAATACTGGCTGGGCAAGTGTTTCAGAGTGTACTCATAGACCATTATGGTTTGTTCGAAACCATGGAGCGAAAAATAGACGTTAAACGAATTATTGCTTTGTTTTTCATTATTGTTGCACTTATCTTTATGGCACAGGGGTAAAATAAATGATGCTTATTTTAATGATTGTATTGGCAATAATTGGCGGCGCGGCATTAAGCATACAGGCAGCCTTGAATGGTCGCCTTGGCAGCAACGTCGGTGTATTTAAAAGTGCTTTTTTAACCTTTTCTGTGGGTGCAGTCGTTACTGCCTTGCTGATTTTCTTTTTTGAACCCAAGCATGCGGTTACTTTATTGGATGTCCCTAAATGGCAGCTACTTGGTGCTTTATGCGGCGTTCCTTATATTGTCATTATGGTGGTTGCAGTCCAACGTATTGGTACGGCTGTGGCCACGGTTGCGGTTATTTTTGGTCAGTTGAGTATGAGTGTGTTGATTGATAACTTTGGTTGGTTCGGTAATGAGGCGATTAGTCTTTCAGTCAGTCGCATGGGTGCTTTGGTTTGTTTGGCAATTGCCCTTTATTTTATTTATGCGAGTAGCAAGTCTGAGCCCAAAGAAGCTTAGTCATATATATTGATTGTTTTTAATAGCATGACATGCCTTTTTCTAGTGACTTAGGAAAAAGGCATGTCATGCTAAACACAGAAGCTATTATAGCGCCTAGCGAAAATCAAAAAACTCATAATGAATATTTTTGGCAGGAATGCCATTTTCTTTCATTAATCCTCGCACCCTGTCTAAAAGCCCTTTTGGACCGCAAAAACTAATCTGAATCTGCTTTGGATCAATCTCACTAGTGATTTTGCGAATGGTTTCAGCCATGGCATTACTGCCACTTGGGTTGGCTACGAAACCTACGCCAGACTGGTCTGTCATCTCCTGCATGCGCTCAACACTTGGGAAAACACGCGCAGGATCGAAGCAATATACCAAAGTGGCACGTTCAAAATGACCAATGGTTTTATCCTCTTGCCAAGAAATAAAGGGCGAAATGCCGACTCCGGCACCAATCCAAATTTCACGCTCTGCATTCGCTATACGTTTAAAATTACCATGAGGCGCATAAATATCAGCCAACATACCCACTTTGGCTTGTTCATTTAGCTTTTTTGTATAATCACCCAATGCTCGGATCACAAAATGAATGCGTCCATTATCAGAAGGTGCGTTAGCTATGGTAAAAGGATGCGGCTCGCGTAAACCTGCTTCTTTAAGAGAAATAAAGGCAAATTGCCCAGCTTTGAATGGAAACCTTTTATCTACTGGCTCAAATTCCAAGTGTACTGCCGCTTTGCCATGGGAGATAGCGACTAACTTATATTCTCCAGATTTGGCAATGAAGGGGTACAATACCATTTTGTACAGTGCTGCAATCACGCCGACAGAACAAAGTAGTGCTAACCAAATACCTGCTGGACTAGTCAGTGTGATGGGAGACTAAAAGCTCAGCCAATGTAGTATAACGATTAGAAAAAGTGGACCTGAGAACTTATGCAACCAACGCCAGTTGCCATAGGGGATTTTCCGATTCAGTGCCAGTAGTATAATCAGACCTAGCGCGACAAGGCTAAGTTGACGCACCATCCGTGTCCAATATTTGGATAATTCCAAAATTGGTGCAAGCTCCCAAGAGTCTAGCTTGGCTTTGAATAAAAAATGATAGACAGCGAAGACAAGTGCCCATATAGCAATCCACTTATGCGCTTCATAAACTCTGTCCAGACCGCCAAAGATCCGTTCAACACCGTGCCAACGGCTAGCGAGTATGCATGAGCTTGCCATGCAGGCTAAAGCCGATGCACCCATAATCAAGCTGACTGTTGCTGACGTTATCCACGTTTCAGAGGGAATTTGCATGAGTACAGTGATTGATGTGATCAGTACGATACTACTGATTACTTGCCATGACTTTACAGCCATAAGAATCTCCCTAAAAATTATTTTATTCACGTTAAGAAGGCTTGATTTACTAAGTATACATTTATTGAAAAAGCATGGCTGATTATACAGCCTGATTCTTAAATAATTCTTAAGTGGTGTCTATGGCACGACGTATGCAACTGATCCGCTGCACAATTATTTACCTGTTTTAACGTCCTAAGCTCACCTTAAGATTTGTTTGTTGTAATAGCGATGAGGCAGATGATGCGATATCTCGTCTGCTTACGATATCTTGCTGATTTTCAGTGTTTAGCAGCTGATATTGTCAATAAACAAACAAATGATTAAGAGAGTGACAACCATGAGCCAAAAAGACACCATGAATTGGGACGACGACTCTTCCGCGCCTTTATCGAATACGCCTAAAGCGAGGCAAGTAAAAGTTTGGGACATATTAGTAAGAGTTACCCACTGGACAGTCGCAGCTGGTATTATTGCCAATCTATTCTTTACCGAAGAGGGTGGTGAGCTGCATGAGTATGTAGGCTATACCGTTTTGGGACTGGTAGTCGTACGTTTACTTTGGGGTCTGGTTGGAACGCGCTATGCACGCTTTACTAGTTTCTTCCCCACACCAACACGACTCAAACATCATGTATCAGATTTAAGTGTTCGACGCGTTGATGAGCAGCATCTTGGTCATAACCCCTTGGCCGCCCTGATGATGTTATCCTTATGGGCCGTGATTATAGGGTTAGGACTAACCGGTTATCTGATGGAATCAGGGCTGTTTGGTGATAAAGAGGTGCTTGAAGAGATTCATGAGTTATTAGCAAACAGCTTATATCTGCTGGTTCCTCTACATATCATCGCAGCGATTGCCATGAGTTACTGGCAACGCCAAAACCTCATTAAATCAATGATAACGGGCAAAAAAACGGTGACAGACAAGCCGACTACTATGAAATAAGTCAAGCGATGGAGTACATATGGCACGCATATTATTGATAGAAGACGACAGCACCATCGCTGATGGCATTGTCCTTGGCTTAAAAAGTCATGGCATGATGGTGGATTGGTTTAGTGATGCCAAGCAAGGTGAGATTGCGCTGCAAGACGGCATGTTTGATGCGGTATTGCTGGATTTGACTTTGCCAAAAGGGGATGGCATGACCGTCCTAAAAAACTGGCGGGCAAAACACATAGATACGCCTGTATTGATTATCACCGCCCGCGATGCGATTGCCAATCGTGTGGCAGGACTCAATGCAGGCGCTGATGATTATTTGGTGAAGCCGTTTGCATTAGATGAGGTAGTTGCTCGTCTGCAAGCATTGATGAGACGCAGCCAAGGTCGGAGTCAACCTGAAGTCCGTTATGGCGAAGTGGCCTATCAGCCTCATAATCAGCGAGTCTCTTATCAAGGAAAAATTGTAGAATTAACCATCAAGGAAGTGGCAATCTTAGAGCAAATGCTGACTCACCCTAAGCAAATTCACAGCCGCGCAAGCTTAGAAGATAAGCTATATGGGTGGCAACAAGATATCGAAAGTAATGCCATTGAAGTGCACATTCATCATTTACGCAAAAAACTGGGTAATGATTTCGTCTTGACCAAACGTGGTATTGGCTACTATCTCAATCCAGCCCATAACCACCATTAACCACCGTTAGGCATTCACCTGCCTGTTTTTGGCGTTCCCACTTTGTCTGCTATTATGTGAGCCTATGAAAAGTATTCAGCAACGGCTATTAACATCGCTACTGATTGGTCTACCTCTGCTATGGGTACTCACCTCGAGCTTTATTGCGTGGAAGCTTTGGCATGAAATCAATGAGATGAATGACACCCAAATCACTCAAGTTGCCCGTTACTTAATAGGGGTAGCCCCCAAAGAAGATGATGATAAAGACAATCATGGGCAAGAGGACAGTAAAAAAAAGCACAAACCCAAAATTTATAATTTAAAAAGTAAGCAGCTATCAGGTGATCTTGGTGAGGCTGAAGATGACTATATGGGCTTTGCCATCTGGGATAAAAAAGGACGCCTATTAATGGCTGATGAAAATGGTCAATCATTTGCTTTTTTGCCAGATCAGTATGGATTTTTAGAAGAGCATGATTCTGCCTATCAGCGCCTCAACCCTTTTAGTAAGCGCTGGCGTTTATTTTATGTGCACGATGACCATGACCACGACGGTCGGGTTATTGCCGTCGGTCAAAATTTAAAATCTCGCCGAGAGATGATTGTTGATGCCATGTCCGTGCAAGTGCTGCCGATGTTGATTGGGCTATTTGCCTTTATGGGTTTGGTGGTTTGGTTGATTCGACGGGGGTTTATGCCGCTAACTCAGATTAGTGGTGCGCTTGAACAGCGTCAACCGCAAGACGATAGCCCCATCACAGCAGACGTGCCCAAAGAGATCCAACCGTTAGTGAGCGCCTTAAATGTCTTGTTTGTAAAAGTTGCAGATACCCTAGCACGTGAGCAGCGCTTTACCGCCGATGCCTCACATGAGCTTAGAAGCCCGCTTGCGGCGTTAAAGCTACAAGCTGATTTGTTACAGCAGCAGATATTGCAGTTATCTGGCGTAGAAGACGATAATCAGCTGTTTTATCATACCCAAAACATCAGCAATGGCATTGAGCGGGCCACTCATTTAGTCGAGCAACTGCTGATTTTAGCCAAAATAGAACCGCAACAACAATTGCCTCCTGAGCAATTAGAAAGTCCGGAATGGCTAATGCTCACGGATATTGTACTTAGTGATGTCAATCGGCTGGCTCGTGAAAAGCGCATTCAATTAAAACGCACTGTGAACTGTGACAATCCTGCTGATATTCTACCCATCCTTATCAATCCAATTTTATTCAAACTGCTCATCCGCAACCTGTTGGACAATGCCATTCGCTATTGTCCCGAGGGCGCTTTGATTGAACTTCAGCTCGACACCAATGCTATTAGAGTGGTCGATAATGGCAGTGGCGTCGAGCCAGAACAACTGACGCGGTTAAGCGAGCGCTTTTATCGCCCAGCAGGTCAAAGCCAATTAGGTAGCGGTCTTGGGCTATCCATTGCCAATCGAATAGCAGAGCTGCACGGTCTGACTTTAGAGTTTGCTAACCGCTCTCAACCAGAAACTGGCTTTATCGTCACGATAAGACATAAAAAAGCGATATCAAGCACCTGATAAAACGATAAAAATTAATCGGCGTGGGCTTAAGGTTGAGTTAATATTTACCCCGTATGCTAGTTGTATTCCCTAATAATATAGACGGAGTACATCCTATGAGCCTACCTCTATTAAAACCCTTATTATTGACTGTTGGTGCCACCTCATTAGTGTTTTTTGGTGGCGTTATCGCCTTATCTGTCCAATCGCCCAGTGCTGATGACGCACTATCAGCTGCGAATGTCATGAGTCAAAATACTGATATTACCGCTGTATCCTCTGATTTATCGTCCTTTAAAGCCGTGGCAAACCCTCTCACGCAACCCCCATCTGCCAATCCATCACCTCTTGCGGCACTCACAGCCACGCAAGCAACTGCGCTTGCGCAGCAAGACGCGCCCACCAATTCAGTATTGCAGGGGTCACCCGAGCTCGTCAATTATAACGGCACCGTTGCTTATGAGGTGCTATTAGACAGCGGCGCTACTTATATTGATGCCAGTGTCGGCACTGTACTGAATCCGGTTGCGACCAATGACTATCGTGCTGAGAGATTTGACGATGACGATGATGATGACTATGAAGATAAGCACCACGATGATGACAAACATAAAGAGGATAAACACCGCAAAGCACACGATAAAAAATACTATAAAGAGAATGATCGCCTAATCGCCATGAGCTATCAGCAACATGATGAAGAGGAATACGATGACTAATACCAAATCACATTCGACACCAGCCGTCAAAAAAACGGCTAAAAAAGCAGATCCTTTTGCCGCTCTTAAAAGCAGCATTATGATGGTCTCGATTGCAGGTACTATGGCAGGATGGCTGGTACTACTCAATCAAGAAAAACAAACTGCCCCTGTGAGCACTGCCATTATAAGCACTGCTGTTGCTGAGTCTGATGAAAGGGCTGTCACGCCAATGCCCATCGCTGATATCAATCAATTGCGACAGGTCAATGCAGTCGCACCTGTTGAGGTAATAAGGGTTGTCGCTCGTACGCGCTCTTCTCAATAAATAAGAAAAACCACAGATTATTTAGTTTGAATGTTTAGTCAAGGGAGGGCTTTGAATGCACACAAATACGTCCAATCAAACAACACCGCAACTGGCCACGATTAAACTGTTTGCCATGGGTTGTCACATTCAAATTAGCTTAAATACCACAAGACTGAGCGCGCAACCTTCACAAATGAGAATAGACCAACAAGTCGCTTTTTTGACAAACGATATTCAGCAGCGCTTAGCTGACTGGGAACATATCTTCAGTCGTTTTGATGACAGCAGTGAGCTTATGAGACTGAATAACCGTGGCGACCAATGGTCTGAGGTGAGTTCAGAATTATTCGAGGTGTTGCAGCGTGCCATTCACTTCGTCTCAAAGACTCAAGGCTTAGTGACACCAACGTTATTGCACCCTCTATGGGCCGCAGGCTATAAGCATTCATTTGAGACCTTGCCCAAAATGTCTATGCCATCATTACCTGTTACTGGCGTAAGCACCCCTACAAACGTGCAAGACACGACAAGTGCTAACCATGCCAATCAGCAGATAGAAGGTATTCAGCTTCGCCAGTTAGCTGACGGACAATATCAAGTATATCTGCCAGCTGGCATGGCACTGGATTTGAATGGATATGTCAAAGGGTGGTGCGCCATGCAGTTGGCGGAAAATATTAGCCGAGTTCATGACTGGCATATTCCCTGCTTAGTCGATATGGGTGGGGATATCGCGATTGGTGTTCCAAAAAACCCAACAGATAAACCAGTGTCTTGGGGAGTGGCTGTTGCCAAGCCGTATTTTGCCAATAGTGAGCACGTTCACAATGATGAAGATGTGGCGATCCTCAAGCTCAGCTCTGGGGCTGTCGCCACATCTGGGCAAGATTATCGTCGCTGGTGGCACGACGGCCGCTGGCAACATCATTTGATCCACCCGCATGACTTGCGTCCAGTAACCAGTGACGTCCTAACTGCAACGGTACTGGCGAAAGATACGATGACGGCGGAGGTGTACGCCAAATACTGCGTGCTTCTTGGTGTTAAAGCGGCCGTGGCGTGGCTCAATAAACACCATATTGCAGCGTTGTTAATAGATAGGGATAACACATTGATGGCGACCTCTGCCATGCGCCCAAACCTGCTTGCTAGTTAATTTATCACGCGACATGCGCTAGATATCAATACATTAAGTAAAGCCATTCATAGGAGCATAGTCATGCATACAGACCATCCTACCAGCAGTCATACTGCTTCCAATACTAATGTTCTCACTCAAGCTCTATGGGTTGGCTTAATGTTAAGCATTGCTATCGGAGTTGGTGGTTATGCGTCGTTAACTTGGGGAGAGACGGTATCTCAGCTACTGACCAGCACAGATAAACACTTTTGGTATTTATCACGGGCAAGCGGTGTTATCGCTTATACGTTATTTTGGTTGGCAGTCATTTTTGGCTTATTGTTAAGCACTCGTTTAGGCAAGCGATTTAATGCCGCGCGAGTATTTGCCTTACATCAGTATCTAAGCCTGATTGCCGTAGGCTTTGCCGCGTTTCATGCTGGTATCTTATTAGCAGATAATTTCTTAAATCTGAACCTATGGCAGGTGCTAATGCCTTTTGGGTTTCAGACTGAGCGTGTGGGCGTGGCATTAGGGCAGTTGGGGTTTTGGTTCTTATTTATCTGTGCGTTTAGTTTTTATATTAAGCAGTATATTGGTCAATCAGCATGGCGCTGGTTACACTTTTTGACCTTTATGGCGTATATGTTCATCAGCATTCATGTGTTTATGGTAGGCTCAGACAGTCGAGAGCTGCCTTTATTATTATTTTATGCAGGTAGTCAAACGTTGGTCTTTTTACTGATGACTTATCGCTTAGTGGCGCTAAAACAAGCAAAATGACCATCTGTTAAGTTGTATGAAATAGTATGTCATTATAGGCTACACTGCTATATTCATCACTATGTCATTTGAGGCTCTCTATGCATCATTCTATTCACGACGAAGCTCATCTAAGTAATCGTAATCATTGGCTCAGGGCAGCAGTACTTGGCGCCAATGATGGATTGATTTCAACCGCGAGTTTATTAGTCGGTGTCGCTGCAGCAAGTACAAGTAGTCAGACATTGCTGTTAACAGGGATGGCCGCGTTAACTGCAGGTGCTGTATCGATGGCAGCTGGTGAGTATATTTCAGTCTCATCTCAAGCTGATACCGAAAAAGCTGATCTGGATAAAGAGCTGCATGAACTGACTCATAATGCTGAGCGCGAGCTGAACGAGCTGACTAAAATTTATGAGCAACGCGGACTGGACCATGACTTGGCGCATCAAGTTGCTGTAGCTTTGACTGAGCATGATGCGCTAGAGGCGCATGCTCGAGATGAGATTGGCTTAACAGATCTGAGTCAAGCTAAGCCGATTCATGCGTCAGTTGCTTCTGGATTGTCGTTCATTGCGGGCGCCATATTACCGATTATTGGGATTTTACTTTTGCCAGCACAAACACTGGTTTGGTCACTAGCGACTTTAACGATAGTAGGCTTAGCACTACTTGGCATAATATCGGCGCGCTTGGGCGGGGCACCTGTTATTCCTGCTACTGCTAGGGTCGTGATATGGGGTGTGCTAGCGATGGTTGCGACATCATTGATTGGAAGATTATTTGGTGTGGCTGTTTAGGTCTCACTCTATCTTTAAAAGCTATCTATCGTTTTAACAGCAAAGTCCCTCTACCATGTCAGGGTAGATCGACCATATATTATATTATGATATCTGACATGAGCTTTTCAGCATTTTATACACACTTTCGTTTGGTGACTGCTATGACGCCTCTGCAATTCCAAAAAAATCTGCGCCTGAATGGAGCTCGTCGTTTGATGCTGACCGAAAGCTTAGATGCAACGGCGACAGCGTTCAAAGTAGGCTATGAGAGTCCTTCTCAGTTCAGTCGAGAATATCGCCGTTTGTTTGGTGAGTTACCATTAAAAGACATCAGAGTATTGCGCGAAACTGAACGATATCGTGAGGCCGAAATATCCTTATAAATAATTTTTTTAGGAAAAGTTTTGATGCTTTGCAGCCCAAGTAAATATTATTTGAGCTTCAAAGCATCAATGACGGTTCGTAGCGCAGGTGACACATTGTGATGCGGATAATATAAATGAAAGCCGCTAAAGGTATGACTGAACTCTCTCAATATATGAATAAGCTTGCCGTTTTTTAGCTCATTTTTAATCATATCAATAGGCACATAACCAATGCCTAGTCCTCGTTTTGCTGCATCAATCACTGAATAATCAGTCGAAAACACCCATTGTCCTTGCGTCTTTAATTTATACGGCTGCCCATCAACTATAAAGTCCCAGTGGTACATACCGCCACCCATAAATCGATAGCCCAAACAGTTATGATCGTTCAAGTCTATTGGGCTTTTGGGAAAGCCAAACTCATGGAAATAGTCTGGCGAACCGACCACAGCAATCTCCTCATCATAGTCGATACGCACCGATATCATGCCCTCAGTAACTAAACTACCAAAGCGAACACCTGCGTCAAATTGTGTGCTGATAATATCTGATAAAGCAGTATCGCTTATCAACTCCAATTTAATATCAGGGTACAGCTGCTTGAATTTAGCCAGCTTTGGTAACAGCACTTTATCAATAGCATACTGACCAGCACTGATGCGCACCAACCCCGCAGGCGTTTCGCGTAAATGCTTGAGTCCATCCAACTGCCTATCTAATAAACTAAAACTCTGCTCAGCGGTCACAAACAACGCTTCGCCTGCATGTGTCAAAGACAAGCTACGTGTGGTTCTCGTGAATAACTGTAGACCTAAGCGCTGCTCTAATAACTTAATAGAGCGGCTCAATGCGGATTGTGATATCCCAAGTTTGACAGCGGCCTTAGTAAAACTACTCTCTTGAGCAACCAATAAGAAAGCATGCAGCTCATTATAATTCTCTTGTTGTCGCATATTCAGAACCTGAATGAATAAATAAAAGTTAAAAAATGGGTATTATCACTAGAATTGTAGAAGTATAAGATAATCTCATGACTTCAAAGAATATATTATAAACAACTTTGTCTTGTTTAGAACACGGCTATCTCTACTCACGCATTATGAATAATCATCAGATAAGTGATTATTTACTATCAAAAAGGAAGACCAATGACCTTACCAGCAATGATAAAAAAACTTAGCTTGGGATTACTTGTCAGCTCAACCATTCTTGGAGCGAATCATATGGCACAAGCCGCCACACCTACTAGTCCACTCGTACAGAACTGGGATAAAACTTTTGCGAAAAGTGACAGCGTCACACATCAAAAAGTAACGTTTAAAAACCGTTATGGCATTACGCTTGCCGCAGATCTCTATATACCAAAAGCCTATAAAGGTAAAAAGCTGGCAGCATTGGCTGTTGGTGGTCCTTTTGGCGCTGTTAAAGAACAATCATCAGGATTATATGCCCAAAAAATGGCAGAACAGGGCTTCGTCACTATCGCTTTTGATCCTTCGTATACGGGTGAAAGCAGCGGTACGCCTAGAAATGTCGCGTCACCAGATATCAATACGGAAGACTTTAGTGCAGCGATAGATTACTTAGGGTTACGTCCTGAGGTTAATAGAAATCGGATTGGCATTATTGGTATCTGTGGTTGGGGTGGCATGGGTTTGAATGCCGCTGCGATGGATACGCGAATCAAAGCGGTCGCCACGACCAGCATGTACGATATGAGTCGTGCGATGGGACATGGGGTAGGTGATGGTGATGATCGCTATGATGCGGACGATCGTCAAGCGGTATTGAAACATCTCAATCAACAACGCTGGGTAGACGCAGAGAAAGGACAACCTGCGACGGCCAATCATGATCTCTATGTAGACGATAACGGCAAAGTGACCACGGCAGATCTTATTTTGCCCGAAACCTTAGATAGCAATCCAAACCCTGTGCAAAAAGAGTTTTTCGATTACTACCGCACGGATCGGGGTTTTCATAAAAATGCGGTGAACTCAAGCGGTGCATGGACGGCGACGACGCCTTTATCATTTATGAATATGCCACTGCTGAGCTATATTGACGAGATATCTCCGCGTCCTATCTTAATCATTGCTGGCGAGGATGCCCACTCGCTTTATTTTAGTAAAGATGCTTATCAAAAAGCCAAACAACCAAAAGAGCTGCTCATTTTACCAAATACGAACCATGTCGATTTATACGACCGCATGGACAAAATCCCTTTTGATAAATTAACAGACTTTTTTAATAAAAACTTGAAATAAAAAAAGAGGGTAGTGAGTTATAAAAACAACCGGCTACGTGATGGCCGGTTTTTCGTTTAGTTTAAAACCCGTTTTTTAATAGATTCTCAATACAATATCGAGAGTGTGTATGTTGAACACCAAAGAAAAAGAAAAAAATGTAGAACAGCCCGCCTATTGGAGTGGGGTTTTTGCCATGACACTGTGTGTTTTTGCATTAATTGCATCAGAATTTATGCCTGTGAGTCTACTCACGCCGATTGCAATAGATCTCAGCATCAGTGAAGGGATGGTAGGTCAAGGCATTGCTATTTCAGGTGCTTTTGCGGTTATCACAAGTTTGACGATTTCTCGTGTAGCAGGCAATATGAATCGTAAAACACTATTGTTGCTTTTAACCGCCATTATGGCCATGTCAGGCGTCATTGTTGCACTGGCGCAAAACTATATGGTTTACATGATTGGCCGTGCTTTGCTTGGGGTGGTCATAGGCGGGTTTTGGTCAATGTCGGTAGCTATGGCAATGCGATTAGTGCCAAGCTCAGATGTGCCACGGGCAATGGCTATTTTTAATAGTGGCAATGCATTGGCAATGGTCATTGCTGCACCTTTAGGCAGTTACCTTGGGTCAATCATTGGTTGGCGCGGTGCTTTTTTCTGTCTCGTTCCTGTCGCCATCGTAACCTTTATTTGGCAATGGATCAGTTTACCTTCCATGCAGATTGCCACGGATCAGACAGATAAACATCCCACTATTTTAGGGTTACTCCGTAATCCTGTCGTGATGATTGGTATGTTGGCAGTCAGTTTGTTTTTTATGGGTCAATTCTCACTTTATACTTACGTTAGACCTTTTCTAGAAACCATTACCCAAGTTAATATTTCCACCTTGTCACTGATTTTGCTCGGTATTGGAGTCATGGGCTTTATTGGCACGTGTATTATCAATGTATTCTTGGATCGTCGTTTTTATACGACGCTAATTATGAGTCCTATTTTAATGGCAGTTATTGCATTGACTCTGATATTTTTTGGCACATCGACCATAGTTGTGGCCATATTGCTTGGAATTTGGGGTCTTTTAGGTACAGGGCTACCTGTTGGTTGGTGGCGTTGGCTTGCTCGTACATTGCCAGAAAATGCTGAAGCAGGTGGGGGCTTAATGGTCGCTGTAGTTCAGCTGGCTATTGCTTTGGGTTCTACACTGGGTGGTATTTTATTGGATCATAGCGGTTTTCAGGCAACGTTTGTATTTAGTGCTATTATTTTAGTGATTTCTGCGTTCTTAACATCGCGTTTGACCGCGCGGTAACTACTTTAAGGGAGTTTGGCAGATGAATGTGAACAACCGCATGATCATTATGATGGCTATTGGTATCTTACCAGCATTGAGTGCTTGTGCTGACGATCAAAATGCCACATCAAACTCGTCCATTGTGCATGAAAGTTTGACGCAAAAAACAAGCTCTAATAATACAGAGCAACCGATATCAGAAAAGGAGCAAGTGAATATGTGGATGACAATTAATGGACATCGTTTTGAAGTGTTGGCTGAAGACAACGCGACTTCGCATGCTTTTGCGGCACAATTACCCTTAACGTTAAATATGGAAGATTTGCACAGTAATGAGAAGCACACTCAGCTACCAAATGCACTGCCAACGAATGCCAGTCGGGTAAATACTATTCACAATGGTGACATCATGTTGTATGGCTCATCAACGTTAGTGGTGTTTTATAAGAGTTTCTCTTCGTCATATTCCTATACGCGTATTGGTAGAGTGAGCCAGCCTGATAAGTTAGCTGATATACTGGGACAAGGTAATGTGCAAATTGAATTTAGTCGTGACTAACGCTGAATACTTCTTAATCATTATGTACCTGAAAATTAATAAGAAATTCTGTCAGAAATAGACTCGTCTATAATAAAAACATACCAAAGGATTTGCTCTTGAATCTAACTATGGATGAAGAATGGTTTATCAGGAAAAATACTATAAATAAAATTTTGAAAAGCAGTGTTATGATAATTTAACTTTGTCAGGCATTACTGCCTGACTCAAGATAATGTTTAAGGCAGACCTCAGTCGGCTTACCATCAAAGTTCTAACTCTAACGCTTATGTTCTATAAAGTATTTTAACCACATGCCAGCCAAATTTGGTTTTCACTAAATGCGGGGTGTATAGTTCGCCGCTGAAGCATACTTTATCAAATGCCGGTACCATATCGCCTTGTCGAAATTCACCTAAGCTGCCACCTTTTTTACCTGATGGGCAGTTTGAGTGTTTTTTAGCCAGTACATCAAACTTAGCACCTTTTTTAAGCTTGACAATAATGTCTTCAGCCACTTCTTTGTGTTTTACTAAAATGTGTAATGCGCTAGCTGTACGAGCCATAATGTAAATCCTTCATAAAATATCGATTATTCGGGCATTATATCATTACTTACCTTGGTTACTAACCTCACTTGTATGCGCCACTTTATCAAAAGCGATTATCTATACAGACGCTACGCTTTGGATAAGAATCGGTACTTTTTTAGTATCACTGTCAGTAAATCAGTACAGAATATCGGAAGCGGATTTACTTGAGTCAGGTAGCAATGCCTGACAAAGTTAAATTATCATAACACCGTCTTTCAAACTTAAAAGGTGATAGATAACCAAGCGTGCTATACAAACAGGTTTTATTGTAGAGCTGTCATTTCTTCTATATTCCTTAAATGACACGCATAAAAAAAGCCCCAATCTTAAAGATTGGGGCTTTCTAAATATTTGGTAGGCATAAGCAAACTCGAACTGCTGAACCTCTACCATGTCAAAGTAGCTCAACGAAACACCAAAATATCACGTTATCTTACATATACTGATTTTATTGATCTGTAGTCATTATATAGTCAAGAAAACATTAATTAAATTAGTATAGGATAAAATTTAACACGTATTTGGGCACCATGTTTTTTAATAGTCTTTTACCTCTACTCCAATACAGAAGCAGTGTATTTTTCTAAAAAAATATTGTTTTCATCTGGTTATTTAAGTTGTTTTCCGGATGCTTACACAACCTTTTTAGACTGAATTCCTAGCTCAATTACAATAATCTTCGAGATAGTTCGGGCGGTCTAGGTAAAGTTAGGCCTATTAGAAACTATATATTAAAGACGAAAACTAATAAACAAAATTTTATATTTATTATCATAAGTCAGATAATAGCCTTTTTGGGTATACCTTCCTAGATTATTCTTTAGGTGGTCATGCTAATGTTGATCTATTTGCTACTTTAGCAACAGCACAGTCTCGTAACCATACTTGGATATAACATTTTTCCTCAAACTGTTAAAGGCCAGTATTCACTTTTGATAATATCGAATATTGCGTACAGCTTAGTTCTGGGTACTATCAGGGCTCATAGTGGCAACCAAATCTGTAAAGCGCTCGCCTTGAATCGAGACATGCGCTTTAATCAAACGCTCCGCCAAATCCTCATCGGCATTAATAACGGCATCGACAATGCTTTGATGTTCATCAAACGAGTGCTGCATGCGATTGTTTACGCGCAGTTGCAAGCGTCTATAGGGATGCAAGCGATTGTGCAAATTGCTGGCTTGCTCGACCAAAAAGCTGTTATGACTCAACTGATACAAGAAAAAATGAAACTTTCTATTGGCTTCATAGTAGCTCTCTGGATTGTCCTCGATTAAGTACTGCTTGCACTGATCGTGCAATTGCAGAAGCTCAACCTTCTCTTCTTCATTGATGCGTCTCGCGGCCAATCTGCCGCACATGCCTTCAAGATAGGCCATCACTTCAAACATCTCGAATAGCGTGACAATATTCAAAGTCGGTATGATGGCACCTCGACGCGGTCTTATTTCTACCAACCCTTCAGATGCTAGAAGCTTCAATGCTTCACGGATAGGCGTTCTGGATACGCCATATTTTTCACAAAGCTTGGCTTCATCCAGTTTAGTGCCAGGTGGAAGAAGACCGTAAATAATGTCATCTTCTATTTTTTTACTGACCTGTACGGATAAAGGTAAGTCATCAATTAAACTCATAAAATCTCCATTTGTATACAATAACCTATTTAATAAATACAATATGGTTGCACTTTTAAACCAACTGTATTAGATTATATCAAACAAGTGGGTAGTAGATGGTAGTTCCTTCTACAGGTTTCGAGCTTCATTAAGGCTTGTATCCTTTATCAGGAGAGGGGATAGATACGGAAAATCAAAGAACCTCGAAAAAATATTCGTCTTATACCTATTTTTAATTTGTTATTCAGCAAGGTTTTTATTTTATATAGATCGTATATCAAGGTAGATATTCTCAAAACGGTTGTAACTATATCCAAGGAAGGTTTTTATGATCATATATGGCACGGCTTTACTAGCAGTTTGTTACCTACTCGGCGTTTATCTGGGTGGCTTATTAGGACAAATACTAGGAGTCGACGCGAACATTGGCGGTGTCGCTATTGCAATGGTTCTATTAATTGTCGGTAAAGAAATGCTCGCTAAAAGAGGTTTACTGCCGAAGTCTACTCAGTTTGGCGTTTTGTACTGGGCGGGCATGTATATTCCTATCGTTGTTGCCATGGCTGCAGGGCAAAACGTCGTTGCGGCATTATCTGGTGGCATGGTTGCTGCCATTGTTTCTGTTATCGCGCTTACGGCAACTGTTTTCGTTGTCCGCTGGCTGAATAAAATGGCCAATGATTACGACACATTTGAATGGGACGATGATAGCGAGGTCATTTTAGATTAATTGTCCTCATTAAATAAAGGTTATTAATAACATACGAAAAACCACGTCACTCATTCAAGCGCGACAAGGAATAATTAAATGGAATTAATTATACAAACGCTCACTAAAAACAGCTTTGTCACTGCTCTAGCAGTCACAGGTCTTGTGATGCTTTTCTCTCAAGTACTCTCTAAATATCTCACCCGCGGCAAACTACAATCCTCCGCTATTGCGATTACGCTCGGTTTGATTGCGGCCTATTTTGCCGGTCTATACACCACGGGCAGCAAGGGCATTTCTGATATCGAAATCTTTTCAGGCTTTGCGCTGTTAGGCGGCGCGATGCTGCGAGATCTTGCCATCTCATCGACAGCGTTTGAAGTCGATGTCAAAGAAATAAAACGTGCTGGCAAGATTGGCATTATTGCTTTGTTATTAGGCTGCGTTATCCCATTTGTCGTAGGCGCTGGTGTGGCATGGACCCTCGGCTATAGAGATGCAATCTCTATGACGACGATTGGTGCAGGGGCCATGACCTATATTGTAGGACCGATCACAGGCACAGCGATTGGTGCAAGCTCAGAAGTCATTGCTTTATCTATTGCGATTGGTTTGATTAAAGCGGTGTTTTTTATGATTTCAACGCCACTACTGGCCAAGTTCATGCAGCTTAAAAGCCCACGTTCAGCCATGATTTTTGGTGGTTTGGTAGGCACTACTAGTGGTGTCGCCGCTGGGTTGGCAGGCACCGATGTCAGACTGGTGCCCTATGGCGCGCTCGTGGCGACTTTTTATACAGGACTAGGCGCATTACTTGGGCCATCTGTATTTTTCTTGACCGTCAATGCGTTCTTTTAATGATTAGATAAAGGAAGTCTTATGAAAGCGAATACCGAAGAAACATCATGGAATTTACAAAAAATACGCCGCAATAAAAAGCTCGACGCCGCCAAAAATAAAGGCTTAGAAAAGCTGGTTCCAAATGATCGTGCCATCGAATTGCTAGAAACCGTCCTCGCGCCTGAAGACAAAATCTGTATTGAAGGTAACAACCAAAAACAGGCGGACTTTTTATCTGAATGTTTATCTCAGTGCAACAGTGATGTTTTAAACAACTTGCACATCTTGCAGTCGGTATTGGCGCTGCCAAGCCACATTGATATCTTTGATAAAGGTATTGCCAGCAAAGTCGACTTTTCTTTTGCAGGGCCACAAGCATTAAGACTAGCAAAACTGGTGCAGCAGCAAAAAATCCAAATTGGCTCTATCCATACGTACCTAGAGTTATATGGTCGATACTTTATCGACTTAACCCCCAATGTCTGCCTGATTACCGCGCATTCTGCGGATGCACAGGGCAATTTGTATACAGGGCCAAACACTGAGGATACCCCAGCGATTGTCGAAGCAACGGCTTTTAAAAGCGGCATCGTCATTGTACAGGTCAATGAATTGGTCGACAGCGTCCCACGCGTAGATATCCCCGCAGATTGGGTCGATTTTTTCATTGTGGCACCGCGTCCGAACTATATTGAGCCGTTATTTACCCGCGATCCTGCCCAGATTACCGAAGTACAGATACTGATGGCTATGATGGTGCTAAAAGGCATTTACGAGCCATACCAAATCAAACGCCTTAATCACGGGATTGGTTTTAACACCGCCGCGATTGAATTGCTATTACCTACTTACGGCGCAGAACTGAATCTAAAAGGTAAAGTTTGTACCAACTGGGCGCTCAATCCGCATCCAACCATGATTCCAGCTATCGAAAGCGGCTTTGTCGAGAGCATTCACAGCTTTGGTTCGGAAGTGGGGATGGATGACTATATCGAAAGCCGTTCTGATGTCTTCTTCACGGGCAAAGATGGCAGCATGCGATCCAACCGTGCCTTTAGCCAAACCGCAGGCTTGTATGCCTGTGACTTGTTCATCGGCTCAACCTTACAGATTGACTTACAAGGCAACAGCTCGACCGCGACAGTCGATCGTATTGCAGGTTTTGGCGGCGCACCCAATATGGGCTCAGACCCACATGGCCGCAGACATTCTAGCTACGCCTATCTTAAAGCAGGACAAGAAGCCACCGATGGACGTGTGGTAAAAGGCCGCAAGCTGGTGGTGCAGATGGTAGAAACCTACCGCGAGCATATGGATTCGGTGTTTGTTGAAGAGCTGGATGCGTGGCAGTTACAAGAAAAAATGGGCAGCGATCTACCGCCAATCATGATCTATGGCGACGATGTGACGCATATCGTGACCGAAGAGGGAATTGCCAACTTACTGCTGTGCCGTACGCCAGAGGAGCGCGAGCAAGCGATTCGCGGCGTCGCAGGTTATACGCCTGTCGGCATGAAGCGCGATCATGACAAAGTCAAAGCATTAAGAGCACGCGGGATTATCCAAAGACCAGAAGATATGGGCATCGATGCCTCAAAAGCGACGAGAGATTTGCTGGCCGCAAAATCCATTAAAGATTTGGTGAAATGGTCCAATGGCACCTACGCACCGCCCAGCCGCTTTAGAAACTGGTAAATATCATACTTAGGATAAGGATAGAACAATGAACATACTGAATTTTAATTTTGACTCACAGCCGATTAAAGACGCGAAAAAAGAAGTGATTTGCGGCGTGGTGGGTTCTGGTAACTTAGAAGTACTGGTATCACCACTGGCCGATAGTGACAAGAGCAATTTTATTATCGATACCTCCGTGACGGGCTTTGATCACATTTGGAAAGCGGTCTTGCAAGACTTCTCTGATCGTTATTCCGTGGGCGGTTTGGAATTTAAAATCAATGATATGGGAGCGACGCCGGCGGTAGTAAGTTTACGCTTGAGCCAAGCGGTCAACATCTTGGAGGACGAATTAAATGGATAATGCAACCATTCAAAAGAGCTTTTATGAAAAGACGGCGCGCAATCGTATCGCTAGTATCGTAGATAAAGGCAGTTTTCAAGAGATCCTCAAACCCGGTAGCATCCCTGTAAGCCCAAACCTTGCCTCGCTCGACATTGTCGGTAGTTTTGATGATGGGGTAATTATTGGACAAGCAACCATTCAAAACGCGCCAATATACATGATCGCGCAAGAAGGCAAATTCATGGGCGGGGCAGTTGGCGAAATACACGGCGCAAAAATTGTCGGCACCTTGCTCAAAGCCATCGAAGACAAACCCAAAGCGGTTGTGTTTTTTGTCGATTCAGGCGGTGTTCGTCTGCATGAGGCAAACGCAGGGCTGATTACCATCTCCGAGATTATGCGTGCGATGCTCAAGGTGCGTGATGCAGGCATTCCGATTATCACTGTCATCGGCGGTACCAATGGCGCGTTTGGCGGCATGGGTATCTGTGCCTGCTTGAGTACGCACGTCATCATGACAGAAGAAGGGCGTTTGGCGCTGTCAGGCCCTGAGGTTATAGAAACCATCAAAGGCGTTGAAGAGTTTGACTCCAAAGACCGCGCGTTGGTCTGGCGCGTGACAGGTGGCAAAACGCGTTATCTGCTCGATCATGTCGACTTTTTGGTAGAAGATGATGTGGATGATATTAAGCAAGGGATTATGGAAGCACTGGCTGAGCCAGCGATAACACTTGATTTAGCGTATTTACAGCAGCGCCAAGCGGGATTGCAGCAGCAGTACGATCAATGGTTTGGGCAAAAAGACAGCACTCCTATTTGGCAGGCTATGCATATCGACAACCCTGAATCCATTGCCATGCTAAGTGCTCAAGAGATTAGAGCCATTAAAAAAGGATAATATCATGCAAACGCAAACCGTTTTAGAAACGCTGTTTCCTAACAACCTTGACTATCAGATCAATGATTCAATGATACGCGGCAGTGCCGAAACCAAACTGGGCAAAGTGGAAATCATTGGTACGGTTGATTCGGCCGCCATGAACCAATACATCGCTATGACGCTGGCGGGTGAGATTTTAGACGTTATCGCCCAAGATAAACAGACGCCCGTCGTATTTATCGTCGATACCCTAGGGCAAGACTCCTCACGAGCCGATGAGCTGCTGTGCCTAAATAGAACCTTTGCGCATCTGGCGTCTTGTGTTGATTTGCTTAGACGCCGTGGTCATCCCAATCTCGCCATTGTCTTGGGCGAGGCAGTTAGTGGCGGCTTCTTGTCTTATGGTCTCATGGCCAATCAAGCATTTGCACTAGAGTCGAGCCAAGTCAAAGTGATGGATCTACAAGCGATGTCACGAGTGACTAAGATACCGCTGGATAAGCTAAAATCCTTATCACAGACCTCCGCCATCTTTGCTCCTGGGGTAGAAAACTACCATGCCATGGGCGCTGTTAATGAGATTTGGACCACGCTGGATGCGCATTTGGTTGAAAATGCCCTAGAGTCGCAGCTGGGTCACACCGATGATTTTCTGACAGATGAGCGCCGCCAAGTAGCAGAAAATAGAGAAGGGCGCTTATTGTGTAATGACATTGTCGAGTCTGTATTGACGGCTTAATATGAATAGAGATCTGTGATGTTAATAAAAGTATAAAAGCTATCAAGGGGAGTGCCATGCAGCGTCATGATTTGGTTTATCTACAAGCGCATGAATCATACAATTTTATGAATAACTCCCTGCCTGCCTCTGTGACGCTGGCTGTTGAGGAAATGATTCACTCTCAGCAGCCACTCACCGTTTGTAGACAAGATATGCCTAACGTCACCAAAGTGGCGACCAGTTATATTGAAGATGGTTGCAAATACCGATTGGCACTCACTTTACCTAACTCTCCGCAAGTCATCACTGCACCGCTAGCGCTGGCCGATTTAATTCTGCAATTGCCTACAGCGATTCAACAACCCACAGCGCACTTTATCGAGCGCTGTACCCGTTTAGGGTGTACGGTTCATGCCTATGGCTCCTTTGCCAATCAATATTTTACAGGGTTAACCTTTGTCAAACCGACTTCGGATTTAGATTTATTAATCGTTGCCAATAGCGATCATATTGCGCCAATATTATTAGAACTTGCCGCGTTCACTCGACTGGCAAGTACGTTGGCTGATTTAAAAATCGACGGAGAGATTAGGTTGCATGGATGCGACGATGTCTCTTTTAACGAGCTGACTTGCGCCATTATGTTTGATATTTCAACCGTGTTGGTCAAGACCTTGGATGATATCAAGCTACAAAATATAGACGTATTACTAGGATGGAATACCGATGACTATGAGCACTTTATTAGCGCAAACACAAACGCCGCAACACTCCCTGCAAGCGATTTGGCAGCATATTGATGCCTTGGCATGCGAAGCCTTATATGATGAATTGAGTCTAGAAAACAAACCGGGTTTGGTCTGTCCGTCAAGTAATGGCAGCCACACCGACATGAATCACCAGACGTTTATATACAGTATCACGTCGTTACAGGGCTATTTTTCCATCTTAAGCCAGTTTGGTTATGACGATAGCCCATTTGATGCCATCAAAAACCAAGGCATTTATCAAGAAGCAAAAATGCGGCAGGCCACCCATAATATCAACACTCATAAAGGCGCGATATTTAATTTGGGCTTTGTTTGCGCTGCGATTGGTCGATGTATACAAGCAGACATAGCATTAACCGCTCACAATATTTGCGCGCAACTGGTTGAGCGCTGGCAGGTGGATTTACACACGCGATTAACGCGAGATCCCAATAGCCATGGGCAAAAAATGTTCAAACAATATGGCATCACTGGGGCGATTGAAATGGTGGCCAATGGCTTTGAGGTCATTCAAGCGCAAGTACTGCCTTGTCTTTATGAGACCATGTACCGCACCCAAGACTTTGAAAAATCCAGTATGCAGACCTTGATGTTACTAATATCGCTGTTATCAGATACCAATATCGTCTGGCGCGGCGGCATCGAAGACTTAAAGATGGCGCAGCGCTTGGCCACGCAGTTTTTGCAAGCAGGCGGCGTGCATCAACATGATTGGCAACAGCAAATAAGCCATATTAATCAGTATTTTGTGCAGCATAATCTTAGCCCTGGTGGCAGCGCCGATTTGCTCGCGGTCACAATCTTCTTATATAAGGTGGAAAATGAATTTAATCATCCTATTTAGTGGGCAGGGGCTACAAAGCCAAGCGCACCTAGACGAAGTACTGAGTCAGATGCCACCTGATGAGCAGTCTTTATTGAGCTCGGTAGCACCTGAATTATTTACGGAGCATGCTGATAGCCAACTGTTTGAAGAGCGACTTTTTGATAATCAGATTGCGCAGCCGTTTATTTATACGCTGCAGTATTATCGTTGGCAGCAGCTACAGCGACTGATCGCTGCACCAATGGCATTTGCGGGTTACTCCTTAGGTGAGGTCAGTGCTTTTGCTTGCAGTAGCCAGCTCCCTTATGCTGCTGGTTTAGATTTGGTGCATCAAAGAGCCAGCGTCATGCAAAACGCAGTAACCGCATCGAGTGGGCTGATGGCCATCAAAGGCGTGCCTGACCGTAAGATGGATGAGCTACTTACACAGAGCCAGACCCATTTGTCTATTAAGATTAATCGAGATCAGTTCATCATCGCGGGCAATCATGCGCATCTTCAGCAGGCTGCCGACATTGCGCAAAATTTAGGCGCGCAAAATGTGCAGCGGCTAAAAGTATCTGTACCCTCGCATACGGTCATGATGCAAGAAGCGGCAGAGGCCTTTGCCAGCTATACACAGTCTTTAACGCTGCCTAAGATGCGAACACCGATTATTAGTGCTACTGATGGCACCAGATACAGTGACAGTGAGCAAGGTCTGTGCATCTTATCGCAGCAAATAGATCACCCTTTAGACTGGTATCTGTGCTTAGAGACCATCGAAGAGTACCAGCCCAGTATGGTGATAGAAATAGGGCCGGGTAGTGCGTTGTCCAAAATGGTCAATAACGTGCTACCGCATATCCCCTGTAGAAGTTGGGATGACTTTCGTAATATCGATGGGCTACAAGCATGGATCGATAGAAACCGATAGGGTTTAATGGGTTCGCGCTGCATACTCATTTATGATTGATGATCACAAAAAGGTAGGCGTTACATGTTGTATGTGTGGTTTGTCATTGCTGGGGCGTTCGCAGGTCTTAGTGCGGGTTTGTTTGGCGTGGGCGGCGGCATGATTATCGTGCCCGTCCTCGTGTGGATTTTTACGGCGTATCATTTTCCTCCTGAAGTCGTTACCCATTTGGCGATAGGAACTTCTTTGGCCACGATTGCAGTGACGTCGCTGAGCTCACTGATGGCGCACAATAAGCGCGGCGGCGTGCGTTGGGAGATTTGGCGACATATGGCGCTTGGCCTGGTCATTGGCAGTTTGGTCGGTGCTGGCGTGGCCGACATGATCGACGGTCAGATGCTACAAGTGATTATCGGGGTGGGCGCGCTACTGATGGCGCTAAAAATGCTGTTTTTATCGAATAAAGAGCAACCAGATAGGCCGCTGCCACATGCTGGTGTGCAGTTTGGAGCTGGTACAGGCATTGGGCTGGCGTCATCTATTTTTGGTATCGGTGGTGGCAGCTTGACCGTGCCGTTTTTGAATTGGGCAGGATTACCGATGCGGCAATCCGTCGGCACCTCTGCTGCCTGCGGTTTGCCCATTGCGCTGGCTGGCGCAGCAGGCTTCGCTTGGTTCGGTCAAGACGTCGTTAATATGCCTGAAGGGACGATCGGTTTTATCCATATTACGGGCTTTTTATGCATCTCAGTGGCGAGTTTTGCGATGGCAAAAGTTGGGGCGAAACTGGCGCATGTTTTACCCGCTTTGATGCTTAAGCGTGCATTTGGTGTTCTGCTATTAATTGCTGGTGGGCAGTTATTGTTAAGTGGTATCGGAGTGTTGTAGCGTGTTTTATTCTAACTTTTACTATGTCAACCAAATATTATGATATGACAGTATCTTAAATTTATTGATTCTATTAACCCATAAATATTACCTAAACAAAAATGTACGAAGCAAATTAGATTGTATTCAAATTTAACACGTATTTAGTCACTATATTTTTATAGTCTTTTCACCTCTACTCCAACATAGATCAACAGAAAAACAGTACGTTTTCATTAAAAATTGCTGCTCATTTCCTCTGCTGTTAAAGCTATTCCTTATTACTGATATTAGCGTGAGTTGTGTTATTTATTTTCTGCATAATATAAGGAGATTAACGTTTTAATCCCTGCCTATACATATAGTTGAGAAAAATACGAAGCCCATTACCTATATTTATGAATATTCAAACTGGACGATGAACAATGGGCAGATAAAAGACGGCTGCCATTGATTAGTTGGGTGCGGATATTACAAAGGTGTTTGCTCGGAAAATTGCTAGCACTAGGTTTAAATCTTAACGTTGAGGCACAGTTAGATGCCGTGACTCCAGAGATTGTTAAAACTTCAGAAATTGAAGGTGAAGCATTAAATAACTAGCAAGTACGGTCTTCTATAGCCCGATATTTAGGGATAGATGACGCTAGGATGCCAACTGCTTCTCGTGAGATTGATGCGGTTGTGGAGATGATGCTAAATGCAACCTATTACTATAAACAGCCATTATTGTTGGACGAGTTACTGGGATGGTCTCGGGCATTATTTCCAGATGGATATAGTGGATTTTATCGAATCAAAGCAGGCAGTATCCGTGATGATGGTCAAGGACCTATGCAAGTGGTTTCTGGTGGTTATGGTCGTGAGCAGGTTCATTTTGTTGCCCCGAGTGCGGAGAAGCTACCAGATGCGCTAGAAAAATGTTTATCGTGGTTTAATACTTCACCACATGAGCAAGATGATATAGATTTGGTCATCAAAGCGGGTATTGCTCATTTATGGTTTGTGACGATTCATCCCTTTGATGATGGAAAGGGACGACTAACACGAGCAATCACAGAACGGATGCTAGCAAAAAGTGATGACAGTCCTCAACGCTTTTATAGTACGTCAGCGTAGTTTATTAAACAGCGCAATGACTACTACAAAATACTAGAGGGCACGCAAAAAGGTGATAAAGATATTACTGATTGGTTGGTTTTTACAAACGCTAGAGCAAGCACTGATTGCTGCTCAAACTACCACTGATAAAGTTATTAATAAAGCGAGTTTTTGGCAGACGCATCGAAAGCATACTTTGAATGATAGGCAAGTAAAAATGCTGAATATCTTACTGACTGACTTTTATGGCAACCTGACCACTAAGAAATGGGCAATTATGACCAAGTGTTCTATAGACACGGCACTACGTGATATTGATAATTTGATAGAGCAGGGAATGCTGGAAAAATCTGAGGCTTCTGGGCGTAGTACGAGTTATGAGGTGGCTTTGTGAACAAGCTTGCTAGGGGTTTGGATTTTACTGTCATGCTGGTTAGTTAGACTCTTCTAAGTTAGTTCCTACTGGATTGACAGTATATATGTAATTGTTTATTCGATAAAGATACGCGATGTGAACTCACTGCCATTATCTATGTAAACTTACTGTGAATAGTAACAGTATTGGACTAAAGACTTATTAGAACAGCACGTTTATGTTTCTTATAATCATTATGAGACCACTGATTACCATTAGTATGAGCAGCATTACTCTAAACTGGCTAATACTCATTCCTGCCAAAAAGCGTTTGCCAATGATATTGCCAATAACAGCACCTAATCCTAATACCAGACCGTACACCCAGAGATTGACAGTGAATATGCCAAAAAAAGCGTAGCTACCGATTTGTACAATACCTACGAAAAAGGAATTGGCAGTCTTGGTAGCAATAAGGTTTTCTTTTTCTAGTCCTGCATTCATATAAAAAGGGTTAAGTATAGGACCGAGACCACCCACTAATGTGCTCATAAAAGCAATGACAAAGCCCAAAGGTATAAAACCTGCTTTTGGCATATCAAACGTCTTACTTACTTTACCAAACTTATATTGGAAAATGGTCGATACTAAAAATGCGCCAACCAACAACTGAATCCAGTTTGCATCCAAACGACTAAAAACCAACGCTGCTAGCCACGCGCCTATAATGGCACTTGGTACATAGTATTTGGTCAAAGACCAATCAATATCATTCCAGAATAGATACAGCCGCGAAGCATTACTAATCAGGGTAGCCAAATTAATTACAGGTGGTGCAAACGCTGTCCCTATCATCCAAGAGGTAGCTGGTATTAGTAACATAGCACCGCCACCACCCGATATAGTAGAGATGATAAAAGCGGCCATGCCAGCGAAAAACAAGCCTACTAAATGCCAACTTGGGATGGATTGTAGTAAATCTAAAACAAGGAGCACTATAAAATCCTATTTCATGAGTGACATCAAGTTGTAGTCGTCAACTAATTCTGGCTAACTGATAAGAGCTTTTATTAAAGTAGCATTTTTATTTCTCTAGCAGTGTTAACGCCTTCATTGGAAGTATTAGGTGTAACTATTTCCTAAAAAAACGGTGGTCATACATAAAGTATAGCCACCGCAGAGAACGTATCTAGAGAACAGACTAGCTGAAACCTAAATAGCAGTCTTCTTATAACGCTTACGATATACACTACGAATTATCGGCATAAATACCATTAGAATAGCCAATGCCCATAGGACTATAGTAATAGGGCTACTCCACAAGATAGACAACTCACCTTGAGAAATAGACAGGGCACGCCTTAAGTTAGATTCCATAAGTTCACCTAACACGTAGCCTAAAATGAGTGCTGATAATGGGAAGTTCAATTTGCGTAAGAAATAACCAAATACACCCAGTGCCACCATAAATACCAAGTCAAAGGTAGTACTGTGGATTGAATATACCCCAACAAAACTGACCGCAGCGATTGCTGGTATCAATACATAGTTTGGTACATCAAGTAGCTTAGCAAACAAGCCCACTAATGGAATATTCATTACCAACAAAATAACGTTACAGATGAATAAAGAGGCAATAAGACCCCAAACTATATCAGGCTGCTCAGTAAATAACTGTGGACCTGGAGTGATATTGTATAGGGTTAGTGCGCCCATCATGACAGCTGTCGTACCAGAACCTGGTACACCTAGGGTCAACATTGGTACAAATGAACCACACGCTGAGGCATTGTTTGCCGCCTCTGGTGAAGCAACACCGCGAAGATCGCCATCGCCAAAGGTACCAGTATCACCAGCGATTTTACGTTCACTGGCATAAGTCATCGCACTGGCAATGGTCGCGCCTGCACCAGGTAAAATGCCAACAACGAAACCCATTAGCCCACTGCGTAGCATGGCTCCAAAGGCAAAAGTGAACTCTTTAAAGTTTAGTAAACTGCGCTTACCTTGTTCAATGACTTTGTGACCCGTTGTGGTTTTTTCGAGCAAGATTAAAATTTCACTCACACTGAAGAAGCCAATAACGATAGTGGTAAATTGAATACCATCAGACAGATTAACTGAATCAAAAGTAAAGCGATAAATACCGGTAACGGCATCCACGCCAACAGTCGCTAAACCAAGACCAATTAAAGCAGCAATACCTGTTTTAACTGGTTGATCTCCCACCAAACCACTTAGGCAGGTAATCGCAAATACCATCAATACAAAGTATTCAGCAGGGCCAAATGAGATTGCCCATTTCGCTAATAGAGGGGCGAATAACACCACGCCGATTGTCGCGATAGTGGCACCAACGAATGAGCTGACGGCAGATAAAGACAGCGCAATACCAGCCTTTCCTTGCTTCGCCAATGGATAACCATCTAAAGTCGTCATGATGGCACCAGCATCACCGGGTACGTTAATAAGAATGGCGGAGATACGACCACCATATTCACAACCGAGATAAACCGCTGAAAGTAAGATGAGCGCGCTCTCTGGTGGCAACCCAAGAGCAAAGGCGAAAGGCAGTAATATTGCCACACCGTTGATCGGACCTAGACCAGGCAGCATGCCTACAATCGTTCCCAAAAAAGCACCGATAAGTGCAATCAGTAAGTTTTCTGGGGTAGATGCAATAGCAAAGCCATGCATCAAAAAATCAAAAGTATTCATATTGGCTACCCTATTATCCCTGATAACAATCCGAGTGGTAATTTGACATCTAAAAATATGTCAAACAAGATATATAAGCCAATACTGATTAAAACTGAAAAAATAAGACTTTTAAGCGGGTTGCCTGCAAACAGCAAACCTAGCGCAAAAGACATCAGAATAGTGGCAAGGATAAAACCCAATGCTTCAAATAAAAGACCATAAACCAACAAAGCAAGCGCACAGAGCACTAGGTTTTTGACGATTGGCTTGGTCAGCTCTAAATCAATAGGTTTAGTAAAACGTGCTGGCCGAAAAGCTACTACTAAAGCGCCAAATGCCAACAAGGAAAAAATTAAAATAGGGTAAGGACGAGGACCAATTGGGTCATAAGCAATAGGGGCGACATAACCAATGGCTAAGTATATTAAAAATATACTTACTAGTGCCATGAGCCCAGAAAACAGACGTTCCATTGTCATAAGGAATGTTCCTTGAGTTTTGGGGCAAAAAGGCTGACAGATATATGTCCTGCCAGCCTTTAAGAATACCAAAAACATTTAATCTTCAATTAATGAGGGTATTGAATCTCAATGTAATTACTTAGCTTCCGCTGCAGTTTCAACAAGACCATACTCAGCAGACAATTCACGTAACTCGCCAGTACGTTTATAAACGTAAGCTTGTAGCTCGTCTCCGGTCATAGAGAATGGTAGTAATTCTTGCTGCTCACGTATTTCAGCAAATTTCGGATCAGCAAGCATCTTATCGAACGCATCTTTCCACCAGTTATAAGCGCTAGGACTAACATCTGGTCCCATGTAATAACCACGAACGACTGGCCAAGTGACATCATAGCCTTGCTCTTTGGCAGTAGGTATATCAGCCATCGTGCCGCCCAATCTTTCATCTGCAAATACAGCTAGTACACGTAATTTTCCAGCGGAAGCTTGTGGCATAATTTCAGCAATACCAGCGCTCACGACCGTAATATGATTGCCCATAACTGCTGTAATGGCCTCACCACCACCTTCCATCGCCACATAAGTCATATCGCTAGGATTGACGCCAACTGCTTTGGCTAAAATAGCCGTTTGCATCCAGTCTTGACCACCGACACTACCACCAGCGCCGAAGCTGATAGCTTTTGGATTTGATTTTAGTTCAGCGACCAATCCTGCTAGATCTTTAATTGGTGACTCAGCATTGACAGCAATAGCGCCATAATCTGTACCAACGCCAGCCAACCATTTCACGTCTTTTTCAGTGAATTTACCAAATTTACCCTGCGATAAATTGAGGATAGAACCGGTAGAGAATGCAATAATTGCATCGCCATTATCACGGTCATTAGCGACAATTTTGTTATAAGCAACAGCTCCTACGCCGCCTGGCATATAAGTGACTCGCATGGGATCTTTTAATATACCCGTATCTTTCAATCCGGCTTGAGCAAGTTTGCAAGTTAAGTCAAAGCCGCCACCTGGTTTTGCTGGAGCAATACATTCTGGACGTGAAGGCGCTGTTAGCTCACTTGAGCCATCTGCCGCAGTAGTATCTGTACTAGCAGTTTCGTTTGCATTATTACAGGCTGTTAGAGAAAGGATAGAAAGACCAAGCGCTAGATAGGATAGTTTTTTCACACGACACTCCTTGTGTGTATTTTTACAGTAAAAATTCAATAGAATTCTGATTGAAATGATAAAGTTATTACAGATGAACCATGTGGCCAGCTTTCATAACAGTAGTCTTTTTGTGCACTTTGCAAAAGTAACAGAATATTTTAGAAATGACAAGAAACATATGTATGTATATATGAATTTTATAGTAATATATATAATTAGAGGCTAACTAGAGTGGTCTTTTGTTATGTCAATATGAGAGTCAAAAGGTATTAACCTAATACTCATATCCAAATTTTATTTGATAAAATAATCGGATATAAGTAATTTTTAAGGGAATTAATTGTTAGGATATGATGAGAAAGACATTTGTAGTAATGCTTTCCTAGGGCGGCGACAATCATTTTAGCGGTTATTCATTGAGAGCTAATAATATATGCATTGCGCTCAAAGTAATGAAAGTAGCTTTAAGAACGCTTAACAAGACTGTGGCATATTTTGCTTATAAGCAGTTAGAATATGAGCTGGATAATTAATATTGCTATTATTCCAACAGCAATATCTAAGGGCACTGCCTTGAATAATAGGGCATTAAAAAGTTTGTTTTTTTCTATAACCACTTGTGAGGCGCCTAACATTAGACTACCTCCTGATGAGAAAGGTGACAGTGATGAGCTTTGTGCCCCCACAACAATACAGGTAAATAATAATAAAGGGCTTATGCCAGAGGCGACGGCTAGAGGCAGCACCATAGGAAATAAAGTAGGAGCGACGACTCCGAGTGTACTAGCAAATATTGACATGATTGCGCTGATAACGAAAACTAAAGTTGGTATCATCCAGATAGGCACGTTTGTACTGAGCCATTCTGTTAGCTCATAAATGACACCTATTTCTACTCCAAGGCTGATTAACATACCGACGCCACAAATCATAATAAGCGTATTCCAAGGTATTAGTGCAATCACTGCTTTTTCGTCACCTAATTTTAAAAGCAGGCTAATTAAAGCGAAGATAATAGCGATAAAACCAATATCAATCCGAGCGTTCAAAAATTGAATCGCCGATACTTGCGGCATGAGTAGATTTAAAATAGGCACAATAAGCACAAGAGCCATCATAATAAAAATCAGCATAATAGATTGTTTTTGCTTACTATCAAAAGGCTCTGGCACTGTCGTTTGAATTGCAATTTTGCTATTTCTCGCATTGATAAGGCTATAACCGCCTAATAGGATCACAGGTATGAAAAAAGTAGCGGCAAAGATTCCTAAGACATAAGTAAAGGTATTATCATTTGCAACTCCTGCGCCGCGCATCAGCTCTCTGAAAATAACGCCACTTTGTGAGGTGATGAAGTTAGCACCAGCCAAGGCACCATAGTTCACGGATAAAGTAGCAATGACGATATTTAAATTAGTACGTTTAGACAATAATAAGATCATCGGTGCCATAGTGGCTAAAACTGTGTAATAACCAGCACCTAATCCTGCAATAATTGTGGCAACAAGGAAAATAGCTAGCGGCAAGAATGCTGGAAAATGTCGACACTTATAGATTAAGTGACTACACAATTTTTCTAAAGCACCATTGGCTAGCGGAAAGTTGTAGAAGAGGGTAACGGCAAAAATAACAAAGAAAATTTTCAGAGGCCATAGTTCAATAATCTCATAAGCCTTCAATCCCATACCAAAACAGCCGATAAGGTATGAAAATGCAATAGCAAATAGGCCAATATTGATCTTGGTTGTATAGCCCAAAATTATACATATCACTATTGCGGCTAGAATATAAAGTGTCACAAATGCCCCTTGACCTTAACTGTATGAACTCTATAAAAAACCATAGCAGTTTTTACTGAGTAAAGAGCCTTATGCTAAACACTAATATCGACAAATAGCTTTCAAGACTAAAAAATCGTACAAGCTTACAGCGCCTCTAGTTGAGTAGAATGATAGCAAAAAAAGTCGCGTTAATTAGATAAAATTGACTACCAATATATAGGTGGGTTTTGATATTAAAGTGATTAGATATATCCTAGTGTTTACAGTAGTAGCAACGCTTAACGAAATTAAGATAGTTAATAAAAACCTTTCCATTGTGGTGAAAAAAGATGATAGATCATTTCAAGAACTTTAAAATGCCACGTTACGAACAAGTAAGATGGCATATACAGACGCTACTGACAGAGAGTAAGTGGGATGAAAATACGCCTTTACCTACTGAACAGGAATTCGCTGATAAATACCAGGTATCGGTAGGAACCGTTCGTAAAGCTGTTGAAAAGTTAGTAGAAGACGGAGTTTTAATCAAGCAGCAAGGCAAAGGTACTTTTTTAAAGCGCCCAGACTTTAATAGCTCATTGTTGAGGTTTTTTAAATTCCGTGATAGAGATGCTTGCTATGTTACACCGACAGGTGTAGTGACAAAAATCATGGTAATAGATGGTGTTGATGACATTAATGAGAAACTAAATATTGAACCGCCCCGGGATTGTCGGAGACTCAACTTTCTGAGAGAATACGACAATGAAAAGACAAACCTACACTCCTGAGATTAAAGAGCGCGCCGTTCGCATGCTTATTGAATCAGCAAATGACTATC